>JBLHMH010000036.1:0-24147 GCA_047621785.1 Polaribacter sp. | reverse complement strand
TGAGGCGCGGCTAAGGCGATTACCACAAAAATGATTATGGTAAATAAAACGAGAGTCTTGAAGCCTGTTTCGCGTAACAGATCTTGTATTCTCCTTGAGTTGCTGGTTTCTGTTTTCAAGTAATTAAAGTCAGCGCGTTTTCGTCGACATCCATATATATACCTAATAGCACTGCTGCTCAGTTAATTTGAAAAAAACTGATTTTCCAAAACATTTGATAAAATAGCTTTACGCCTAGTCATTGACTCAAAAAGGAAAATCAGACCATGCCACATTGTAATACAGTATTGAATCAAATCCTAAAAATTGTTCCGAGACATGAATTCGAAACCCTCGCAAAACAGCACCATTCGGGACGTGCGTTCAGAACGGCGTCACGTTGGTCTCAGTTTGTGAGCCTCCCGATGGCGCAGTTGACCGGCCGCAATAGTCTTCGAGATGTGGTCGAGAATGTTAGTGCTCAAGCGCACCGCTTATATTATTTGGGCAGCGTGCGCTTAACACGATCAAATTCATCTCGGATAAATGAGAGCAAGCCTTACGAATTGTATGAGGCGCTTTTTGGCACCTTACTCAAGCGTTGTCAAAGCAAAACATAGGGGCATAACTTTCGGTTCGGCAACTCTCTCTATTCGCTGGATGCGTCTACGATTGGCTTATATTTGTCGGTTTTTCCGTGGGCTAATTTTCGCACCACCAGGGGTGTAGAGCCCTAGGGGTCAATATATGGACCCGCCGATTAAATCAACGTACTTATTCGTTTAAAAACATGTTTAGCCTTCTATCGTTTTGAGAGTTCGCGAGCTTAAATGGAAGATAGGTAGGCAGTCGTATATCCGGCTTCTTTAAGAGTGGCTTTTGTTGAGCACCACTCGAGCCATAATGGGAACCGCTCCCAGACACCCCATCAAATCTACGGCTTAGTTGAACCATGACCACGACAGGTTCTGTCTGAGAGGGTTTAACCTCTTTTTCGGTTGTTTACTTAAGCTATACCTCGGTAAGTACTTTTTGCTACGCGCCCTTTAATTCAAAGGTCGTATTATTGTGAGCGATTGCCCAGCAGATGCGCGCCAGCTTATTCGCCAACGCCACAGTCGCAATGTTATGGCCTCTGCGTTCTTTAATCTTACAAGCCGCGACTTAGATCATCATCACGCTTAGGCATGCGACTGAGCGCCGCTTGTCGACCTTGTATCAGTAATGGTCTTGTCTGGGTGTCGCCACGTTTGCTGATGCCGCCGAGCTTCGGTTGTCCACCGGTACTGTATTGCCTCGAAACCAAGCCTAGGATGGCGGCAAACTCTCGACCGTTTTTATCGTGTTTGAGGTCGCCCATCGCGGCGTATAGCGCAGTGGAGATCATTGAGCCAATACCGTAAACGGTCGTAAATTGCTAGCACCTAGAATGGCTCTTACTTAACTGTGTTAATTGTTTGCTCAGACTTTCTACCCGTTTATCTATTTCGACTAGCTCATCGTATAGTTGAGCAAAGACACATCGCCCTGCCGATGATAAATCATTTTCGGCATCCTCTAGGATTCGAGGCAGCTGCTTACGGACGTTATTGATACCTTCGTTGATGGTGATGCCATACTCGCCCAATAAACCACGCAGTTGATTACTTAAACTCGTTCTTCGAGAGACCAATCCTTTTCTGACTCTGTGCAATAACTGCACGTCCTGTTGCTCAGGGGTCTTGGATTGAACAAAGCGCATGGTCGGACGAGCAGCTGCTTCACATAATGCCTCGGCATCCGCCGCATCATTCTTATTAGTCTTTACATAAGGGCGAACGTAAGCTGGATTAATAAGCTTAACCTTATGTCCATACGCACTAAAAACTCGACACCAATAATTCGACGAAGCGCATGATTCTAGAATCACTTCGCAGGCCGGAATGTTGGCGATAAACGATTTCAGTTCAGACCTTTTTATCGTTTTGTTAAAGAGTACTTTTCCGTACTTATCGACGGCACAAACTTGAAAGATGTTTTAGGCCAGATCAATACCAACTCGGGTAGTTACTCATGGACTCGCTCCTACCTCTTTGAGGTTTAGACTGGTTAGTTAACGCTCCAATCTTGGCACATTTCGATGCCGTATCAAATGGAGCGGGTCCATCCCATCAAATCTTTTTACAACACTATTAACGTCGCTCAGCAAACTACTATCAATAGACATCTGACGTGTAAGTGCGCTAACCGCGCTTGCAACGCCGGCATAATGTTTCATGCCAAAACAACTCGCTATCTCGGTCAACTTATATCCCCCAACAATACAATTAGTAGAATCAGAAGCGAACTAAAGGTAAGCGTCAAGCCAACAACCCCTACACTAAGCACCGTACGGGCAATATCCTCAGGGTTTTTACAGAGCGTGAATCGATGACACGAACAACAAAGGACGAGTGGCTTGAGTCAACTAACACTAGTTAACAACACCCATCAGTAGGACTTGATAAACCTGGCCTAACATGCGAACTTCGATTCACTAAATGGAACTTTACAGAGGCAAGGATTACTACAGGGTGACACTAAAACTCATTTATAAGCCCCGAATGCGCCACGACCTCCGATAGATAGTGTGATCGATCTCGGGGCTCCTGTCCTGCACGACACTTGTGCGCCTGCACATTGTCTACCTCTGCTGGTTAGATATAGTGATCATGCGCCGGACAATTGGTCTCAAAAAAACAAAGGCCCGATCCTCTTAAAGAAGATCGAGCCTTAATAATATTGGTGCCCAGAGCCGGATTTGAACCGGCACGACTTGCGTCACTACCCCCTCAAGATAGCGTGTCTACCAATTTCACCACCTGGGCATTATTCTTAGTTAGTGCTGTCTGGAACAACAGGTATCTGTGTTTCAATTGCGTCTGAAGCGGATTCCTTAGTTCCGTCAAAAGCATCATTTGCGGCTTCTTGACGCTCTTCAATTACAGGAATATCACCGCTTGCATCCGTTTCTATGGCTTCACCTTCAATGGTGGGCAATTCACTCTCAACTGCTGGTGTTAGTAAACTCGATTGGCTATCTACTACGCTGGTCGCTTCGGCTCGTTTAGCGTAGACGTAAGCAAGGGCTAAGCTTGAGATAAAGAAAGCTGCGCACATTGTGGCAGTTAATCTGCTCAAAAAGTTTGCTGAACCTCGGCTACCGAACATGCTTTGTGAGCCACCGCCGCCAAATGCCGAACCCATGTCGCCTTTGCTTTGTTGCATCAACGCTAGAACGATAATGGATAATGCCGCGAAGACATTGATGATAATTAAAATTGTTGTTGTCATTTTATTAACTCTTTCTTACTAATCGACGATATCGACTATTTTTAAATTACGTTGTTTGTCTTACTAAATCGAAATTACAGTGCCTTCGGCTCGCAATAACGATCAACCTACTAAATCTAATGCTGCGTCACAGATACCTGAAAAACTATCTACTTGCAGAGCTGCGCCACCAATTAAACCACCGTCTATATCAGGCTGTGCTAATAATTCTTGGGCATTACTTGGCTTCATACTGCCGCCATATAAAATTCTTACTTTATTCGCAATAACGGCGTCTAATGTCGCTAATTTATTGCGTATGAACTGATGCACTTGTTGCGCTTGCTCAGGACTAGCTGTTTCACCAGTACCAATAGCCCAAACTGGTTCGTACGCAATAACCGCTTTGTCAAAGCCGGTAATACCACTAAGCGAAATAACTGCATCTAGTTGAGCTGCTATCACTGACTCAGTTGCGCCTGTTTGGCGTTGCTCTAAAGTCTCGCCAATGCAGAGCACTGGCACTATGTTACTTTCACTGGCGATACAAGCGGTAAACTTTTCAGCAATGTCGCTATTTGTTTCAGAAAATAGTTCACGTCTTTCAGAATGACCTACTAATGCATAAGTACAGCCAAATTCAGAGAGCATTGCCAGCGATATTTCGCCGGTATAAGCGCCTGAATCAAAGGGGCTTACAGTTTGTGATCCAATCGCTATCTGAGTGCCTTTACTTGCTAGCTGAGCCGCCGCTAAATACACTGACGGCGGACAAACTAACACATCAATAGCATCGCTGGCATGAGCTGATGAATTTAAACGTTCAACGACACCAGCAATCAACTTAGCAGTCATATCTTGACTGCCGTGCATTTTCCAATTGCCTGCTATTAAAAAGCGTCTCTTACTCATGTTTGACTCGATCTCAGGAGAGCGCGGATGTTAACATAGCGCCTTGTTTAGCACTACACGAAACAGGCTTTTTTTGACGGAATTGACGTCATGCCTAAGACCTCAATTGTTGGTTCACGGCCTCAGAAATAGCCTCGCAGCAGCGCTCTACCAGAATTTGGTCCTGACCTTCGACCATTACCCTAATAACTGGCTCGGTTCCTGATGGCCGGAGTAGTACACGGCCTGTCCCAGCCAACTCAGTTTCGGCACGTTGTACGGCTTGTTTTACTGCATCAAGTTGACACACATCGGAGGCTTTGGTATCTACTGGTAAACTTACATTGATCATTTCTTGTGGGTACATCTCCATCTGAGATGCCAATTCATGCAATGGTTGCTCCATAAACTGCATTTGCGATAGAACCTGTAATGCAGAAACCAAACCATCCCCAGTTGTGGTTTTATCTAAGCAGATAATATGCCCTGAAGATTCCCCACCAATCACCCAATCGCGTGCCTGCAACTCTTGCATTACATAGCGATCGCCAACTTTAGCGCGGACAAACGGGATTTCTCGCTCCTGGAGTGCTTTTTCCATCCCAAAATTACTCATTAGAGTGCCCACAACGCCACCTTTCAAACGACCTTGTTTGTGCAAACTGTTTGCGATTATGAACAATAATTGATCACCATCTACCACGTGTCCATGTTGGTCTACCATGAGCACCCGATCGGCATCGCCGTCAAAGGCTATCCCTACATCACATTTCTCAGCCAAGACGGCTTGACACAGTCCTTCAATATGAGTCGAGCCACAGTCTAAATTAATATTAAAACCATTGGGTTTATTATTAATCACATGAATATCGGCACCTAGTTCATGAAACACCGCTGGTGCAGATTGATAAGCAGCTCCATTTGCACAATCCAAGGCGACTTTAAGACCTTTAAAATCCATGCGTCGTGGAATGGTGGCTTTACAAAACTCGACATAGCGCCCTACGGCATCATCCATACGATAAGCTTTGCCTAACTCTTCGGAAGATACCACCTCAAGGGGTTGCTGCATTAGCGCTTCTATCTCGTGCTGTATTTCATCGGAAATCTTGGCACCCTTAGCAGAGAAAAACTTAATCCCATTGTCTTCATAACTATTGTGTGATGCACTGATTACCACACCCGCATTGGCTCTCGCGGTTTGGGTTAGGTAGGCGATTGCCGGAGTAGGCAATGGCCCAAGCATGGTGACATCCATGCCGGCGGAAGAGAGGCCGGCCTCCATCGCGGATTCAAGCAGATAACCCGATACTCGAGTATCTTTACCAACCAGAACGCTCCCTTTTCCGTAACGGCGCTTGATTACAGTTCCCAGAGCCCAACCAAGATGCACTATAGTGGTTGGCGTGATCGGCTCTATACCGACTTTGCCGCGGATACCATCGGTTCCAAAAAAACGCTTACTCATAGCTTATTACTATTTTTATCATTAGATTCTTACTCATGTTTACCGTCACACAACGGCTTAGAAATTAAATAAAATCAACTTGAATTCGACACCGCTTCGACGCATCGCACCGCATCGTAGGTGGCCCGCACATCGTGTACGCGGACTATCTTAGCCCCATTTAGGGTCGCCTGCACAGCCAATCCAAGACTGGCATACAAACGTTGATCTATTGGACGTTTTAACAAGATATCTATCATGGACTTGCGCGAAACCCCAATCAACAATTCACAGCCGAGTTTGGCGCGCATTTCAGGAACCGCATTTAATAACGCAAGATTGTGCTGCAATGTTTTACCGAAGCCAATCCCTGGATCGGCTATTAAGCTATCAATAGAAATACCCGCTTCTGTGCACGCAACAATCCGTTGGGTTAGAAACTCTATTACATCAGCAACAACATTTTTATATTGCGGCGACTGTTGCATGGTTTTTGGTTGAGACTGCATGTGCATGAGGCAAATCGGCACCTGCGTTTGTGCTGCCGCTTGTAATGCCCCTTCTGCGCGTAAAGCATTTACATCATTTATCATCGCTGCCCCAGCGGCAACTGCGGCGCGTATCACTTGGGGTTTATAGCTGTCGATCGAAACAGGCGTCGCAGTCTCTTTTGCCAAGATTTCGATAATTGGAATAACGCGGTCTAATTCTTCTTGTACAGAAACTTCGGTCGCTCCTGGACGACTAGACTCTCCGCCGACATCAAGAATATCTGCACCCTCACTAGAGAGTGCCAACCCATGCTGTAATGCGCTATCAACTTGCACAAAGCGTCCGCCATCTGAAAAAGAATCGGGGGTCACATTAATGATGCCCATTATCGCGACTTGGGGCCTTTGCAACAATTGCAATATTGAGTTGGTCGTCACAATCGCAAAGTAAAACAGACCTATTCAAGCACGCAATAGATTTATTGTGACTATCACAAAAAATCTATTAACATGCTTCAAAAGCCTTGAATCTTAAACTAAGATTCGTTGGCTGGCGTATCCATCTGAGGCTTAATGTCCGGTCGATCTTGTTTATCATCGCCAGAGTCACTATCGCTGCTTTTTGGAGCAACTTTGGCAGTCGGTGGCTTTGGCTCGATATCGGCCATGATGTCTGCAATCTGACTTGAATCAATGGTCTCCCACTCAATCAGGGCTTTGGTCATTGCTTCAACTTTATCCCGATTATCTTCTAAAATACTTTTCGCGCGTGCGTATTGCTCATCAATAATTTTTGATTGTTCACTATCGACCAAATCCGCTATTTTGCCGCTCAGATTTTTCTTTATTCCAGCCATCATTTCAGCGTTACTTTCTGCGTAGACTCGAGTTCCTAAGGCTTCGCTCATACCCCAACGAGCGACCATGTTATAAGCCATTTCTGTGGCAACTTCGAAGTCGTTCGAAGCACCCGTGGTCATCTGCTGCATAAATATCTCTTCAGCAATACGTCCACCCATGAGCACGGCTATGCGGGCCAGTAGGTATTCTTTGTCATGGCTATAGCGATCTTCCGCTGGTAGTTGCATGGTCACACCTAGGGCTCGACCACGCGGGATAATGGTGACCTTATGCACTGGATCAGTGTTGTCTTTTAATATTTCAGCCACCACTGCATGACCAGATTCGTGGTATGCGGTATTTAAGCGTTCATGTTCAGGCATAACAAGCGAACGCCGTTCCACGCCCATCATCACCTTGTCTTTAGCAAGTTCAAAGTCGGACATCTCGACCACTTTTTTACCAGCACGCGCGCCAAACAAAGCAGCCTCGTTAACCAGGTTTGCCAGATCAGCACCAGAAAAACCAGGTGTGCCTCGCGCGATAATTGCCAAATCAACCGTTTTATCAATAGGCACCTTGCGCATATGTACTTTTAAGATTTGCTCCCGGCCACGTATGTCAGGCAGCGGCACATGAACTTGACGGTCAAAACGACCCGGCCTTAACAGTGCTTTGTCGAGTACATCTGGACGGTTGGTTGCGGCGATTACGATGACGCCTTCGCCACCTTCAAACCCATCCATTTCGACTAATAATTGGTTTAGGGTTTGCTCGCGTTCATCATTACCGCCGCCGATACCTGCTCCACGCTGGCGACCTACCGCATCTATCTCGTCAATAAAGATAATACAAGGCGCGCTTTTTTTGGCTTGGTCAAACATATCACGCACGCGTGATGCACCAACACCAACGAACATCTCAACAAAGTCAGAACCGGAGATTGAGAAAAACGGAACTTCTGCTTCACCAGCAATCGCTTTTGCTAGTAATGTTTTACCCGTACCCGGACTACCAGTCAGCAGTATGCCGCTGGGCATTCTACCGCCGAGCTTTTGAAACTTAGTTGGCTCACGTAAGAATTCGATGATTTCCTGAACTTCTTCCTTGGATTCCTCTATGCCTGCAACGTCATCAAAGGTAATACGATTAGTATCTTGGTCAAGCATGCGGGCGCGACTTTTACCAAAGCTCATTGCGCCTTTACCACCACCACCCTGCATTTGACGCATTAGATAAATCCACACACCAATAAACAACAATAAAGGCAAAGTGTTAATCAAGATGGCCTTCCAAATCGAACCGCTCTCCGGTTGCTTTGCTTTAAAGTCGATCCCTCGCCCAACTAAGGTATCGACTAGCTTGTCGTCATACGGCATTACGACGCTGAATTTCTCCCCTTGAGTGGTGTCACCGGTTATTAGTCGCGCACCTTCGTCTAACACTACATTAGTGACACTGCCTGCCGTCACTTTTGCCATAAAGTCAGAGTATTTCAGCTCTACAACATCCGCTGCAGGAGCAGACTGATCAGCC
The DNA here is from genome assembly GCA_047621785.1 of Polaribacter sp. Classification (GTDB taxonomy): domain Bacteria; phylum Pseudomonadota; class Gammaproteobacteria; order Arenicellales; family Arenicellaceae; genus Arenicella. The sequence goes on along the minus strand of JBLHMH010000036.1, from coordinate 15,672 downwards.
AGCCAAGTTCCGACCATCAAAAACAGCAGGCCCAGCACGACAATATTGGTTATTTTATTCAAGGTATACACCTAAAAGTTGGTATAAATTTAAGCTAGCTGGTTATTGTACCAGTCTAAGCAATACAAGTTGTGAGCTATTGTTAGTGAGAATTCGACTACATTCACAATTACTAAGCTGTAATCGCTCTCGGTTATTTACTCGTAATAAACCCTATTACGCAGCCCATTCGTCTACGCAATACGGTTTTTAGCTAGAAAGTAGTATTCTCGACTTTTTGGCCTAGAAGCAATTGGTTTTCTGACCACACCACTTTTATAACGACTTTTTACCTCTCGGCGAAAGTAGTGAGCAGCAGTACCTTCAAACAACTTAACCAGTAAGTGGCTATTCGCTTTCAGACGCAACTCACAAAAATACAACACTGAGTCTAACAAGCTTTCGAACTGCGCCTCATCAACACTTCTAACCCCTGTAATATTGGGTGCCATATCAGAAATTACAAGGTCAATAACTCGACCATTGAGTAATTCATCCAGTTCTTTAAGGACCTCATCATCTTGAAAATCTCCTTGGATGAAATGTACGCCATCAATGACATCCATCGGTATCAAGTCGATAGCGATAATTGTGGCTTTTTCACCAAGTGTGCGGGCTATGTACTGCGACCAACCGCCGGGTGCAGAACCCAGGTCAACGATCACCATATTGGGCCTAATCAGCTTATCCTGCTCAGCAATCTCTTTAAATTTAAAGACTGCGCGTGAGCGATAACCTTGACTGGTCGCCCGCTTCACCCACGGATCATTAATATGTCGCCTGGCCCATTCGCCAGTTTTATTGCCTTTTCGTGCCATAAGAGGTGCTTTTAGTTAAAAAATGAGTAGAATCGCGCGTTCAAGAAAATCCATTATCCCATTAAATGAACTTAACTGGAAAACAAAAGAATTACCTTCGTGGTATCGCCCATAGTAAAAACCCTATTGTCACCATCGGTGGCAAGGGTTTGACCGAAGCAGTAATGAAAGAGATAGAGCTAGCGCTAGATCAACACGAGCTCGTCAAAATCAAATTAGCGAGTAACGCTAAGGCCGAAAAGGTAGCGCTATTGGCGCAAATTACCTCGCAGTCGAAGAGCCAACCGGTGCAATTAATTGGTCACGTTGGGGTTATCTATCGCACTAGCGATGAACCTAAAATAACGCTGCCTAGTATCTAGATTAAATTAAGAAGTTTGAGTTGCTTGAATTAGATCTCTCGCGTTGTCCTAAAATCTACGTCGGGCCAACGCTCAATGGTCAATTGCAAATTGACCATGTTAGGTGCGATGTAGGTCATGCACTCAGCACCATCAATCGCAATGTGGGACTCGTTTTTACGCCGGAAATCTTCTTCCATTTTTGCGTCTGGAAAATGTAACCAACGAGCAGTCGCGACCTGTACCGGCTCGAAACCACAGTCTACGTTATATTCACTTTTAAGACGATAGGCGACCACGTCGAACTGTAATATACCGACCGCACCCAAGATTAAGTCATTATTGATCAGGGGTCGGAAAACTTGGGTTGCACCCTCTTCACTTAATTGAATCAAGCCTTTCTGCAAAGCTTTTGCGCGCAAAGGATCTTGTAGGCGAACGCGTCGAAATAACTCTGGCGCGAAATTTGGAATTCCTGTGAACTTTAGATCTTCACCCTCTGTAAAGGTGTCTCCGATTTGAATGGTTCCGTGATTGTGTATGCCTAAAATATCGCCTGCGTAAGCGTCTTCGGTTTGTTCACGCTTCGCCGCCATAAAGGAACTGGCATTATTAATGACCATGTTGCGCTTAATTCGCACATGTTTCACTTTTTTGCCTTTTGTAAAATGCCCAGAAGTGATTCGCATAAACGCGATTCGGTCATGATGAGATGGGTCCATATTGGCCTGAATTTTAAATATAAAACCAGTGAACTTCTCTTCAGCTGCGCTTATAAAGCGCGTTTCAGCGTGGCGACCCTGCGGCGGCGGCGCGTGCTCAACGAAGTTGGCCATCAATTCCTCAACGCCCAAATTAGAGATAGCCGAACCAAAAAAGACCGGTGTAAGATCGCCACTTAAATAGAACTCTAGATCAAACTCATTACTAGCGCCTTTGACCAATTCTATTTCGTCACGCAGCTCCTTGGCAAAATCACCCAGCACTGCATCCAAGTCGGCACTGTCTAGGCCTTTTATAAACTGATCTTGCTTAGGGTCGTTGCCTGGACGGCCGGCGAATAGATGTACCGTGTCATCATAGAGTCGGTAGACACCTCGAAATAATTTCCCTGTACCAACTGGCCACGTCATTGGCGCGCAGGCTATATCCAACACGGATTCAACTTCGTCCATCACTTCGATCGGATCACGGCCTTCGCGGTCCATCTTATTCACGAAAGTCATGATCGGTGTTGTACGCAGACGGCAAACATCCATCAGCTTGATGGTGCGTTCCTCTACGCCCTTGGCAATATCAATCACCATTAGCGCGGAGTCTACAGCGGTTAAAGTTCGATAAGTATCTTCAGAGAAGTCCGCATGACCTGGTGTATCCAGCAGGTTAATCATTTTGTCGTTATACACAAACTGCATGACCGATGAAGTAACTGAAATACCTCTCTGCTTCTCTAACTCCATCCAGTCAGACGTGGCGTGGCGACCAGATTTACGCGCTTTTACGTTACCCGCCATTTGGATTGCACCACCCGATAGCAGCAAGCGCTCGGTCAAGGTGGTCTTACCCGCATCAGGGTGCGAAATAATAGCAAAGGTGCGTCGTTTTGCGACTTCGGAGGACAAACTCATGGGATTCTCAGTGACGAATTCGTGTTAGTAGGAGCGTGGTGGTTGAGATTAACTAAAAAAATGCTCAAGAAATGTATAGCGGTAATATGCGGAACTAAAAAACGGACCGTGCTAATCCTCTAAACTCTTAAGTCCTTCAAGCTGGGGCGCGATTATAACCAAATCAATGGCTTTTTTCTGGCTATATTTGGTTTTCCAAGGCTTAGCCGCAGATAAAACTGATTCCAAAAGCCATAAACAACTACGGCTCAAGCTCCATTCGTCTACCACGCTGATTTACTATCACTGAGTCAGGCTTAATTGCCACCACCTTCAAACCCGTTCTTATGAAATCGTTCTCGCGAAACATCTTTCCGTTGATCATGACAAAGCGTTGGTCTGCTTGCTCGGAAAAAGACACGACGTTGACAATAATATCGTCATCGGCAAGCACCGCGGTCGCCCCCTCACCTATCGATTCGTTATCCACCACAATGGTATTACTTTGAGATAAGGAGCCTTGAGATTGAGGGTTTTGCGTACCGACTAGCATATCAGAGCCCTGCCATAGGCCGAAAACCACCACCAATAAACCGACCGATAGAACAATTAGGCCGAGAATAACCCAGTGCGGCCAACGAGTCTGCTCTTGTGGAGCCGGCATGTCAGATAGGGTCGGTAGCTTAGTTAGCTTGCGCTCTTGCTCAGATTTTCTAAGCGCATCTAAAATTGTAGACATAAATTCACCTCTAGTTTGCGCTTAGCGCAGACGGTTACGAATAACCGGTGTGGTATCTGGTGAAACAATTTCGTTCATCAGCATATACGTTTCATTGCCGACCTTACTATCACTTGTAATACCGAAACGCGACTGTAAGGTAAATACCTTTTGCGACATATCCAAATCAAACTGAGTTGCCTCTATTGAATTCAGTAACGGTATGCGGCTAGCACTTAACGCTCTATTCAATAAAGCTCGAACGCGCACAACAACTGCGCCGTCATTACCCTGCTCGAGGAAGGCAGACCCAGCTTGATCAGGCCGCCAGTAGAGTAAGCCGTCACTGGCCCAGCGTGCCTCTAACTCTGCTACGCTAATAACTTTTTTCGAGCCACCAACGCGAAGTATTACTGAATCAGGCCCAATAGATTCTACAATCACTCTATATAATTGGTTGTTATTGCTAATTGCAACAATCGCGGGTCGGTTATACAGTTGTAGTTTCTCTACTGTTGTGAAATTCAAACATCTTAAGCCACTTCGCAGTACCACTTCGCACGGCGATTGCAATATTTTCTCTGGTAAATCAATCTGCCACATTCTGGCCAATTGCCGCGCTGCTACAATTCCACCGGTGACATCCGCAGACGTTTCCAGCAATTGAGCAAGACCACTAACTTTCCAGCCCGCTGCATTTACATCTTGATCACTGGCTTGGATTATTGGCGTATCAAGACCACCCTCGGATAGCGTATCTTTTGCTGACACCAGATCAATAGGGGGAGGTAGCTGTGTCGAAGAATCCAATAATTCATCAGCAATGATCACTGTTCCTGGCTGTATTGAACCCGCATCCGTCGACTGGGAATATGAAACATCCACCGCTTTATCATCAGAAGCAGAGTTATTGCTCTGCGTGTTTAGTACAATCTTAGCTTGCTCATCAATCAAATCACTTGAAGGCAGTAAATGGGCTTGCTGAATAACACGATTTTTGGTTTCGTCTGACTTAATTGCGGCTTGCATTGACGTGTCAACTTGCCCAACGATAACTGGCTTTTGATTGTCAGCACTGGTGCTTGACTGAGCTGGAACCGAATCTGCGGAACCAGAAAAATACCACCACGAGCCGATATTCAGAAGCGCTAATAACGCTAGCGACAATGCCCATTTTGGAAATTTTACTGCACCCTTTTCAGGGCCTACAGTTTTGATAAATACATCTTTAGCTGCGGCTTTTACCATCTTCGCATCTACCAATAACTGATTGTTGGAATAAGCTGCTAACAAGGCATGATCTGCTAGTACATTAATACGCCTGGGAATTCCTTCTGTCATATCGTGCAGTCGGGTTAAAGCTTGCTTACTAAACAGAGGCTTCTTACAACCAGCCACACTCAATCTGAAATGAATATAGTATTCTATTTCGTTGCGTCTAAGCGGGCCAAGATGATATCGAGCAGTAACGCGCTGAGCCAGTTGGCGTAGGTCGTTACGTGACAGTACATCGTTAAGCTCGGGTTGGCCGATTAAAATGATTTGCAGTAGCTTTGACTTGGTGGTTTCCAGATTGGTTAACAGGCGAATTTGCTCAAGCACGTCGCGATTCAGCAATTGTGCCTCGTCAATAATCAGTACGGTATGGCGATTTTGCGCGAAGGTTTCCAGCAAATACTTATTGATTCGATCGAGTAATTGTTTCTGTGATGTATCTTGCCGGTAATCGATCTTCAGCTCATCACAAATCGTTTGTAGCAACTCTTGCTCATTGATATTGGCATTCAATATTAACGCGACATCAAGGTTGTCGGGCAACTCAGCAAGAAGGTTACGACATAGGGTTGTTTTGCCAGTGCCTACTTCGCCCGTCAATACAATAAAACATCCGCCCTGAGTTAAGCCATAGCTCAAGTGCGCCATGGCCTCTTTATGACGAGAACTCATATATAAGTACTGCGGGTCTGGCGCGATTGAAAACGGCCGCTCAGTCAGACCAAAATATGCTTGGTACACGTTTTACTCCATTGCCTGCTTATGCTCAGCGAATAACTTGATAGCAATAAGGTTGTATTAACTCTGAACCAAAATAATTGCAGATCATCGCAGGCGATGCAAGATTGCAGTTGCTTGGTATCACAGAAAAATTGAATTTAGATAAACATCATACGGGGCATTTCAATACAGATCTGCAGCGGATTTGAGGAAAGCCCTCGGCTACCCACTCGGATTGTCGGAATTAAATGCTCTTCATAAACCCTATGCTGCTAACAATTTCGCAGAAGCGGTTAAGCGCTGAAATAAGCCCTCACCGCGCCCACCGATTATTTGACTTAGCTCTTGCAAACTAGTCACCTCTGCCGCACGCCTGCGTAGTACCTCATGCCCAGAAGGAATTGGCGCGTCGTAGGCGACAGTTGCCAATAACTTGGACAATTCAGCTTGTTCTTTATGCTCACGCAATTTAGCTGCAAGTGTTTTAGCACCACGAATTTGCAGATGGCGAATATTATCCAAATTCTCATAAACGCCTTCTACTGTAGAATAGCGCTGGAGTAATGCGGATGCCGTTTTTGGCCCGATACCCGGCACCCCAGGAATGTTATCGACTGCATCACCACATAGCCCCAAATAATCTTGAATCGCTTCAGGTGGTACGCCAAATTTATCCACTACGCGCTCTGAGTTACGTTCTTCGTTGCGTGCAAAGTCCCACCAATAATCATCGCCGCGTATTACTTGAGCCAGGTCTTTGTCACCGCTGACAATTACATTTCGAAACCCATGCTGGCGCATCTCTAAAGCCATGCTAGCAATAAGATCGTCGGCTTCATAGCGCTCGTGGCCAATACAAAACAGCCCTGCTGCCTGTGCAACTCTTTTGCATAACTTAAACTGCTGAGAGAGTTCTTCAGGCGCCAATTCGCGGTTCATTTTATACGCTGGATAAATGTCGTTACGAAATGATTGGCTAAGATTCTCATCAAACGCAACCCCGACATGTGACGCTTTACTACGCTCTAATAATTCAGTTAAAAACCGACTGAAACCGTAAATTGCATTAACCGGCATGCCATTTTCACCGCGCATACTATCGGGAACCGAAAACCATGCTCGGAATATATAAATGCTGGCATCAATTAAATAAACTGTCGGCTGCGCCGAACTTTTTGGCATTGAGTTCATACGCGAATATTTATCTCTTAACGCTAATTAAATGTACGCGCCTTGAGTCGGCATGCACTATTTCAAAATGCAGGTCATCAATCTCAACCTTCTCTCCACGCTGAGGTACATGGCCCATGGTTTGAGAAATTAAACCACCCACTGTATCACTCGATGTTTCTATTAACTCAGTATCGAAATGCTGATTAAATTCATCAACTGGAAGCACCGCCTTGATAATGGTCTCGTCTTTGCTAACTTCGCGAATCATGCTTTCTTCATCCTCAAAGTCGTGCTCGTCTTCAATATCACCGACTATTTGCTCTAACACGTCTTCAATGGTTACTAAACCCGCAACGCTAGCGTACTCATCAACGACTACTGCCATGTGATTTCGATTCTCGAGAAAATCGCTAAGAAGTACATTAAGACGTTTACTTTCTGGAACAAACACCACTGGCCGAGTTAGGTCTCGTAGATTGAATTTTTGCTTATCATCATCAAAATAACGCAATAAATCTTTGGCTAACAGTATTCCAATTATTTGATCACGTTCATTATCTACTACTGGAAACCGTGAATGCGCACTCTCTACCATCACGTCTAAGCATCTATCGAGATCATCGTCTTTTTCAATGGACACCATGTTGGCCCGCGGAATCATAATGTCACGTACTTTTAGATCAGATACGTACATCACCCTTTGCATCATGTCATAGGCATCTCTTGCTACAATGCCGTCTTGCTCAGCCATGCGCAAATTCTCCAGCACATCGGCTTTTGACTCAGCTCGTTGATTAGGTAGCCATCGCATTAACCATTGTAAAAATGCATTTGCGGAGGTCGATGGAGGTTTTTCGTCACTGTTCATGGTGTATAAAATAAGCGGTTTAGGATTTATTAAATCAGCTGCCGTTAGTTGAAAAAATTGGCAGAATGGTCGTGTATAACTGAAATAGCTTGGTGCTAGCGATAGGGATTATTAATGCCATTGGCAGCTAAAATCTTGATTTCAAGACCTTCCATTTGACTGGCACCAACATCGTCTTCGTGGTCATAGCCACATAGATGTAGTATCCCATGAGTCACCATGTGCGCATAATGATCGGTGACTGTCTTGTGTTGGCGCTTAGCTTCTTGGATCACTACTGAGTGACATATTACAATGTCACCCAATAAACCTATCTCCAGCTCTTCGATCAACTCAGCTGGGAGTTCTGCCCGAAATGACAGCACATTAGTTGCACCGGACTTTCCTCGATAAACTTGATTGAGCTCAGTCATTTCTAGTTTGTCGACCAAGCGGATAGTAACTTCAGTGGCTTTCGGCTGGAGGCTATCTGTACAATCTGAAGCACCAGCACGCTTAGAAAACGCCGCTCGTGCCCACGTAGTAATGGACTTGCTACTCGGAGGTTCCTCGCAATCGGGTTCTTCGACAGCAAATTGCACTGCAACCTCTAGACCAACTTGAAGTTGGTCGGCGGATGAGCCCAGTGAGTCTACAGCGGCGGACTTAATCTTGATGTTCATTGTTCTCGTAAGCTTCTACAATTCTCTGCACCAAGGGATGTCGCACAATATCCTTGCTGGCGAATTTCGAAACCTCGATACCACGCACATTACTCAAGACTGCAAGCGCATGCTCGAGACCTGAACGAGTGCCCTTGGGTAAATCGACTTGCGACAAGTCACCAGTAATCACAACCTTGGATCCGAAACCAGTACGCGTTAATAGCATTTTCATCTGCGCGACCGTGGTGTTTTGTGCTTCATCCATAATCACAAATGCATCGGATAAGGTACGCCCACGCATATAGGCCAAAGGAGCAAGCTCAATAGCATTTTTTTCAATCAAGCCCGCCACTCGCTCATAACCTAGTAACTCATATAACGCGTCGTATAGAGGCCGAAGATAGGGGTCAATTTTTTGACTGATATCACCCGGCAAAAAACCTAGGTGTTCGCCAGCCTCAACGACAGGCCTGACCAATACAATCCGGCTGACGTCATCTTCAAGCAAGGCCGCTACGGCCATAGCGACCGCTAAATAAGTCTTGCCAGTACCGGCAGGGCCAATACCAAACACGACGTCGCTATTGGCAATTGCCTTCATGTAATCGCTTTGCGACTTGGACTTGGCAATAACTTGTCTTAGGGGTGCCTTGACACGTTCAAATACAAAATTTTGCTCTGCAGGTTCTGACATATTATTAATAATTTGATGGATTTTCGATTCTTCCAAACCAGCACGCGCACTCGTTAATTGATATAGCTTACGAAGCACTTTGGCGGCAATTTCAATGTTCGCGGAACTTCCTTGCAACACAAAGTCGGCTCCCTGCTGATAACACTTTATCAACAGTTCCTGTTCAATGGTTTTAATGTTGCTATGTCGTTCTCCGCATAGGACTGATAATCGAGCGTTATCGGCGGGAGATTCTTGAGAACCTAAGGATATAGTTTTCGCGGGCAGCGCCTGATTCAAGAGTGTTTCCTTTTCAAATTTGCTTCCCTATCATAGAGTTTTTGCCCGAGTTTATTAGTGTTTAATGAGTTAACGATAGAGCTCCGTTGGCAATCACCAATAAGAGCCTTGGTTACCTTAGTTATAGAACATCGCAATCCAGAAAACAAGCGAAAAACACCGGACCGTAAATTAAGATTTATTATAACTAATACAAATTAGATCATGATGCCGCGCAGGGAATTAGGCAAGGCCTCAGTGATACGCACATCGACGAATTGACCTATTAAGGCATGATCCCCATCAAAATTCACTACTCTATTATTCTCAGTACGACCCGATATCTGAGTTGGGTCTTTACGCGCAGGTCTATCAACCAATAAACGCTGGTTTGTTCCAACCATATTTTCGCTGATTTGCATGGCCATTTCAGTAATACGCTTCTGCAGACGTGCGAGGCGTGCTCGTTTTACGTCCATTGGGACATTGTCCTCTAAGTCAGAAGCTGGGGTGCCCGGGCGCGCACTATAGATAAAACTGAACGAAAGATCGTAACCAATAGTTTCAATAAGGCGCATGGTATCTTCAAATTCCTCATCGGTTTCACCAGGAAATCCAATAATAAAATCAGATGACATGCTTATATTGGGTCGGATCTTGCGAACTTTTTCGATGATCTCAATGTAATCTGACGCCTTATAGCGGCGCTTCATCGCAGCCAGAATACGGTCTGACCCTGATTGCACAGGCAGGTGTAAATGATTCACTAATTTAGGTACATCGGCATACACATTAATCAGACTGTCAGTGAATTCCAGAGGATGTGACGTGGTGTAGCGAATACGATCAATGCCTTCAATTTCAGCAACATAACGGATTAATAATGCAAAGTCAGACATAGAGTCATCATGCATTTTTCCCCAATACGCATTTACGTTCTGACCCAATAGGGTTACTTCACGTATGCCCTGCTCTGCAAGTGAATACACCTCAGCAATAACATCGTCAAACGGGCGCGAGAACTCTTCGCCTCGGGTATAGGGCACAACACAGAACGAACAATATTTACTACAGCCTTCCATAATTGAGACAAAGGCGGTTACGCCTTCTACTTTAGGTGCAGGCAAAGCGTCAAACTTCTCAATTTCTGGGAAACTAATATCGACGCTGGATGATTTAGTTTTAATCACCTCGTCGTACATTTTAGGCAGACGATGCAGTGTCTGTGGACCAAACACCATATCGACATACGGAGCGCGTTTCAGAATTGCCTCGCCCTCCTGGCTAGCAACACAACCACCAACGCCAATAATCAAATCAGGGTTTTTTTCTTTGATTTTGCGCCAACGGCCCAGCTGAGAAAAAACCTTCTCCTGTGCTTTCTCTCGCACAGAACAGGTGTTTAATAGCATTATGTCGGCTTGCGCCTCATCTTTAGTTGCTTCAACATTATGTGAATCACGCAAAGAATCGAGCATTCGATTTGAATCGTACTCGTTCATTTGGCAACCAAATGTTTTAATAAATACTTTCTTGTTCATAGTGATAACTAATCAGTTTTAATAATGCAAACGTCTAACTAAGAGTACGTTTAGCCGACACTGGGGCTGGGACGCGTATTCTACCTACAAACGGCTCATTTCCAAACGCCCAAAAGGTAAAAAAGCCAGCGTTTAGCCGGCTTATCTACTGCCTGATGACAAATACTCAAAACATCATCTAACAAGACTCAATTTTCAGTCTGCATTCCTGTTCAGGCAATTCAAATCAGCAAATGCCAACTCTAGGCGTTCAACAAAACGTTGCTCGCCACTTCTTAATACTTTTCGAGGATCATAGTATTTTTTGTTGGGCTGATTATCGTCATCAGGGTTTCCGATTTGTGAGACTACGTAATCCTTGAATTGCGTATAGTAATCTCGTAAACCCTCGTTAAACGCCCACTGCATGTCTGTGTCAATATTCATTTTGATCACACCATAAGAAATCGCTTCGCGAATATCGGCCGCTGAAGAACCTGAGCCCCCGTGAAAAACGAAACTCACAGGTTTAGTTTCTGAGCCACCTAATTGCTCCGCAACGAAAGCCTGCGAATTTTTCAAAATAATTGGCGACAGCTTTACATTGCCGGGCTTATATACGCCATGAACGTTTCCGAAAGCGGCAGCAATGGTGAAATTTGGGCTGATCTTGCTGAGTCTTTCAAACGCGAAATACACTTCCGATGGCTGGGTATAGAGTTTACTACTGTCAACGTCACTATTGTCTACGCCATCTTCTTCGCCACCGGTGATGCCCAACTCAATTTCCAAACCAATATCAATTTTCGCCATACGTTCAAGATAGCGCTCACAAATCTCTATATTCTGTTCGATCGGCTCCTCAGATAAATCCAGCATATGCGAACTAAACAGGGGGGTGCCATTGTTGGCATAATAGCTTTCTTGCTGAGTCAACAATTGGTCGATCCAAGTTATATTTTTCAATGAACAGTGGTCAGTGTGAAGGATTACTGTAATGCCATACATCTTAGATAATTGATGTACATGCAATGCCGCACTGATACAACCAGCAACCGCTGCGCGCATGTCCTCATTATCCAAGCTCTTACCAGCATAAAAATGTCCGCCGCCGAAAGACAACTGAACAATCACCGGCGAGTTAAGCTTCGCAGCTGCTTCCATCACTGCATTAATAGTGCTGGTACTCACAACATTGACAGCAGGCATGGCGTATTGATTGGCCTTAGCGTCTGCATAGACTTCGCTTACTTCATCGCCGAATAAAACCCCGGCACGGAATTTGGTCATGGTCATACCTATAATATTTTTGTCTGAAGGCCGTGCATACAAGTTAAGCAACACAGGGTTTTTATTTGTTGTCAGTTCTAAGGTTCAATTGAGATTTATCGCATAAACCTTCGCCAAAACCTTTTAATGAACTTAGGCAGAAGTCGCTTGCGACTAATGTCATTTTTATTGCTAGCTATTCTAACCAATTCACAACTGTGGTTCGATAGACAAGAGCTTTTAATTGTCGTTAATATCGATATTTTAGATGATAGTCGGGTAAAAATAACGCCACCATCCAAGTCTTTGTCCATTGTCTGTCAAAGATATTCATGTACAGTTGCGTATTGGCAATAATAAATCAAACTTATGCTCAAAATGGAACAAGGATATACGCCGGTCGAAAATCAAAAACGCATTAATGTGCTATCAATCGATGGTGGCGGAATTCGAGGAATTGTCCCAGCGCTAATACTAGAGGAGATTGAACGCCGCACAAGCAAACCAATCAGCAAACTCTTTGATGTGATTGCCGGCACCTCTACTGGCGGAATTCTGAGCTTAGCCCTCACCAAGCCTATGCCGAGTCAACCTACATTGCCCCAATATAGCGCTTCAGATTTAGTGGCGCTTTATGAGCACCAGGGTCATCGTTTTTTCCCAAAAAGCAGGTTGCGAGGCTTACGCAATTGGGTTTACGGAAGCAAATTTCCAGCACGCGGCTTAAGCGCTCTATTACATGAACAATTCGGCGAAACAAAGCTAAGCGATGCCCTAACAGACGTAACAATTGCAGCCTATGACATCGAGAACCGAAGGGGCTTTTTCTTCAAGAGTCACAAAGCCAGACAAGATGAATTAAAAGGAGCCTATGATTTTTTAATGCGCGATTGCGCTCGAGCAACCTCCGCCGCCCCGACCTATTTCAGACCTGCCGAAGTCCAACCACTAGAAGATGATGAAGTATGGCATTTGGTGGATGGAGGAGTTTGCGCAAATAACCCCGGTTTAGTTGGCTATACCGAAGCCATGCGAATTCATCGGCCCGAGGCAAAGCGATTTGGTGAACGAAATAATATTTGCTTGGTCTCGATCGGCACAGGTGAATTAACAGACAGCCTACCAATCAAGCAAACTAAACGCTGGGGGAAATGGCAATGGCTAGAACCCGCTTTGGAAGTCATGTCTGACGGACCTACCCACGCAACTCACTACCAGCTTAACGAATTACTACCTGAGTGGAGTTACTATCGGTTTCAGCCCTACCTAGAAGGAGCAAGCGACTCTATGGAAGATGTCACACAGCAAAATATAAGCAAACTCAAAGACGTGGTTAAGGACTGGCTTTTTCAAGAAAACGACCCCGCTCGAACTCATCTGAAAAACTCCTTGGACCGCCAATCAAAACGAACCAATAGACTGAATATATGTTGCGATCAAATTGTCAGCAATCGTTACTACCTGAGCATAGAGGACTTAGCAAAGTCTTGCCAAACCTCAGTCCAAGATGTCGGTCGAATACTGGAGGAAATGCCTGATTACCGCTTATTATGCGCAAAATCTTCAAGACTGAAGGCCACTGGGTATTCAGATGAAACTCTTGAACGTGTAAAGCAAGCATTAATTACTAGCGCATAATCCCTCAAATCATATACACTTTACTCAGGATCACTTAAAATAAAACAAGTAATTAAAGTCGCGACGCATGCGCGATAAATAGATGGATGGGAAAGGGTTAATGGTTGAGTCTACTAATGTTAGTGCTGATCAAAAGCGCAAAGTTGATGAAAGCGCTAGAAATGATGCGTTTTCGTTTTATAGCATGACGGTGATCTCGTATCTGGAGAGCGCGGTACCAAATTACGTGGAAAACTTAGATGTAATATTCAAAGACAACCCAGTGCTGGTGGATTGGCTTGATAACGTCTGGTTACACGAAGAATCTGAACACGGGATGTTGACGAAGGAATTTGTCATGGCGACTTGGCCTGAGTACGATTGGCAAACAGGGTATGAACAGTTTTTGATTGAATACGGCCCGCGCTGCGCGCATGAAGAGTTGCGTCCTTCTCCCGGCCTCGAAGCTCTCGCCAGATGCGTAACCGAAACCCAAGCCACGATGAGCTACCGATGCTTAATTAGTTATTCCTCGGACCCAAAACTGCAAGAGCTGATGAAAAAAATGAGTACCGACGAAGTTCGGCATTATCGTGAATTTCGCAAAACCTTCAACGCGTATAATGAAACCGAGAATAATTCTTTTATTACTAAAGCCCGCACCATAATTGGACGAAGCGAGTTAGTGAAAGACGAAGATTTATTGATGGCTTTTAGACCAAGCAACCACAACTGGAACGGCGATTTACCCTTCGATCGTTGGGACTATGCGCAGTATATGAGTGAATTAGGTCGAATCACCAAACAACACCTACCGGTGGCTGAAGCGCAAAAGATGCTTTTCAAGCCAATGCGCACCAAGGGTTGGATCAACAACTTTCTAGTAAACTGTCTTGCTAGTATCATAAAGCGCCAATTCCTCGCGGTTCATGCATAGGCAAAATACTTGACAGTAGTATAAAATAGCTTGCATTAGCCCCCTGACCAGTTTGCTTGAGAATTAAAGATGGAATATACGGCCGCCCAGTACATATCGTTACTTGCTAATATCGCGGAGATCACCGCGCTCGTCCTTGTTTTGGCGACGGTGTACTTGATCAGTCAAGAAATTAAAGAAACACGCCGCATTTACACGGCTAATGCGCATACACAGATCGGCATTCATGCTGTGAGTTTTACCGAGAGTATCTACCGCGATCCAGAGATACAAAGCATCTGGAATAGAGGGATAACCGATAGCAGCCTATTGAACGAAATTGAAAACAACCGCTTTCATATGATGATACTGTCTTATTTTACGTTAATGGCGAATGGTTTCTACTTATCTCAAGTTAATCACCATATTGAGTCCCGCATAGAAGGCACGCTAGATGGAATGTTGAGCAGGCCGGCCGTTCTCGAATGGTGGTTGGAGGATGGTAACTATAACCCGAGCCCTGACTTCGAGGCCTATGTAGCTAAGCGTATACAGTTCCTTAAAAAAACTGGCGTTACCAAGGACCAAGCAATTGTAGAAGACCCTGTGAAAACAGCCGAATAAATAAAATTAACGGAGTTGATTGATTTATTCCTTGTCAAAGCTATCTACAATGATAGCGCCCCATCGACGCGGGCATTGCGATAATAATTAGCCTTTTCAGAGCCACCAATAATTCTTCTGAAAAAGGAAACTTGTTAAGTGAGAACAAAATCAAACCGACTACCAACGCTGTCATTGCGTAGGCAATTAATGTCCTGGCGACATACGCAAACACACGGTCTTTAAAATCACCTTAAAATACATTTTGGTAGGTATAAAAAGCAGGAAAAATGAGCGAGACGCTCATCAGAATAGATAAGTTCAAACTGGGAGAGTCTCACCCATTCGCCAAGCGTCTTCGGAAAATGAAATAGGTACCCCCAAGGTAAACGCCCCAATAATGACTTGGCTTGCATCCTCTAAATTGAAGCTTAAATCCCTCACTAACTATCTACCTTTTCTTTTACCTTGCCTACTAGCTTAAGCGTGATGTACGTCATGATGCTTAATGCAATTACGATTTCAAGACGGCCTAGCCCAACCGCAATACCAACCGCGCCGGTTGCCCAAATGGCCGCTGCTGTAGAATTAC
>JBLHMH010000035.1:0-24737 GCA_047621785.1 Polaribacter sp. | reverse complement strand
AGCTAGAATTTCGTTTTCTTCGAAGCCGTCAATTACTTGCGCAAGGTCGGCAACCCTAATTGCATTGCCCTGAGGCAACTGCTTGACCACGATGTTCTCGAAATCAATTTGACTGTCCGCGAGGTTTAGCGTTCTAAGAGTGTACTGGCCCGCGTCTGTGCGTAAATTACCAGCCGATAAATTTATCGAGTCTGACCGAATTGCACGTGCTATTTCATCAAAGGTTACCCCATAGCGACGCAAAGCAGACTCGCTTACTTCTATCGAAATCTCCTCTGCACGGGTACCAAATAGCTCCACAATTGAGATTCCGGGTAGCGCCGCAACCTCACGGCGCAACTCGTCTGCTAATCGTTTCAAAGCCCGTTCACCAATATCGCCGTGGACTGCAATCGACAAAGCCTCATTACGTGTATGCCATTGCATGATTCGCGGCGGCTCTACCCCGGGAGGGAAACTTGAGATAGAAGCAACGCGGCTTTCGACTTCGTTCATTAAACCGCTAAAATCGTTACCATTGTCAGCCATTAGGGTAACAACGCCGAGGCTTTCTCGTGACTCAGATCTTATCCAATCAAGGTCTTCAAGATCTTTAAGGGCTTCTTCAATACGAACGATGACCTGCTCTTCAACATCCTTAGGGCTAGCGCCGGGCCACACCACGTTAACTTGCATGCCCGGGAAAGCGATGGTCGGGAACATTTCGCGCTCCATCTTAGAGTAACCAATTAAGCCCCCAACAAAGATAGCGATCATTAATAGGTTCGCCGCCACATGGTTATCTGCCCACCAAGCGATTAAATTTTTCATTAGTTTCTTGCCTCGAATTGCTCGTGCTCAATCATGACTAGGAGTGCTGACTTGAATTGCGATTTAGTGTGATTTAGATCGGAGACGCTACTTGTTTGACTGACCCAGAATCTGGCGCATCTAAGCTTTTAACCGGCATAATTTTGGGTTCTTCAAATGGCTCTGGCTGAGGCATCGATTGCTCACTGGGCAATCCCGCCGGCTGTTCAGTACCCAGTGAATTGCTAAATTGCTCAGAGGCCGCCAACGGCGCTGATACATCTGGCACAGGAACATCCAAACTGGTTTCAGCAAGTTCACCGTCTTGCTCTAAGCGCTTCGCCGACTGATCTTTAGAGTCCTTAACTACTGGCTGTTGATTATCTCCTTTAATTTTAACCGGCATGCCATCAAACGCTGCGGGCACCGGAGACGTTACAACTAGGTCACCTGGCAGTACGGCATTCTCATCACCGACGCTTAACACCGCGATCTGCTGTGATGTAAATATGGTATTGGCTTTCTTGAAGTTGATTTTGCCATCTTTTACCACGTAGACAGTGGTGCCACTGCGTAACGCGGTTCTAGGCACGCTGATACCTGCAACCTTTTCAGCTGCGTCTAGCTCTATATCCACATACAGGCCTGGTGCCAAAGGAAAACCATTGCCACTGAGATTTTCAAACGGATGATCTACCACCACGGTGCCAAATAATAAACGAGTTTCATTGTCGACACTGGCGTCTATGCTTCGAAGATAACCCTGCCATTGATAAGTATTGTTACCAAAGCGAGTGCTAACCTGAGCGGGAATAGCCTTGGCTGAATTTGGTATCTGCCCCAAATTCAAGCCCAACTCGGATATTTGTGTGTCTGACATAGCGATGCGAATTTCAACAGAGTCTGTTGAAAACACCCTCCCGATGCTCGACCCACGGGCAACAAACTGGCCGAGTTCTGCCGATTTAGACATAATTCGCCCATCAAAGGGTGCGCTTATTTTTGTCCGATCGAAATCTAATTTAGCCTGTGCTAACTGTGCCTTAGCCGCATCTAGGCGTGCTCGAGCACGTTGCACCTGGGGTTTATTCAGCCGCAGAGGGTCGGCTTTTTCAATACTCTCACCAATTAAGTTTTGCCACTCACGCTTATTGGTTTCAGCTGAGGCTTTTTCGATGTCTAGCTCTACACTCGCTTCAGCCACGGATGCTTCGGCCAACTTGAGTGCAACACGATAATCAGCATCGTCGATTTGTAAAATTGTCTCGTCTTTCGCGAACTGTCCGCCTTCGATGAATTTATCTGAAACCTGAGTCACTTTGCCTGTGACCTGAGTAACTAATTCAATATCGGTTTTGGCTCGAACCTCGCCTTGAAACGCTGAGGATCTTAATTCTTCATCTAAGCTGGCTTGTGAAACCTCTACCACCAGCGGGGGAAACTCATTCTCTTCCTTAACAACCTCTGGCTTTGAGATAAGCAACAGCGCTGTAATACCGCCGGCTAGAACCAATAGCAGAATTGGTAAAAAGAACTTACTTCGCTTTATTTTCTCGCTTCGACTTAATTCTTGTTCAAACACAGTTCTACCCGATTATTATTACAGATGTCCACTACAAGGGCGCTACAGTAATTTAGTGAATCCATTAAAGTAATTAATGCGCCTTATCGAACATGTTGGTTATCAGCAAAGTTCAAAATTGGCTAGCCTCCTCGGCCGCTAAAATCAAACAACAAAAGCTCTACACGTATTAGATGCCCTTTTTTGACTATTGGTTTCATAAACTTCACAAAAAAACATGCAGGAATGACAATCTTCTTAGTCCAATACGTCAATTCATAGTTGTGAGGGAAAACAGCTAAATCAAGAAACCTGCAGTTAAGGACGCAGCTACGCCCATATTTAGCACTCCTTGCGCATTTAAACAGACTGTAATCTAGGGCTTGAGGATGCTGTGCGCTTGAAGCGCAGCGACAGAATCTGCGGGGATGTAAGCTTTGCATTTCTCGACAAAATCGAAACAGACCATACGAGCATCGCCTTCGGCTGCTATACAATCAAGCTTAGTGCTGTAAATTTCATGCTGCACTATAAATTGATTTTCTTGTATTTCTCTAATACCCGCACTGATAATAATTTCATCAGGATAGCTTAAAGAAACTTTAAATCTGCAGCGAGCTTCAGCCAAGGCGAGTCCCACTCGCATATTAGCCGCACCAGACGGTTCCTCTAAATGCGGAAACAACTTATGTATAAAACCAATACGAGCAGTCTCCATATACCTAAAATACTGAGTATTATTAACATGGTTCATGGCATCCATATCACCCCAAACCACCGTTTCTGGAATGGCAAAATGATAGCCCGCGAGTACTTCAGGTAGTTTCATCATATTATCGCCCTAAGGTCAGACGCCTACAAACTGTTCGGAACTTAGATCAAAACAAGTACTGTCTAAACTCGCCACCAAATCTAGGTTGGCTTCTATTTTTGGTAGCTCATATCGATAGAAGAAATTACAGGCAGCAATTTTTCCTGAATAAAAAGCAGCATCACCACTACTCCCTAGCGCTTGACCTTTATACGCGGCTACTGATTGTTTTAACCACATCCAAGCGATAACCACATGCCCCATTGCGTCCAGAAAAATAGTCGCATTTGCTAAAGCAAGCGACGCATCGTCAGCCTTAGCGACAGCAGCAATGGTTTGATCGATCAAGCCAAATGCGTCCTGCAACTGCTGGCAATGCGGAGCTAGCGCTGAATACTGCTTCGCTGATTCAATCGTAGCAAGCATCTCAGCACGCAAAATCTCTAATGCCGCCCCTTCTGCCATACGCACTTTGCGACCAAGAATATCGATTCCGTGAATCGCCCAAGTACCTTCATGGATATGATTTAAACGGTTATCGCGATAATACCGTTCTACCGGATATTCTCGTGTGTAACCGTAACCACCCAGAACCTGAATGGCCAGCTTGTTCGCTTCAAGGCAAAACTCGGACGGCCAAGACTTACAAATTGGGGTGAGTATTTCTAGCAATAGCGCTATTCGTTTGATCTCTTGTTTGTCGTCGGACACCTTTTGCATATCGATTAATTCGGCGCAATGCATGATTAAGGTCTGAGCGCCCTCAACGAAGGCCTTTTGAGTCATCAGCATCCGCTTGACATCAGGATGCTCAATGATCATGACTTGTGGGGTATTGGGATCTTTATTGGTTAAAAGTCGGCCCTGTGGACGGTTACGCGCATAGTCCAGAGAATACAGGTACCCGCCTAAACCAGCAATCATTGCGCCCATTCCAACGCCAATACGAGCTTCATTCATCATATGAAACATGTTGGTCAAACCTTTGTTTTCCTCACCTACCAGAAAGCCAATGGTGTCAGCGGTTTCACCAAAATTGAGCAGGCAGTTTGTGGTTCCGCGATTACCCATTTTATGGTTTAGACCTGCTAGCGCGATATTGTTGTGCTCGCCCAAGCCGCCATCGTCATTTAGTCTGATTTTAGGCACTAAAAATAGTGAAATACCTTTAACACCAACCGGGCCCCCAGGCACCTTGGCTAACACCATATGAACGATATTCTCGCTAAGATCCTGATCACCTCCGGAGATCCACATTTTGGTTCCGCTGATCTTATAAGTCCCGTCATCTTGCGGGGTAGCTTTGGTACGGATATCAGACAATGAGGAACCAGCGTGCGGTTCTGACAAGCACATGGTGCCATACCAATTGCCTTCGACCATATTGGGTAGGTATTGGTTTTTAAGTTCTTCGGAGCCACAGGCAGCCAACATATTGGCTGCGCCCTGAGTCAAGAAAGGATAACTAACCACCGGGCCGTTGGCACACGTAAGAATACCGTTTAACGCTTGATGAACCAGCCAAGGCAATTGCATACCCCCGATATCAGCGTCATAACCCGTAGCGAATAAGCCCGCATCTCGATAGGCAGCGAGCGCTTCAGCCACTTCTGGGATGCTCTCGACCTTGCCATCGACAAACTTTGGTTCATTGGCGTCTAACTTAGCGGCAAATGGTTGAAATTTTTCTTCGGCTAGCGATTGAGACAGATCTAAAATGGCATCAACTGCTTCACGGTCATAGTCATTATAGCGGTCTGCTTCAAGCAACTTACTTAAACCAAGTACTTCATAAAGCTGGAAATCAAGATCACGACGGTTAACGATCATAGACATAGGGAAACTCCGCGCCATAAAAGGCTACTTAAGATATTGTGAAACGAATTGAAGAACTAGAGCTTAATGCAAAAGCCAACTCAAACCGAAATTAAATTTAATGATAGTGGACTATAAGCGAAACGCTATGGTGGAAAAGCCTCCAATCAGACAAGCAACACTGGATCATCAACGCAAATGAAAACATAGAAAGCCGTAAGAGAAACGAACTACGAGGAAAGTCGTGTCCCAGCTAACAGATACTCGTATCCAAAAAAAAACCAAAAATGAGCCTTCAGCGAAGCAAACTACGAGGAAAGTCGTGTCCCAGCTAAGCGATACTCGTATGCCAAAAAAAACCAAAAAAAAAGGCGCGACTGATGTCGCGCCCAAACCACCAAAGGAGGATGGAGGAGATGTGCAAACTGAATTATTGATCAGCAGATCTGAGCTCTTTAACTATCAAGAATAAGAACTAACAATTCAATTTTAAAAATGTTCTGTTAAAGAAGTAGAAAATCCTTAAAACTTCAATTAACTTCGATATAGAGATTATCAACCTCTTTGCCGACTACGTCAAAACAAATGAGGGATTAACCTTGGCAAGAGAAATCTACAAGCTATTGTTTTTAATCACATATAATGATACGGAATTTATGATATAACCAATAGTCATGGCAAATCCGGCATCCATGAACGACATTAACACCAATGACCATATAAATATTGACGTCGCGGTCTCAGAGCAACGCTATACTCGGCGAGTATAAAATTGCTGAACAACATCGGAATTAGAATGCCCCCCCACGCCCCACAGAACTTTTTGGATCAAATTATCACCGCCCTCGATAATGGCTTGCGCTCAACGTTTCTAAAACCGGATGCTAAGCGACTTTCTCCTGCGCAGACTTATGCTTGTGACCCGATCGCATCGAAACCAGAATTACAACTACTATCGGCCTCTCTAATGCGAGTTAATCATGTTGGTGAGGTATGCGCGCAAGCGCTGTATCAGGGTCAGGCGCTTACTTCACGCTCTAATTCAGTAAAACAAAAAATGCAGGAAGCCGCTGATGAAGAAATCGATCACCTGAACTGGTGTTATCAACGCATAGAAGAGCTTGATGGACACACTAGTTACTTCAACCCCATTTGGTATTTCGGATCATTTGTGCTTGGAGTAGGAGCCGGATTAGCCGGGGATAAGTGGAGCCTCGGTTTTTTGGCAGAAACTGAGCGGCAAGTTGTAGAGCACTTGCAATCGCACCTAGAACGCTTACCAGAACAGGACACCGTAAGCCGTGCTGTGGTTTCTCAAATGGCAGAAGATGAAGCCCGGCACGCAGAAATGGCGGTCGATAGTGGCGCAGCCGAGCTACCTCAAGTAATCAAAGATCTCATGCGAGCAAGTGCCCGCGTAATGACATCGGTATCCGAACGAATTTAGTTGATTCGCCGCCTTAGATACTCGCTGTCAGGCTAGAATCTATTTCGAACTCGATGGACGCTGGTTTTACGCGCAATATGCGCCACTAGAATTGCGCTCGCCAACAAAGCAACCGCTCCAGCCTGGTGCGCGGCGCCCAAGGCCACTGGCACGACCATCAATAAAGCCGAAATACCAAGCACCACTTGGATCAGCATAATCAGCAATACCCAGGCAGCTTTAGTAGAAAACCTCTGTTTTCGCGAATGCCAAAACAATGCTAGCACCGCCGATACAAGCAATAAGGCAATACAGCGATGTAAAAATTGCACGGTCACCGGATTTTCAAATAGGTTTCGCCACCAAGGATTGATTGCCATCCAGGCTTGCGGAATCCATTCACCGTTCATTTTCGGGAAGGTATTCATAATAAATCCAGCCTTAGTGCCGGCTACAAAACCGCCGCTAAGAATCATCAAAAGAATTACCGTAACAGCCTGTGAGCTGACCCGTAAATACCCTTTGCTGGCTTTATTATGACGCGATTCTCCACGCAAAAAATCAAGCGCAAACCAGAGCATCCAAGCGAAGATCAAGATAGCCAAACCAAGATGAGCAGTCAGTCGATATTGACTTACGTGGGGCACATCAACTAAACCGCTTTTAACCATATACCACCCCATTAGGCCTTGCAGACCGCCTAATACAAACAGTCCGAATAGTCTTAGACGCCAGGCGGCGGGTAGCATTCCCCTAATCATAAAGTAAAGTAAAGGCAGCAGATAAATCAGCCCTATAACGCGCCCCAAGACTCGATGCCCGTACTCCCACCAAAAGATAGCTTTAAACGAATCTAAACTCATCCCAAAATTGATTTTTTGGTATTCCGGAGATGCTTGATACTTTGCGAACACGTCAAGCCATGCGGCTTCACCCAAGGGCGGTAAAGTTCCCATAATAGGGGCCCATTCCACCATCGATAGACCGGATTGAGTTAGCCGGGTAATACCACCAACAACAATCATCAAATAGACAGTGGCAGCGCAAATCAGCAACCAAATGCCGAGAGCTACAGAGTGCGGATGAGAAGAATTAGAATGCATAGTTAATAACTAACTGTAAGAAAAGCAATGGCCGCTAAAGAAAGACGTTCAAATAATAAAGGCCTTTCAGCAATGACTGAAAGACCTATTATAGTTTTTTTTATTTTTTTAAAAGTGAAATAACTAAAGGCGGCCTATCAATAGGCCACCTTTAGGACAAAATATCTAGATATCTTGAAAAACGAGGGTCGCATTGGTGCCGCCAAAGCCAAAACTATTAGACATCATAGTTTTCACACTTTGAGATAAATTCTCCATCAATATAGGCAAACCGATAGCAGCGGGATCAAGCTCTTTGATATTCGCAGAAGCCACAAGAAACTTCTCTTTCATCATAATTAATGAATAAATTGCTTCATGTACACCAGCTGCGCCGAGCGCGTGGCCAGATAAAGCTTTGGTCGCACTGATATAGGGCATTTTATCTTTAAACACTGCCTTCAATGCTTCAAGCTCTTTTAAGTCACCCACCGGTGTACTGGTACCATGCGTATTGACGTATTCAATTGGGCGGTCGACAGTTTCCATTGCTTGTTGCATGCAACGAATAGCGCCTTCGCCGGAAGGTGCCACCATATCAAAACCATCTGATGTAGCGCCAAAGCCAACCAACTCAGCAATTATATTTGCGCCGCGAGCAAGTGCATGTTCATATTCTTCTAACACTAAAATACCGCCGCCGCCGGCTATTACGAAGCCGTCACGATTAGCATCATAAGTACGAGAAGCTTGCGTAGGCGTGTCATTGTATTTACTCGACATAGCGCCCATAGCGTCAAACAAAATCGACATTGTCCAATGCTCTTCTTCACCGCCACCCGCAAATACGGTGTGATGACGTCCGCCACGAATCAAGTCCGCGGCATGGCCTATACAATGGGCACTGGTAGAACATGCCGAACTAATTGAATAGCTGGTACCCTTTATGCCAAACATAGTTGAGAGACAAGCTGAGGTGGTGCTGCCCATCGTTTTCGGAACCGCATACGGCCCAATTCGCTTAACGCCACGCTCTTTAGCTATTTCTGCTGCTAGAATATTATTCGCAGGAGAACCACCACCAGATCCGGTGATTAAACCAACTTTGGGGTCTTTAATCTGTTCTAAATCAAGCCCAGCATCTGCTATGGCTTGCTCCATCGCAATATAACTAAAGGCTGCCGCATCACCCATAAAACGATACTTTTTACGTTCTATTAATTCTTTAGCATCGATGTGTACGCGACCTGCAATTTGGCTACGCATACCAATTTCAGCATAATCTTCGCAAAACTGAATTCCAGACTTACCAGCTCTCAAACTATTCGTCACTTCAGATATATCGTTACCAAGGCTGGAAACGATGCCCATTCCGGTAATTACAACTCTTCGCATTTTAAATTCTCGTATAAGTAAATAAAAATTTTAGCTCAGCCTAATTTGGTGTCAGCCGCACTTAAGCCTCTGCACCAAATAAACCAACTTTCAAATCTGACATTGTATAAATGACTTCGCCATCAAGTAACATCTTGGCATCAGCGATACCCATGTATAAACGGCGCGATATCACTCGCTTTAGATTCACTTCGTAGCTAACCAATTTTGCATCGGGCTCTACTTGTCCAGTAAATTTAACTTCACCTACACCTAAAGCACGACCCTTACCCGGCCCGCCCAACCAGGTTAGATAAAAACCAACAAGCTGCCAAACTGCATCCAGACCCAAACAACCTGGCATCACTGGGTCACCTTTGAAGTGGCAATCAAAAAACCACAAATCAGGGTTGATGTCTAACTCAGCGACTACTTGTCCTTTTCCATACTCGCCACCGTCTGTACTAATTTTTGTTATGCGATCAAACATCAACATGGGCGGCAAGGGTAGTCGCGAAATATCCTGCCCCGGTAGCTCTCCATTGCCGTGCGCGATTAGGTCTTCGTAACTGTAACTGCTTTGTTGAATCATGTTCTGTTCCAAGGTGGATATAGTATCTAATTAAGTAACGCAAGGTTACCGTCTGAGCAGAAAAATGCAAGGATCAATGCCAAAATTTTATGCTGAACATAATGTTAAACAAGCTGTCTCGACAAGACTAAAAACAACACTAAGGGAATACTAATGAGTGAAACCAAGTTACCAATCAACACCATTGACGCGACCTTCTCTGGATCGTTTTGATACTGCTCGGCAAGCATAAAATTGATGACCGCTGGTGGTAAAACACCAAATAGAACCAGTATTTTTGCATGCAGTTCAGACAAGGGTAGAACATGCACCAGTAACATGGCTAAGGAAACCCCAACAATAGGGCAAAAACACGCCATCACTATACCAACTGCTGAATCGCTCCACGACACATGAGTCAGGCGAACACCCAATGAAAACAACATTAAAGGAATCACCACCTGGCCGAGCATATCTATTGGCTGACTTAATATTTGAGGTACGGAAACCGGTGAAAAATTAATCAGGCCGCCTAAAATAACGGCCACAATAATAGGCGTTTTAACAACATCAAGGCCAGAAAGCTTACTCGAATAAATATAGGTTCCGATTGTGAAACAAAGAACGTTACCGACCACGACTAACATTATACCACCGCCTAAGGCCAAATCACCAAGGGTAAAAACATACAGCGGAATACCTAGATTAGCCCAGTTTGAAAACATCGCAGATGGCACGAAAGAGCGCCAATTAATCCCTAAGCTACGCGCGAGCAAGTATGCTAAAACACCAGACCCGAGCATTAGCAATGCGCCACCTAACATCAAATACAGGTATTGCCCTGGATGAAAATCATCGCGAATCATCACGCTAAAAATTAGCGCGGGCATAAACACGTCCATGATGAGTTGATTGGTGATGCGCATTTCAGGGCGCACCCGTGCGCCATAAAAGTAGCCAACCCCAACGATTAAAAAAAGTGGAGCGACGATGCTGATTACATGTTCGAACAAGGTTATTTAATGGCTAAGGAGGCTTAAGGTGGGGTAATTTACCACAGAACAGATTGGTGTGACAAAACCACCATGAAATAGATGAGGGTCTACCCACCAATAGTCGCCGCCCAAGCTGGAGCAATCTGCGCCACAGACTAATGGGTACGCAACATTCAATCTTACTTTTTGGGCTTGCTAGGCTTTAGGTTGTTTCCTTTGCCGCTCACTGATGAATTATAATGCTAGACCTAAGTACTATGTTAAAATTACAACGTTGCCGAAAATGCCCAAATCTTTGAACGATAAGAAAGACATAATTTATCAGCAAACTCAGGGCGCCGTTGCGGCCTTCAAATTTGATGCGCGCGTGGCCAGCGTTTTTGCTGACATGATCTCAAGGTCAGTGCCGGGCTATCAACAAATATTAAACCTATTGCCGACATTGGTCAGACAGTACGGCGTCGCAGGCCATAGCTACTACGATCTCGGTTGCTCTCTGGGGGCTGGCATGCTGGCGATAGCGGAAGGATTGAGTGATAAGGATTGCACAATTATTGGCGTCGACACCTCTGAGCCAATGTTGCGCGAAGCAAAACCGACTCTAGATCTGTATGCCGAGCAAAACAAAGTAAACTTTGAATTGCAACACGCTGACATTATAGGTTTTGAATATAACCCAGCGGCTATGGTCTTAATGAACTTCACCTTGCAATTTATCGCTGTTGATCAACGCGATCAACTAGTGGATGACATCTATTCTGCACTGTGCCCTGGCGGAGTGTTGGTATTATCCGAAAAAATAAAATTTGATCATGCGGAAACCAATGACGCTTTAATAAAAATCTATCACCAATACAAAGCAGATCAGGGCTATAGCGATATGGAAATCAGCCAAAAACGCGATGCTATAGAAAATGTACTAATACCGGAGACCCTAGATACGCATCATACTCGACTACAAAATGCCGGATTTAAGATCATTACCCCTTGGGTGCAGAATCTTCAATTCGTATCTTTCTTGGCAATCAAATGAGCGATCAAAAAGTGTTTAATTTTGAAGTTTTTTTGGCTCGTCCTGAATTTTCGGCATGGCGTAATCACTTTGAAGATGTGCTCAATCAGCGCGTTAAACCTGGCCGGCATGGCGATCTTCCTCAATGGCTGAGTTTACTCAAGCAACTGCCTAGTGTCACACCCAGTAGCACCAATATTGATTGCGATACTATTCAAATTGGCAAAGCCGACGACCTGACCCTTGATCAACGGGGGCTGATGCATCAGACCTTATTAGACTTGTCGCCCTGGCGCAAAGGACCTTTCGATTTTTTTGGAACTTTTATCGACACAGAGTGGCGATCTGATTGGAAATGGCAACGCCTAGTGCCGCATATAGCTAGTTTAGCTGGCCGACGAGTATTAGATGTTGGCTGTGGTACCGGTTACCACGGCTGGCGGATGCTAGGCGCAGGCGCAGACTATGTATTGGGCATTGATCCTTCGATGCGCTTTCTTATTCAGTATCTGGTCGCTCAGAGATATCTGAACGATAGTCGATTTAATTTCTTGCCAATCGGCATTGAAGATATGCCTGATGATCTAGAGACCTTTGATACGGTATTTTCAATGGGGGTTCTCTACCATCGCCGCAATCCAATCAACCATTTATTGGAGCTCAAACAACTACTGAACACCGATGGTGAACTGGTCTTGGAAACTCTTATCGTGGATCAAGCTGATGATGGCATTTTATGCCCCGAACAACGTTACGCCAAAATGCGCAACGTCTGGAGTATTATGACTACCGAAAAAATTAAATTTTTACTTGCCGAAGCAGGTTTTGTGGATATACGTTGCGTTGATCAAAATGTCACCGGCCTCGACGAACAACGCACTACCGACTGGATGCAATTCCATTCCTTAAAACAGTTCCTCGATCCAGACAACTTTGCTAAAACGATCGAAGGCTATCCTGCGCCTAAAAGAGGGATTTTCATTGCGCGAAAAGCAATCAAATAGAATCAATCAGAGCGCATGAATGTAAGACAGTTTAGACTGCAAAATAGAAACGGGGAGCCCAGCCAAAGCCTTGCTCCCCGCTGACCGTTAAAGCAAAAGATCTACTTGTTTGATTTTTTATCGATTGTTGTTTTGGCTTTTTTGCCTGACTTAGTGCGGCAAAATGAACTGACTTTTCTACCATCCTTGCGTTCATAGCCGTTCACCCAGCCACAACTTGCAGCAGAACCACATGCCGCACTGTCTAAGCCTTTACAAGCACTTGCCGCATTTACACCGCTACTAGCGAGTAAACCAAGAGTAGTGATTGCAATGGCGAGAGTAGTTCGCACAGAGTTTGGAGTTGTTGATTTCATTTTAATGCTCCTTGCTTATATTTAAAAAGTTAAATTAATAAATGTAGCGCTTGTGCGCTGGTTCATTCATTGAACCGAACTACACAATAAACCTTAGTTAATTGCTTCGCCTCACCCAGCTAGGTGATATTTCTCTTTTGAACAACAATCTTAATCAGCGACTCCCCAGCTTAGTCCATCACGAAGTGCTTGCTTAATTTGAGGCCTTGCGCTTGATAATTCGACTTCATTCCCTGACCATAGATTTTATCTGGGGTATCCAACATTGTTTCGTACACTAAACGACCCACGCTTTGGCCATGCTCCAATAGAAACGGCACATCAAAGCTACGTACCTCCAATACCGCTCGAGAACCGCCGCCACCGGCTTCGGGAGCGCCAAACCCAGGATCAAAGAAGCCTGCGTAATGAACTCTAAACTCACCTACTAAGGTATCGTAGGCGACCATCTCTGCCGCGTAGTCAAACGGCACATGGACCGCTTCTTTGGAAACCAAAATATAAAATTCACCGGGATCGAGAATCAGTTGGCCCTTATTTTGTTGATTGCTGTCAACTAACAAGGGTTCCCAAAACCGAGCTGCTTGATGTGCGCCAGGTTTGTCGACGTCGACCACGCCAGAATGGCGCTTTGCCCGAAAGCCCATCAAACCGTTGCTTGCTTCACCGCTTAGATCAACACTGACGGGAATTCCGTTCTTAATTTCACTGCTTGATAATCGGGCATCGACCAATGCAACACTTTGATGCAATTGAGCATGACTCCGATCATCAATAACGGCTCGGCCAGAGCGAATTCTTAATTGTGATAAACGTGACCCCGTACGCACCAGAACACTAAATGTTAGCGGCGCAATTTCAGCATATAAAGGCCCCTGATAACCTGCCGGCACCTGCTCAAACTCTACCCCATAATCAGTAATTAGCCGGGTGAAAACATCCAGTCGGCCGGTCGAACTTTTAGGGTTGCCTGCTGCGCTTAACTGCATAGGCAGTACTAAACCTTCTAATAGGGGCACGATATAAACACAGGACTTCTCAAGCACTGCCCCGTTGCTTAGATCAATTTCATGCATCGCCATGTCAGCCAAACATTGTGCGACGGTGCGATCTTTTCCAGGCAAGAACGAAGAACGTACTCGATAGGCAGTGACACCTAATCTTAAATCAATGCTGGCGGGCTGAATTTGGTCTTCTTGAATAGGCGTATCTGAAGCAATCACAGAGTCACTAATTAGCTGCTTGAGATGCTGAGACGCAAGCGCACCAGGTTTATCAAATGTCGTCATAAGAAAGTAGAGGTCTGTCTAATTGACCATCATCAGAAAGGAATTTGTAATGCGTGATAATACACCAATTCTATTGATTTATTGACGCATGCCTAAGCGATCATCGGACATAAAGGATCAACTAAAATTTACAGACTCAATGTTATATCAACAACGACTTTGTAAAGTTTAGGCCGACTAACATAGACCGAGACTAAATACTCAGTATTAAATTAGCCCTTGTGCTGCCATTTGGTTATAATCTTTGCGCGATGAACTCTTTGAGGGAGAGAGGCTGACTACACTATGTAAAGCAGCCCGCCGAAGGCGCAACGTGCTCGTAACCGCTCAGGCAAACGGACCACAAAGCTGATACATCGTCTCTGGAGAGAGAATGAGAGCTGTCTGCAATACGCTTGCGGACAATTCAATAAGTCCACCGAAGAGGTAATCTTTCAGGTAACCGGACAGAGGAGCGACTTTTCAAAACACCGCCGCAGGCGCTTCAAAGCATCTGCTGCAGGCGCTTCAAAGCATCTGCTGCAGGGGCTAAAAAGTATCTGCTGCAGGCGCATTTAAAACGTGCCGTTGGTGTTTTTCAACTATCTTGATGCAGACACCTGATTTATTTTAGGTGTTTGAAGCAAGAGTGAGTGAAAGTTTTCGCTTCTTAACTGATAGATTGCAGCGTTCGTAATAGTTTTTTCGTGCGCCAGAGGATTACATGACCGAGTTACTCAAAACACCCCTATTCCATCAACATGAACTTGCCGGCGCCAAAATCGTAGATTTCGGTGGTTGGGCTCTGCCCGTTAACTACGGTTCGCAGATCGATGAACACCATGCGATTCGTAACCACTGCGGCATGTTCGATGTATCACACATGACTGTCTCCGAAGTACGTGGCGACCAAACTCTCGCGTTTCTCAGCTACCTGCTGGCCAACGACATCCGCAAAGTATCCAGCCAGCCCGGCAAGGCTTTATATAGTTGTATGCTAAATCATGATGGCGGGGTAATTGACGACCTGATTGTCTATTACATAGACGACCAACACTGCCGCTTAGTGACCAATGCCAGCACCAAGCAAAAAGACATGGCTTGGATCAAGCAACAGGCTGAAGCTTACTCGGTTGAATTTAACGAACTACCCCAGCTGGCCCTGATTGCCGTTCAGGGTCCAAATGCAATAGCGATGTGTCAGCAAGCACTTGATGCAGGCTTTGCTGATATAGTAAAGCAGCTTGCGCGGTTTCAAGGGGCATTCCACGGGCATCAATTTGTCGGACGCACAGGCTATACCGGTGAAGATGGTGTTGAATTGATACTAACCGCAGAACATGCCAATGCGACTTGGGAAAAACTTATCGAACTTGGTGTGCAGCCTTGCGGCTTGGGTGCCAGGGACACTCTTCGCTTGGAATCAGGCATGTCTTTGTACGGCAATGACCTTGATGAGGATCACTCGCCAATTGCATCAGGTATTGCCTGGTCAGTGGCGAATAAGGACGAGCGTGAATTTATTGGCAAGGCGGCTTTACAGACGCCTGCCGAACAAAAATTGATTGGCTTAATCTTACTGGATCGCGGAGTGCTTCGTGGCCATCAAAAAGTACTGTTGAACGACCAAGAAATTGGCGAAATCACTAGTGGAACTTTTTCACCAAGCTTAGAAAAGTCCATCGCTCTTGCAAGAGTGGATAAACAAGCTACGCCGGCAATTGGCGACCAGGTGCAAATAGCAGTTCGCAACAAGCAACTTAATGCTGTGATAGCGCCCTTCCCGTTCGTCAAAAACGGTCAGGCTACTAGTTGAGAGCTCCCGGCCAGCAGGTGAGAGCCCTCAGCCAGAAAGCAAACAGCCATCTCGCAAAAATTAGCGCGCCCTTAGTGTGTAACTTAAGTACGCAACTAAAACAATAAAGAACCACCAATCAGATACCAAAACATGACTACAACTACACCCTTCGCAGAACGACATATTGGCCTAAACCAGAATGACACCGATTATATGCTGAACGCCATCGGCTATACATCGCTGGATCATCTAAGTGAAACCGTGGTGCCCGCTAGCATTGCTGACAACACCTCGCTTGACCTATTAGCACCCGCCAGCGAAGAGCAAGCGCTGGCTGAACTGGCTGAAATCGCCAAGCAAAACAAAGTACTAAAATCGTATATTGGCCAAGGTTACTACGGCACGCATACGCCAAAGGTCATTGCGCGCAATGTATTAGAGAACCCTGCTTGGTATACCGCCTATACCCCCTATCAACCCGAAATTTCCCAAGGTCGTCTTGAAGTACTGTTCTATTTTCAAACCATGATCACAGAACTAACCGGCATGGACATTTCAAATGCGTCCTTGCTCGATGAAGGTACCGCCGCAGCCGAGGCCGTAAGTCTGGCGCATAGAGCTGCACGAGCGAAAAAGAACAAATGTTTGATTTCTAAAAACTGCCATCCACAAACTCTAGAGGTCCTGCATACTCGCGCCAAACCTCTGGGGATTGAATTGGTCCAATTTGACGAAACACAAATAGTCAGTGATTGGGATGATGTGTTCGGCGTGTTGGTTCAGTATCCTGACACCTATGGCACCATCAGTCAGTTGTCAGCATTAAGCGAAGCGGCACATAAGGCTGGCGCTCTGATGATTATGGCCAGTGATTTATTGGCGCTCACGCTATTAAAATCACCAGGTGAATTAGGCGCCGATATTGTTGTAGGAAATTCGCAGCGATTTGGGGTGCCAATGGGCTTTGGTGGACCACATGCTGGGTTTTTCGCGGTTAAAGATAAGTACAAACGGTCAATGCCAGGTCGATTGGTTGGTCAATCCGTGGATGTTACCGGTAAGCCCGCTTATCGCCTTGCTTTGCAAACGCGCGAACAGCATATCCGTCGTGAGAAAGCGACCTCTAACATTTGTACAGCGCAAGCATTGCTGGCCATAATGGCAACTCTGTATGCCTGTTACCACGGACCACAGCGATTGCGTGCGATGGCAACTCGAGTTTCCGCGTTCGCCAACACCTTAGCCGCCAGCTGCCGAGATCATGGATTACAATGCAATACTGCGCTATTTGACACCGTCACGATTCAGACCAGTGATGCCAAGCAACTATGTGAAAATGCTGTAGCTAAAGGCATTAATCTGAATTTACGCAGCGACTCAAGCCTATCTATAGCATTTGACGAAACCTCGACCGCGCAAGATTTAGCCATTATTTTAGGCTGCTTGAACATTGACCCAAGCAGCGCCAACGCAACCCTAGCTACAACCATGTCAGCGTCTGAAGTACTCGACCCAAGTTTACTGCGAGAAGATGAGTACATGACCCAGGCAGTTTTTCACGACTACTATAGTGAAACCGAGATGATGCGCTATTTACGCAGACTGGCCGAAAAAGACATTGCACTAGATCGATCCATGATTCCGCTTGGCTCCTGTACCATGAAATTGAATTCTGCAGCTGAAATGACGCCCGTCACTTGGCCAGAATTTTCTCTCATCCATCCATTCGCTCCTCAGGACCAGACGCAAGGCTACCAAATAATGATTGCTCAATTAGAGCAGATGTTATGCGCCTGTACTGGTTACGACGCGATGTCACTACAACCCAACGCAGGCTCTCAGGGAGAGTATGCCGGCTTGCTGGCGATTAAGGCCTATCACAATGCAAATGGTGATACGCAACGAGATATCTGCCTAATTCCCAGCTCTGCACACGGCACCAATCCGGCCAGTGCGCAAATGGCAAACATGCAGGTTGTGGTGGTTAAGTGCGATGAACGAGGCAATGTAGATGTAGATGATTTAACCGCAAAAATCGCCGAGCACCCCGACACAATTGCGGCAATAATGATTACCTACCCGTCCACCCATGGCGTGTTTGAAGAACAAGTAACCTTGGTTTGCGAGCTTGTGCATGCGGCCGGCGGCCAAGTCTATATTGATGGTGCAAACCTCAATGCTCTGGTTGGCGTCGCTCAGCCAGGTAAATTTGGTGGCGATGTGTCGCATCTGAATTTACATAAAACTTTCTGCATTCCGCATGGCGGCGGCGGCCCAGGCGTTGGACCGATAGGGGTTGGTAAGCACCTAGCGCCTTATCTTCCAAAAGATCAACATGATGAAACTAGAACCGGTGATTTAATTAGTTCGGCACCTTTTGGCAGCGCGAGTATTCTGCCGATTTCGTGGATGTACGTACGTATGATGGGCGCCAGCGGCTTACGCAGGGCAACTCAAACTGCCATATTAAGCGCCAATTATATCGCCCATCGGCTAAAAGACTATTACCCAATTCTGTTTACGGGGAATCAAAACCTAGTGGCACACGAATGTATTTTGGACACGCGGCCTATGAAAGATCATGGGGTCAGCGTAGACGACATTGCCAAACGCCTAATCGACTATGGCTTTCATGCTCCGACCATGAGTTTTCCGGTTCCAGGAACCTTGATGATCGAGCCAACTGAAAGTGAATCGCTGGTCGAAATCGAGCGTTTTTGCCGAGCAATGATTGGTGTTTATGAGGAATATCAAAGCGTGAAGAATGGCGAAATACCGCTAGAAGACAGCATGCTTAGCAATGCGCCACATACCCTAGAATTTATTATTCAAGACAGACCAGAGCTTGCATATAGCCGCCGACAAGCTTGTCAACCTGATCCGCAAGCAGATTACAGTGTTAAGTATTGGCCCCCGGTGGGTCGAATCGACAATGTCTATGGAGACAAAAACTTGATTTGTAGCTGCCCATCAATGAGTGAGTACGAATAACTAGAACGCTTAAGTTCTTGCCGCAACCGCAGCCTGGTAAGGCTGCGCCCGGCAGTGAGCTAATAATTGAGAAACTAACTTATTGGTCTACCAAAACCAAGCGCTAGAGCGTTCTAAGCTTTTTTTGCACGAAAGCAATTGACTGGAATATTGCTTGGAACGCTGATCGACTCGTTTGGCTACGTTTAGTAACCAAGTTTTCGCCTGATACGTACCACGCGAATAACCACCTTGGCCTTCATGGTAATTAAGGTATTGCGCATAGGCATCCCACTTTGACACCTTGTTGCGAATATGTGTTTTGTGCATATACCATTGAATGAAATCAAAGGCATTGGCAAAATTATCTCGGTCGCTAAACATCGAACCAGCTTCTTGTTGATATTCGGCCCAAGTTGATTCCAAGGCCTGAGAATACCCATACGCATTGCTCGCTCGACCAGTCGGTATAAATCCCAAGAAATACTGCATCGAAGGCCTAGCTTTTCGTTTAAAAGCCGATTCTTGGTACATGATTGCCATTGGCAAATGAATCGGACCACCCCACTTTGCGGCGCTTTTTTTGGCCGCTTTATACCAATGTGGTTTGTCTTCGAATATATGGCATATATTGTTCGGACTGGCTGGCGGAGTACTGGCACATGAACTCAGTGCTGCAGCTAGCATGCCTGACAGTAAAAGAACCGTTATCGAATTTCGGTTTATAATGAGCCAATTCAACGAAAACATTCTTTCACCTCCGCTAGGCGGCGTCGGCTAACTTGAAAAACTGCTTCGCAATTCTTTATGCTGACAAACGACTTACCATCTTCATCTCGTGACAATTTGGCTAAATAGGATCGATTGAGTAAGGCGTTCCTATGACAACGAACGAAAGACAGAGCGTAGTTTGACTCTAGTTCTTTTAGGGTGAAATCAATCAAAACTTTGCCTCGCGCGGCCAACAATGCATACACGTGCTTATCAACGGATCGAAAGTACGCAATTCTTTTTATGGCCACGTTTTCAATGGTTAGGTCAACGCCGATTGCCAATGTGCTGCCTGACTCTGTCTGCGCTTGTAGTTGGTTTAACTGCATTCGATCAATCTGCGAGGCTCGTTGAACCACTTCAGCTAAATCTTCTCGAGTCACTGGTTTAAGTAAATACGCACTGGCGTTAGCTTTAAACGCTTGAATTGCATACTCATCATACTCAGTACAAGATACAATTGATGGTGGGCGCTCAACTGTCTGCATAATTTCATCGGCAGCAGCCAAACCATCTTTAGTTAGCATGTTAATGTCGATAAACAACATATCAACCGCATATCTTTCAAGCAATTCGATCGCCTGATTGCCATCGGCCCCCTCACCTAGAACCTCTACATTCAAGTCATCCAACATCCTTTTCAGGCGATTTCTGGCCAGAGGTTCATCATCAACCACTAGTGCGTTGATTTTCACTGATACTCACTTCTATCATTCAGGTTTTGCTTAGGAAAGCGCATTAGTACACTGTATTTAGCTGCAGTTTGCCGAACTCGAAACTTCTGCTTATCATCATACAGATTAAACAAGCGCTCACGAATATTATCCACAGCAATGCCATTACCTTCTCGGCTCGGCCCTCGTACTAATTCACCATGCCCGCTGTTTGAGCTAGTAGATTGATGTCCAATCGTGTTTCCGATCATTAAAGACAGGTCGTGTTTGGTTTCTCGCACATCAATCTTTACATTTATCTGCCCGTCATCTTGTTCGCCATGCAAAATCGCGTTCTCTAACAACGGCTGAAGGATCAACTTAGGAACCTGGTGTAAGCCAGGGTCGGAAATTTCTACCGACCAGTTGATATGTAGACGTTCCGCCAATCGCCAACGTTCTAAATCCACATAACGCTCACACAGGCTAAGTTCGCTTTTTAAACTATGAAATCGTTTTTCATTCTCTAGGCTGGCCCGAAACAACACCGACAGAGACTCAATCGCTTGCTCGGCCTGAATCTGATTAGTACTGGTTAGCTCGGCAATCGTGTTCAAACTATTAAACAAGAAATGTGCCCGGATTCGAGATTGAAGCGTCTGAATACGCAAAGACATCTCAGCCTTATTGCGCAATTCAATTATCGCCAAAATTGAAAACAATCTAATCACCAATATTGTAATTACAACAGCCACAGCGCTATAAGACCAAAAACGACCACTGTCAAAAGTAGTCCAACCAAGACCGAGAACAAAAAACTGAATACAAAATTCAGTGAGTAGGGCAGGCATTAAACAACACAAGGCGGTACCAATAATCGCAACGGCATTACCTACATGATTCAATCTAGTACGGCACATGCAAAGCGCCGCGGTTGCCATCAGAGCAATCCATTGGCAGTAGAGTGAAATAGCTCCGAGCCGGGCTGAAAATTCATCTTGGCGTAATAGCAACGCCACGATCAATGCAAACATTTGGGTCACAAGTACTACCACCAATAGGGAACTATTCCTACACAAGCGAGGGATACTAAAATTTTCTGTTGTACTCATACGGTAATAGTAACGTTTCTTTGAATAATAATCAGCAATGTAGAGCGCAGTTAAATTAAGCGCAAAGTCAACCGCTGATGGCGCATAACTGACCGAATATCGTTTCAAACATGCGCCGCAGGAAGTTTACCTCTAATATTTCAATCAATAGAAAATAGAGATGACAATGCACAATATGTCCACACATGGTGTTAACTCAAGTTGTTTGAATAGTCCTAAACGCTTTAAAACTAGAGGCTTTAGTATTTTCGAATTAGTGGTCGCTGTCGCGATCGCTACGCTATTAATTGCCTTGGCGATACCTAATTTCAGCGAATCTATTACAAACAATAGACTGGATTCTAAAGCTAATAATTTGATGGTGGGATTGAAAATAGCACGCCAAACTGCTATCTCACTCAGTGTGCCGACCTTTGTGTGTCATGCCAACAACGCGAATACCAACACCCCCATCTGCGGCGGTGGTGCCGGCAGCGATTGGAATACCGGCTTCGTTATCTATGCCGCGCCAATTAAGACACTCACCAAAAGCAAACGCACTTACGCAGCTGCTACCGACACCTTAATTCAACAAACCGATTTGGCCGGCGGCCAAGGCATTCAGGTTACCGACACCATCCCCGCCAGTTTCGTATCGTTCTCATCCAACGGCTTTCTATTTGATAGCCCCGCAGTAGAAATACAGGTCTGTGATGACCGCAGTGGGGAAAACGGCTATTTAATTCGAGTATCGCTGTCCGGCAAGATCAGCCGTAAAAGCTCGATAGGGGCAAAAGCATGCGCATAACATTTAGAAAAAAATCGAATGAAACACATCAATCGTTTACAAACAGGCATCAGCTTAATTGAAGTATTAGTGTCGGTAGTGATTATTTCAATTGGTTTGCTGGGTCTAACGGCATTGCAAAGCACCTCGCTTAAACTTTCTCATGAATCTTATGTACGGACCCAAGCCACATTTTTGGGTTACGCCATAACCGATCGAATCAGCGCGAATCCTGAAGCGGCGGAAAATTACTCAATTGATGAAGATGGAACAATTGGTCAGATTAGTTGCTTCAAAGGCGATACCTGTACCAGCGATGAAATGCGTCAGTTTGACCTCTACCATTGGCGCAAACAAGCAAAGGAGTTATTGCCCAACGCTCGGGTAGACATTAGTTACGACGACTCGCAGCTTTTATATTCAATGACAATAAAATGGAAAGACCGCTACCGAAATGATATCCAGGAAGATGCAGTTGACGGCATTGCAGATGAATCCAAAGAGGTTGTTTATCATTTTCAAGTTGGTAATTGATTACTGATTTAGCTAACAACCGACCCTGCAGACTCATAAATAAGTAAAAGAAAGGTAACAACGATGGTAAAGAACATACTAAACAAGGCGAAGCATCAGCAAGGCTATACCTTAGTCGAGTTTTTGGTTGCGATCACTCTGGGATTGTTACTCACCGCGGCGGTTGTGCAGTCCTATATGGCAACCAGGCAGACTTCGCGCGTTACCGAAGGTGTAAGCCAGCTGCAAAAGAATGCGCGCTTTGCAATACATTTTCTAGCCAAGGGTATTCAGGTTGTATTGGCAGAATTCGTAATAAATTGCGTGGTGAACCGACTGACTTTTTGAGTTTTCGATCATCCGTACAGGGCTGGGAGTACGCTGGTACAGCCTCCTCTGATTCGTTTCAGCTAAGTGGGATACCGCTCGTAATACCTACTGGCGGCACATCTTGGGGTCAGGCGCCAGGTGGCAGTAACCCAAATTCACCCAACTCTCTGATTTGACGTGCTGTGGGCGGAGCTGACGTCATTTATTTCAAAAACTTTAGTGAACTGGATCTCACCAACAAAACCCACAATGATAATGCGGTGCCAATTACAGTTACCGCTGCTCACGGGCTCGAAAACGATTCCATCATGATGGTAGGCAACTGCTCTGAAGTTGAATTGTTTCAGCACCTTTCTCAAGGCATCGGTAATCAAGTCAGTATCACCGCTACCGCTGGCATGGGAGTCGGTGACTCAGGAAATCGCGCTACCACCGGCGGTATTCCTGATTGGTCTAGAGAATACGACTTGAATGACAATTTTTATGCCTTTAGACAAACCTATTTTTACATCGCCCTCGGGTCTAGTGGACTACCCTCTTTGTTTCGCTATAGCTCAGGCATTCCATTTAGTGCAGCCACAACTGCGTTTGTTGCTGCGAATCTAGAAGAATTAGTCGAAAGCGTTGAAACTATGTAACTGTCGCCCCAAGACATAAATGACGCTGACGGTACCGGCAACGACACGAGCCTGTTCTAATGTATGTAGCCTTTCATAAGGGCCGGCCTCTAAAAATAGTTAGGACAGACCGGGGTATGCGAAAGCTAATTTCGCCGTTACCGTTCTGGGTTAACGGCGTTCGCCATTGCGTCCCGGCACATTTCGAAAGCGATTTAAGTTCGATTCCCTGCGCGTTCGCGTGGATTGTAAGGTTTGATCGCGTCGATGTGGCTGGCGTTGTGCATGACTGGCTATACTTCAGCGGAGAAACCTCACGGCGTAAAGCAGACGCTATTTGGCGTACTGTTGCGATGGAGGGGCACCATAGAGCAAGCCCTGTTCAAGCGTGGGTGTGCTGGGTCGGGCTGCGTCTAGGTGGTTGGATTGCCTGGGGTAATTACCGTCTTGGGCAATTAGATAGAAAACCCAAGCCATAAAAAAAGCCATGTTTATACATGGCTTTTTATTTACAACTGCCTTTAGTGTTTAATCTCTACAATTTATGTCGCCAACGGTGCGGCAAGGCCACAAATTGTTAGGAACCGGCACTTGTGTTGGGTCTTCTATTGGAACTTCGTAAGGCTCAATTGGGCGCAGTCCTTCCGGCACTACGGCCTGGTTATCGTCAAAAGACGTTTGTCCGTGTGCCGGTAGTGCTACTGCGGCGATAACGGGTACTGCCCATTGTATTAATTTTCTTCTGTTCATAATTACCTCGCGCAATGTACGGCGAAGATTTGACCGACGACGATAATCCTAATTGATACGTGAGTGCACATCAGGTTATAGATTGGAATGCCATTATCAGTGTCCGTGTTAGTTTACTAATGATGTCACCGAATTCGGCAACAGACCAAGACCAAAGTGATGCGCTGGGCACTGCTTACACCTTGTTGAACGAAGCCGCTAAGCGGCAAAGAGAGCCAAGGATGGGCACACTATTCCTATCACCCTCAATAATGAGTGTGTCTTTAACAGGAATAAAAAATGAAACCATCCGAACAAGCTCGCTTTGACTCTCTTTACCAACAACATCTTAACGTACTGCGACTGCAAGGCAAAGCCGATGTCACTATCGATGCCTACTCACGAGCTGTGCGC
>JBLHMH010000034.1:0-24995 GCA_047621785.1 Polaribacter sp. | reverse complement strand
ACTCTCAAAATGATTGGCTGCAATCATTGCCATCAAGGCACTAAGAATGCACAAGGCAGCTATGGCCAATGGGATGCCCAAGATAGTCCGCTTGTGCTCCCAGTATTCGCGCTTAATTCCTGCGATGAAACTATTCGTGTTAATTAACATGATGCTTATATGCCTATTTAATGTGATTTATTAAGTTTTGAAATTTGAGTTTTTAACGCTCTAGGACATCTTAGCGACAAAAAGGTCTGCGACACTTGGGATGCGTGCCTTACCAAGGCCTTCGATTTGATCTGGGCGAATATTTTCATAAAGCATATTGACCCCGCCCATCGTCGTTCTCTCGCTGATTGGCCTTAAGGCGCGTGCTTGCTCAAGCTTGTCGCTAGGCACTTCTACTTCAAC
The DNA here is from genome assembly GCA_047621785.1 of Polaribacter sp. Classification (GTDB taxonomy): domain Bacteria; phylum Pseudomonadota; class Gammaproteobacteria; order Arenicellales; family Arenicellaceae; genus Arenicella. The sequence goes on along the minus strand of JBLHMH010000034.1, from coordinate 24,602 downwards.
AAATCGTTTAGTTACTTCGTCCATTGTGATATCAAGCACGATTTGACCTTTTTGAATAAAAACCAAATCAGTAAGAAGTTGTTCGACCTCTTCCACCTGATGCGTGGTAATCAAAATAGTTCGCCCTTCATCGAAATAGTCATTCAATAACTGTTCGTAAAAACGTTTGCGATAAATGATATCCAAACCCAAAGTAGGCTCGTCTAATACCAGAAGCTTTGCATCGATCGATATCGCCACTGCCAAATGCAATTGAGTGACCATGCCTTTGGACAGCTGGCTTACTTTATGAGTAGCTTTGATTTCGGTTTGGTCTAAAAATTTCTGAGCCTTTGCTCGATTAAACTTTGGGTGTACCGATTGCATATATTCAAGCAGCTGGTCCACCTGAATCCAGGTCGGTAACACAGCAGTATCAGCTATATATGCCACATCATTAAGTAAGCTTATGCGGTCTTTGTCTGGGCGCTTGCCTAAAACAGTAAGCTCACCATCAAATGTTGAGAGACCTAAAAGACACCTTAGGGCAGTGGTTTTGCCTGCTCCGTTAGGGCCGATAAGACCGACAATACGACCCGGCTCTACTTTCAGCGAGACATTGTCCAGGGCTTTGAAATCGCCGTATCGTTTACTAAGGCCAGTGGCATTAATTATTGAGGTCATGCTAATTGCTCTCCGATTTGAGTAGGCCTACTAATTCATTTACGCTTATATCTAAATGTTGGATTCGCCCAAGTAAAGCGGGAAGTTCCTCAGATATAAATTTGTTGCGTTCTTCGTGTTGTAATTTGTCCTGCGCACCTTCAACAACAAACATACCTCGGCCTCGTTTCATTTCTAAGACACCTTCATCAACCAATTCTTGATAGGCCTTAGAAACCGTTAAATGATTAACATTTGATTCTGCAGCGACGTTTCGCACTGAAGGTATGGGGTCTCCCTCTTTAAAGGATCCGTTCATAATCAATCCAGCAACTCTTTCTCTGAGTTGCTTGTAAATGGGTTGATCGTCACTCCAATTATCTGGCATTTCTAATTACTCTTAGCTCTTTACTCTGTTAACTGTTTGTTTGTGTGTTGGTGTTATACATGACTATATCACTAAACATAATTAATGCAACTCAATAATATAAATTTTATAGATCTCGTGTTTAAATCGTTAAAAGTTTCACAATAATTAATGGTTCGACCCGCGACAATTAATTCATAGCTCTTCACAATTGATTCATAGCTAAAGAGACATACTAGGATTAAGTCAGCCTTCCCCAAATTGATATAAGCGTTGGATTAATTGTGACCGGAAAATCAGTATTCAAGCTATATACAAGCCAAGACTTTCAAAACTTGGAAAGATCCCAACGCGTGCATTTCATCAATTCGCTATCTGGTTACAAAAGCGCAAACTTGATCGGCAGCATAGATAGTGCTGGGGTCAGCAATCTAAGCATTGTCAGCTCAGTGGTAAGCCTCGGGTCTGATCCAGCCCTCATTGGCTATATTAATCGGCCAAATTCAGTAGAACGTAATACCTTGGATAATATCTTTGACACCGGCATGTATACGATTAACCACGTAGCGGCTGATTTTTTCGAAGATGCCCACCACACCTCTGCCAGATACCCCGCCGGCGTGTCCGAGTTCAATCAGACGTCATTGACGCCCCACTACACCGACTTCACCGCTCCATACGTCTCTCAGAGCCCCATCAAAATGGGAGTTAAGTTTCGCGAGAAAATTGATTTGAAAATAAACGGGACGGTGTTAATCATCGGCGAAATAGTTGAAGTGCTGCACCTTGACGAAATCATCATGGCTGACGGAAAGCTGGATCTAGTGGCTGCCAATACGGTTGCAGTCTCAGGTCTCGATGAATATCACCTAGGTAGCTCACTTGGCCGTCTAGCTTATGCAAAACCGAAAAAATAAGATAAATGACATTGTATCCCTTTGAATACAATGCAATTTATTTGCTCTGACTGGTTATTATTTTCTGCCATACTTTTCACTTCCACCAGTCCAAGCGGGATAACCGTAAACAATTACAACCAAGCGTGTGCGCTGATATTATTCAGAGACTCGAACGTGATTAGCGCTACCTTTTCCGCAGCCACGCTGGTTGGAAAGCGTCTCGAAGCCACCTGTGGACATGAGCATTGTCGCCAACCAGGCGAGTACCAGTTTGCCAAACAACAAAACTAAGGTGACCAACCCAACCTAAGCTCGCGTCTACTCCCTAATCTTTAATAATTGAGTTGCGATCTTTTCGATTGTGTTCACAACTTCCAATGACAGTTTCGAGCGTTGAGCTACCTCATTTTAATAGGGACGTTACCCTTTAAATTTTCATCATTAAGCGATTTAAAGGGTAACGTCCCTATTAATTAGCAATTTCCAATATACAAATTGCTTTACCAGCAGACCGACTAGAAGGCTATTGAAGTGACTTTCGAATCGCTTTAATCTCATCTGCGCGCATATGCAGTTTATTCTCCGCGTATTTATCACTCGGCAAAGCACACAATCCCCTTAACCGCTCCATCGCAACTGCCATCACTTTTTCTGGTGAAACCGTTTCGTCTAACATACCGATTTCGGCGGCGGCGTCTGGCGAGTAAGGATGAGATTGAACAATCGCGCGGCTATGGTGATGCGGTGCAATATGGTTCTTCGCGATAATTTTTAGAATCTCAGTAAAGTGCATGCCAATCGCTGTTTCAGGCAGGCGAATGGCGAACTCGCCTTTTGCACCTACTCGATAATCGGCGGCCAGGAGCATGAACACTCCCATGCCCACTGCATGACCTTCGCAGGCAATAACCACTGGCTGGGGGTGCTTGTAGAGCATCTCTGTCATCAAGAACCCTGCATGCAGCATGGCTTGCGCCTTATCCATCCCTTCGGCGATAACTTTCAAATCAAACCCAGCTGAAAAAATGCCTGGGTTACCGCACAACAAAACGCCTTTGCCGTCTTTTTGAGCCTTAGCCAAAGCTGCGATCACTTCATTCGCCAGCTCCAATGACACTGGGTTCGCTTTGCCGTTGTCTAGTGATATTTTAACTATGCCGTCTTCGAGTACTTCGTATTTCATGGAGTGCCTGTTGTCGCTAATGCGTTTAAGCTTAATATTAGTCGGTATATTAACAAGTATTTGTGTGTAGAGATGTCGCCAAGGTCAATTCTATTCATAATACGATTGTTAACTGCACTTGCGCACCGAGAAGATCCTCTTCGGAGAGTAAACTCCTCTTTATACAGGTCTATGAATGGCTCGCTGATAACCACAAATTGGCCTGAGCACCACATCATTCTCTCAAATGCCATCGAGATAGATCTTCGAACACACCAAAGCAATGTGAGCAAGTGTGGCCTATTAGGATTGTATTGAACAGACATAGAGACTATTCCAGGTTGAACCCATTTTTCTCGAAGAGAACTAATCTGAAAATTCTGACCCTAAAAGAAATGACCGTTTTAAGTATTGAGCCGGCGGTCGATTATGTCAAATCCGGTTTAGACCTATGCCGAATGTATGGCCAAAAACGCCTGGGATTCACCCTTGTCCGTCAGCGATATAATGCTGCTAATTGCTTTGCTTATGCGGACTTTGTGATACTAGCCAGGTAGAGTCGCATGATCTTTTCGAAAAAATCTCGTTCTGAATCTCCAAATCGAGCCTTATGGGGGCTGTCAATATCCAACACACCACTTACACCATCGCACTTGAATGGAACCACTATTTCGGATTCGCTGGCAGCATCACAGGCTATATGACCTTCAAACTGATGCACGTCAGCGATCACCATTGTTTGGTTGTTGCTGTAGGCAGACCCGCATACACCTTGCCCCACTGGAATTCTGGTGCAGGCCACCTGCCCGCAAAATGGTCCTAGTACTAGCTCTGTTTCCTTAAAGAAGTAAAAACCGGCCCAATTTAGATCGTCCACATGATGGTAGATAAGTGACGATAGGTTCGCCGCGTTTGCGATTGCATCGGTTTCGCTTGAAAGCAATGCTTCTGCTTGTTTTAGCAATAGTGGATAATTGTTTGCCGTCATGATTAAATTTCCAGAGTATGAATCTTACAATTCGCCTTGATAGGCCAGTCCGATTTTTTCGAGTTGATTAATCAAGAAATTTTGGGTGCCTATTTCTTTAGTGAAAAAGGCTTGGTTTTTTGCAGTGAGATTTGAAGTTGCTAACGCCCCAGGATGCATATCATCAATTAACGATGATACGCGATTTGCGATTCCCTTGGCTGAGTCCACTAATTCTAATGAGTGATTATTCACTTTAAATATACTCTCTATTTCATTGTTTAATAGTGGGAAATGAGTGCACGCCAACACCAAAACATCAATTTCTTTATCCTTTAGCAATGGCTCTATTTCATCTTCTAAAATACCCAAATCAATCTTCTTCCCACGTAGCTTCTGCTCGGCAAGTTCGACCAATTTACTGGAACCAACTTTGCTCACTGTGCATTCAGCGGCAAATTCATTTATCAGATCATTGGTATATGCTCGGGCAATAGTGCCTGGTGTGGCAAGCAGCCCAAGGTGTTTTGTCTTACTTAGTTTAGAGCCAGGTTTGATTGCAGGAACAACTCCCACAACCGGAATAGGCAATGTTTCACGCAAGGCTGGCAAAACAATAGTACTGGCGGTATTGCAGGCAACCACAAATACATCAGGGGAACAACGATCGACCACGCGCTGGCTCAGTTGCTGTACTCGCGCTATCAACCAATCCTCAGCTTTATTGCCGTAGGGATAGCATAGATTGTCACTAACAAACACAAACTCATGACCTGGGAGCCGTCTACTTACCTCGCTATAAATGCTCAGCCCGCCCACCCCCGAATCTAAAATAGCAATACGGGCCATCTACAGTTTATTAATAGCGCGATCTTGCAATTTAGATCGCGACAGCTTTGTCAGCTAATTCTTTAACATAGTGGCTGACACCTTCTTCAACCGATGCAAAATTCTTATTGTAATCGCCGGTAATAGTAAGGTTGGTTAAATCAGCTTGAGTGTAGCTTTGATATTTACCCATCAAGGCTTGTGGGAAGTCGATATAACGAAGCTTCTTATCCGCTACCCATTGAGCAGTCGTTTTAGTGACGCCCTCAAGGCTATTTAGGGTTGTTGTCGCAACATCATTAAATGATTGCGCGCGCCCAGTTCCCACATTGAAGACTCCTCTCGCTTCTGGATGTTCCAAAAAGTGGAGATTTACATCCACCACGTCTTTAATCCATATAAAATCTCGTAGTTGCTCCCCATCAGCGTAGCCGTTGGTGCCTGCGAATAGATTCACGTAGCCCTGACTTTGGTACTGACTAAAGAAATGGTAGGCCACTGACGCCATACGGCCCTTGTGATCTTCGCCCGAACCGTACACATTGAAATATCGCAAACCAACTACTGGTGCATCACTGACTTCACTATTTTTACGCACGTAGCGATCGAATAATAACTTGGAGTAAGCATAGGCATTCAATGCTTGTTCGTGATCTGGGTGTTCTTTAAAAACATCTCCACCGCCGTAAACTGAGGCTGAAGATGCGTATATGAAAGGTATGCTGTTCTGACCGCAGTAGTGATATAAAGATTTAGAATATTCATAGTTGGTCTGCATGATATAGCGACCGTCTGTTTCCATGGTGTCTGAACAAGCGCCTTGATGGTAGATAGCACTCATACCACCAAACTCCATGCCCTGCTCGATGCGTTTTAAAAACTCATCTTTGTCCATATAGTCTTGAATATCGCAATCTTGAATATTACGCACCTTATTGCCATCGCTAAGATCGTCGACGACTAGGATATTATTCAATCCTCGTTGGTTTAAACCACGAACCAAATTTGAGCCGATAAATCCGGCACCACCTGTTACGATAATCATATTAATCTCATTTCTGTTTTCTGGGTTTCTACGTGATGCAAGGCTAAGTTCGTCTAGCTTTTGGCTACTGAGCTTCTCAGCTACTAAATTCTCTATATAAGCTCTTTGCTACTGGCTTTGCTCGATCAACTTGGCGATTACTTCTTCTATAGTGGCGACCGCAGTGCCAAGCTTGCCTACTACTATACCAGCTACTGTATTCGCGAGTTCTAGGCGTTGTTGATCACTAAACTCACTGGCGATCGCCAAGGCCATTAAAGAGATAACGGTGTCACCCGCACCACTAACATCATAAACCTCTATTGCTCGCGCAGGTGAATCAGTTTGAGTGCCATTTTTTGCAAATAGACTCATTCCCTTTTCACTGCGCGTGACCAACAAATAATCAAGTTTAAGATCTGCCCTGAGCTTTTCCGCCTTCTGGGCAAAATCTGCATCATCGTCGACTGTTCCAACTACTGCTTCGAACTCCTTCATATTTGGAGTAATTAGCGTTGCGCCGATATAACGAGAGTAATCGTCGCCCTTTGGATCGATAATTACGGGGGTAGATTTCGAACGGGCCATTTCTATCATAGTGGCGACATGCTTTAAGCCACCTTTACCGTAATCTGACAGAATCACCACATCGGCCGTAGCCAAGGCTGCTTCATAGTCTTGCAAACACTGTGCTAGAACTTCTTCGCTTGGCTGTTCGTCAAAGTCAGCGCGAAGTAGTTGCTGGTTCTGAGCGACCATGCGTAACTTAACAATCGTTTTGAATTGCGGATCAATCTTCAAATTTGATGTTGCGCCATAACCATCGATGATCTGCTTAATTTGGCGGCCCGCGTCGTCGTCCCCGACCACCGACAAAAGACTTGTTTGGGCACCTAATGCTAGCAAGTTGTGCGCAACATTAGCGGCACCACCGGCGCGTACTTCTTCACTGTGTACTGCCAGTACTGGTACCGGGGCCTCTGGTGAAATGCGATCCACCGTACCAAACCAATAGCGATCTAACATTACGTCGCCGACCACTAAAGTTTTGATTTGTGAAAAACTATCTTTTGTTAACTTAATTGACATTAGCGTGGCTTGAAGAATTTGTTAGCAATTTATCAGCGTGAACGATTTTAGGCTGCCGGCATATTAGACCGACCGATTCCATAATAATCGAAACCTAGGTCTCGTAATTGAGCTGGATCATAAATATTTCGCCCATCAAAAATCAATGGCGTTTTCAGTTGCTGCTTCAACTTGTCAAAATCTGGGCTACGAAATGCTTTCCATTCAGTCACCAGAACCAAGGCATCTGCACCATCAGTCGCACTATAAAGATCATCTACTGTGAACACAGCTTGGCTGGCATAGATTTCAGCCGCTTCGTGGTTGGCGACTGGATCATAAGCCTTAACAGCAGCGCCTCTGGATAACAAGCCGTCGATGATCACTAAACTGGGTGCTTCACGCATATCATCGGTATTTGGTTTAAATGACAGCCCCCAAATTGCAAAAGTGAGCCCCGTTAAGTCTTTGCCAAAACGCCTAACAATTTTATTCAAGATAACAGATTTTTGATCTTGGTTAACTGCTTCTACCGCTGCTAAAATACGCGTGTTATAACCATTTTGGCCTGCAGTTTTGTGCAATGCCTGAACGTCTTTGGGGAAACAAGAACCGCCATAGCCAACCCCAGGGTAAATAAAGTCATAACCAATGCGTGGATCCGAGCCCATGCCTTGGCGAACCAGTTCAATGTCTGCATTCAATAGTTCTGCCAAATTTGAAAGTTCGTTCATAAACGAAATCTTGGTTGCCAGCATGGCATTGGCAGCGTACTTAGTAAGTTCAGCAGAAGGAATGTCCATCACAATCAAACGTTCATGATTGCGATTAAAAGGTGCATACAAAGTTCGCATCAGGCTGACCGCACGGTCATCATCGGCCCCAATTACAACCCTGTCGGGCTTCATGAAATCTTCAATTGCAGCGCCCTCCTTCAAAAACTCGGGATTTGATGCCACACTGAAATCAATGTCTACGCCGCGCGTATCTAGTTCTGCTTGAATCATTGCGCGAACCTTCGCTGCTGTTCCCACCGGAACCGTTGATTTAGTAACCACCGTGCGAGACTCGGTGAGTGACTTACCAATTGATTGGGCCACCGATATTACGTGTGATAAATCTGCGGACCCATCTTCATCGGGTGGCGTACCTACCGCAATAAAAATAATTTCACCGTGTGCCACCGCTTCTGAAATTTCAGTAGTAAAACGTAAGCGATCCTGTGCAACGCAGCTTTTGACAAGACGTTCAAGACCAGGCTCAAAGATAGGGATATGCCCTTCTCGTAAGCGGTTAATCTTAGTTTGATCGTTATCTACACACAGCACCTGATTGCCGACATCTGCAAAACAAGTTCCGGTGACTAAGCCGACATAGCCAGTTCCGATAATTGAAATATTCATTTGGATCTAATTTTTTTATGAGCATTTATTAGTGCGTAATAATAGACTATTCCCGGTTCCTAGTCACAAAAAATGGCTGCAATACGCCACCCATCAACCCATCAATAAGCGACTTAAGGCGCATCAATATAGCCACTGAAAGTCCGAGTGCAGGGCTATAGCCCATAAGTACAAAGACCTCTGCGTAGGCAAACTCCATCAAACCAATATTTCCAATTGACAGTGGAATATTCATTATCAACATAATAATTGGGGTCGCGATCAGCATATCCATAAGGTTGATATTAAGATTAAACACCAACGCGGTGATGTAAACATTTAACACGGCTAGAAAATAGAACAGCAAAGAGTTAATGAACGCCCATACCAAAGCCGAACGATGATTCGCATAAACTTGAACTGAGGCAAGCAGCTTATCTAGCTTTAGGAATAGCCCTAAGCTAAACGGCAATTTGCTGCTTATAAAACGCTTAAAGCCAAGATAAATTCGACTATCAAAGATCATCCAAGCGATAAAACCCAAGCCAAGCGCGAACAGCACTAGACTAAACATCACAAAATCGACTGAAAACACGGACAACTGACTTAACACGGCCAAACCAGAAAGTGCCAGCAATACCAATACCCCGGTGTATCGCTCTACAAAAACCGATGCCAGTGAATCTGCATGTTTACCCGTAAACTTACCCAGCTCATATGAGCGAACCACGTCACCGCCAACACTTGTGGGAAGAAACAAATTATAAAACTGGCCTACTAAGTAATAACTAAAAAACCGCCAATAACCGGCCTTCAATCCTCGTGCGTGAGCCAGCATCGACCATTTTAGAGCGCTACTCATATTCACTAAAACAGCAATTAAAACGGACGCGAATAACAACAGTAAGTCAGCGTCCTTAACTATATCTAAAAAACTATTTCGGCCCTGTTCAGAGAAAAGCCCAACTTTATAACAGACGAAAGTTAGTAAGCAGATACTTACGATAATTTGCAGAATTTTGAGGAAATGTCTTGGCACAGGCTTACCGTAACTAATAAGTAGTTGAATTATATGAATTTCAGCTGATTTAACGCCAATTTGGTGAATTGTAACTGGGATTTACGAGACAAAGTAAGTATTATGCGCGTCTTCAAGAATTAGACAGGTTTAAACCCAAAATGACTACTGCATCAGCGAGACACATTCTAGTCTCTACCGAGCAATCCTGCTTGGACATTAAGAATCAAATCGAAACTGGCGAAAGTACCTTTGAAAGTGCTGCTGCCCAACACTCAACATGCCCTTCTGGCAAGCAAGGCGGAGATCTAGGTAGCTTTGGCCCTGGGATGATGGTTCCTGAATTTGATAAAGTGGTCTTCAGTGAAGAGCTGAATAAAGTCCACGGTCCAGTCCAAACTCAGTTTGGCTATCATTTGCTAGAAATAACACAACGCGACGACTAGATCGAAGCGTTTTGCGTGACCAAAAGGCGTCCTCATAACGAGCGACGCTTTTTTTATGTTCAGGATGAACTGTATGTCGCGGGTGCAGAATCAATGGGGACGTTACCCTTTAATTTTGTATCATTGAGCTATTTAAAGGGTAACGTCCCCATTTCTCCATTTCTGGGTTATTTTTATAAAACAGCTTTGAGTAGGAAGAACAGGCCAGTACTAATTAACACAACAACAATACTTGGTAGTTTCAGAAAGCTTAAAACTGCTGCGACGCTTGCTGCAATTAAGTAGTCTGAGCCGGCAATGCCAAAACCTGATGATTGATCATAGTTGAAGAGGATTGGGGTCCAAATTGCGGTCAAAATTGCGTAACTTGAATAAGACAAGAATCGTTTAAGACGAAAACCAGGTTTAAGTTGTACATTCTCTGAAAAGAACGCGAACCGATTCCAGAATGTTATGACGCTGATACCGAATAGTAGTGCCCAGTTCACTGCTTTGGCGCTCCTTGCTGATTGTCGCTTGCAAAATTTAGCGACTCTACTAAGTAGCCTACACACATGCCGGCGATTGCCGATAGAATAATGTAGCTATCAGAAAATACTGGCTTTAGGAATACAGCTAGAGTCCCGCTGGTTATTATACTTAAAGCGATCGGTGTATAACGTAATTGGTCAAAGGTCATGGCAATGAAGGTTGCGACAATGGCAAAATCTAAACCTAATTGATCAAGGTTCTTGATAGAATCACCACCAATGATTCCGAGTAGCGTTGATAGGTTCCAAATCACGTAAAACGTCACGCCAGAAACCACGGCATAAGAGGCCGAGAATACACCTAAACGCTTAGTATGGGCTTGTGATACGGCGAACATCTCGTCGGTCAATACGAATGCGATCATCAACCGCCAGCGCAAAGGCAGGCGCATTACATGCTCACGAAACACAATTGAGTAAAGTAAATGCCGAGCGCTAATTACGAACGTAGTGCCAAAAATGGCGAGTGTCGAAGCGCCTCCACTCATCAGAGTCATGGCCGATAATTGTGCTGCTCCAGCAAATACTAATAAAGAGAGTAGCTGTGCGTAAAGCGGCGTTAGACCAATTTTAATGGCTAAGGCACCAGTCAATATTCCCCAAGGAATAACCGCGATAGCCAAAGGCAAAGTGTCGACGACGCCATCAAAACAGAGTTTTAGATGACTTTTTGATTGGATCTTCAAGATAGCGAGGAGATAGGTTTAGACGCGCATAAAATTTGACTTAGCTCAAATCGGTGAGAACACATGAATCAGACACTCAGGATGGAGCTGGCTTTCAAGCCTTATTTTCTACTCTTTTGCGTAGCGGGCTGGTACGTGGAAAATGCGCTTTGAGAAATTCCTTTTGGTCAGCCAAAACTCGCCTTCCACGTAGATAAACATATTCTGCATGAGTTGGCTTAAACGGCACTGCTAACAACTGCATTGCGGCTTGTTCGGGAGTTCGTCCTGCTTTGAAATTATTGCAGCGCTTGCACGATGTCACAACATTGGTCCAGATATCACTACCATCGTGGCTGAGCGGTGTTACATGATCTCTAGACAATTCTGTTTGATAGAACGTTTTGCCACAGTACATGCACAAGAAGTCATCCCGGGAAAAAAGGGTCTTATTGGTCAACGGAGGGGTGTATGTTGGCCTGTGGTGCCACTTACTTTGTGACTCTCCATTGGTGGCGATAATTGAATTAATCTCCAACACGCTCTGTTTACCTGTTATCGCACTGATGCCGCCGTGAATTTTGTACAGCATGTTTCCGCAGCTATACAAGACTTGGCCAGCGTGATACCAACGCACGGCCTCTTGATAGCTAACCCAATCGAGAGGCATTCCAGCAGCGTCGGTTCGTAAAACTTGTTGGCTTAAATCGTAGCGCAAAGCGGACTCCGGTTATGATCTATTGATAATGTTATGGCAACTTTAGCTGTATGTTCGTTACTTGTCCTAATATTAAATGTTTCTGTTACAAATATATCACCGCTTCGACAACCAAGGGCAATAATTTCTGATGCTGGACTACTTTGGCGGCGTTTTACCAAGTTTTTGCAACATTTCACCCATCATCTGGTGCAATTTATTCACTGCTTGCAAAGGGCGAACCATAACTTTAAATTCGGTAATTAGGCCGTCTTCGTTCCACTTAACCATATCAACGCCATTAATAAAAACGCCATCAATTTGGGTTTCAAACTCCATAATCACGCCATCTTGGTCTTTGGTCGTTCGGGTATAACGAAACTGATCATTGGCTAACACTTTCATCGCCGCATGCAGGTACATTTTGGTAATTGCCCTACCCTTTTGAGGAGTGTGCACTACCGGTGATATAAGCACAGCGTCTTCTGCCAGGATTGAATCCAACTTACTAATGTCATGTGATTTTGCTATTTCGTGCCAAACGGCTAAAGTATCGATCACTACTATTTCCTCTATTACTTAAGTTAAATTAGGTCTAAACCCGCTCAGGGCTCATCTATGTTCTGCTAATAGGCATTATTAACGAACTGGGCCCAAACACCAAAGGGTTCCCATTTTTTTCAGAGTTCCATTTGGTGTTACTAGGATCAACGCCTCATTCAGGCCTGCGATAGTGATGCAAAAACGCTGAAACCGGCTTTTACCACTGTTTACTAAAAGTTAATTTCAGCAATAATCAGCGCTGGGTACGGTCTAATATGAAAACAATGCCTAAAAAGAGAATTGAAATGAAAGAATGGCTGTCGAGTCAATGGCGTGAATACCGCGCCTTTATACTGTTTATGTTGCTGATGGTGATGTTTAGAAGCGCGCTAGCGGACTGGAATGTTGTTCCTTCCGGTTCCATGCAACCGACCATAGTAGAGGGTGATCGCATTTTCGTGAATAAAATTGCCTATGATATTCGATTGCCGTTCTCGAAAATCAGTCTGAAATAAGTTGCCGAGCCAAAACGCGATGATATCGTGGTATTTGACTCAATGGTTTCCGATATTCGTCTGGTTAAACGCGTTGTCGGGGTTCCCGGTGATCACGTTCAAATGCACGAAAACACGCTCACCATTAATGGCAAAGAACTTAGCTATATTGTCGCCAATGAGTCCAAAGGGGATTCGGCTTACCAAGTCCTGAATGAAGATTTATTAGGAGCTGCGCACATGGTGAGGGTGAAAAAACTTGGCTCAAGTGCTTCGAGTTTTGGGCCCATCACAATTCCTGATAACTACTATCTTGCCTTGGGGGATAATCGTGATAATAGCGCCGACTCTCGGGTAATAGGCTTAGTGCCGAGAAATGAAATCATTGGTCGAACTCGTTCGGTTGTCATATCTCTTAATTACGATAACAATTATTTACCACGACGGAATCGTTTTCTTCACACGCTTTAAATGTCGTGTAATTTTTCAAAAGTTGCTTGGCAGAACCGTTTAATGGTTACTGCCATCAACATTCTGGGATCACTCGAACCCATTACTGATCTAAATACTGCGCTGTTAAACCTGGGTGAAAGTCACACCCGCATTAGCTTCTAATCGCTTAATTAGTTTATTGCCCATGGCTGGCGCTGTGGTCCAAATTCCGCCTGCTGTATCAGTCGCATCTTGAATCAAGCAGATTGCACTTTCAGTAATCATTTTGGAGGTAGAGCCATAACCAGGATCCCTATCGCCTTTGACATTTACAGTGATTTTGCCACCATCTTGGGTAGTGCCTATATACAAAATATCGTAGAAACCAGTTTCACGTTCTTCTTTGCTGGGCCCTTCGCCTGGCTTTGGCGCATCTGGCCCCGCGATACTCTTGTCGCCGGCAACGTGATTGGCAATTGCTTCGCCTTTTTCACCGGAACCGGTCATCATCATTTCATCATAGGTAAAGTCCGCGCCATAGGCATGCCCCAATAAATAATTGCTGCGATGAACATTACGAGTATTGATGGCGGCCATCACAAATGGCGCCACCCAGCTGTCTAAGTCTTCTTGATAATAAACTCTGTCGCCGTTGGGTTGATCAACTCCTTTAAAACCCGGTACACACGCAAACGGATCGATCGCGAGTTTAAAGATTTGTGGATCGGCTTTTGCGGCCTTAATTGACTCCTTAATACTGGCCGCAGTGCCGCCAGAAAAAGTGCCTTTCATTGCTCGAACTCGTCCGCTGACGTGTTTACATACAGACCCAGTCTGCTGTCTTGCAAGTTCTTGTAAATGGAAAATCCCTAAATCACTTGGAATAGAGTCAAATCCACAAGAGAACACGATACGCGCGCCGGATTGCTTGGCGGTATCTTCATGAGCATCAATCATCTTGCGCATCCACACGGCTTCACCGCATAAATCTACATAATCAGTACCTTCGCTAGCGCACAAGCCAACTAAGCGTTCACCATAGAGCATATAGGGTCCTACGGTGGTGATAATAGCCTTGGTGCTTTGTACCATCGAGCGCATCGCTTGCTCGTCGTCGTTGTTGGCGACGATTAAGGGAGTGTCAGTAGGTGCGCCAATTTCATCACGTACTGAAGCTAATTTCTCTGCACTTCGACCCGCCATGGCCCAACGCAAAGTCTTACCGTTTCCATATTGTTGGCTAAGATATTCGGCCACCAAGCGACCGGTAAACCCCGTTGCTCCATATACCACGATGTCGAATTGTTTCGAATTACTCATAAAAGCGCACCTTTGCAGATTAAATAGTTTTGAAAAAACTTCAGAACATATTGTAAGTTGTGCCTAGAATGTTTGATAATTTATTTACGTGATGACATCGAATTACGCTGGTTTATGGCATTAAATCTCAAATATCCATTTAGTAAAAATATTGCCCCCGCGAGGAGATAAACACTGTTTCGGCTCAGTCGTTATTGAGTGCTGTAAATACTACCGTGCGGCGCTCTTACTAAGAGCTTGGCTTAACAGTTTTGCCGTAATATCAACAACAGATATAACATCGTTGTAGGCCATCCTGGTTGGACCAACCACCCCCAAAGTGCCTATAACTTTGCCCTCTACCTCATACGGACTAGCGACAACACTGCATTCACCGAGAGCGCTAAAACCAGATTCTTCACCGATAAAGACGCTGATTCCCTCCGCTTTCATACTGCGATCAAGTAGGTCTAGTAGATCACTCTTGGTTTTAAAGGCATCGAATAATTTCTGCAAGGTTTCAATTTGACAGAGATCTGGCACGTTTAATAGTTTTTGCTCACCGCTTAACACCACATCATGATCTTTACTCGCATCTTCTTCACTTATGACTCTGCTTGCGGCCAACATTGCGGACTGATTTAGACTATGCATCTGATCGTTATCTGATCGCATGTCTTGCACCAACCTATGCCGTACTTCTTCTAGCGTAGTTCCCTTATAGCGGCGATTGAAAAAATTAGCGGCTTCAATCAATTCTGATTCCTTGAATGATTTATCCACTGTCATGACCCGATTTTGAACTCGACCATCTTCAGTAACCAATATAGATAAAATTCGCGAATCGGATAACGGCATAAATTCGATTTGATGAAATCGAGTGACGGATTGATTCGGCAGCACGACCACTCCGGCAAAGCAGGTGAGATCTGAAAGCACGTCAGAGGCATGCGATAACAGCGTCCCGGGATCCGTTTCTGACTGAAAACGTTCTGATAATTGTTGAACCGCTTGGCGAGTAAGAGTCGAAGTTCGAATCATGCTATCAACAAATAGTCGATAACCTTGCGAGGTTGGTATTCGTCCAGCCGAGGTATGTGGGGCTATTATCAAGCCTCGTTCTTCTAGATCGGACATGACGTTGCGTACCGTCGCTGAGCTCACCCCTAATTGAGGGAGTTTGGATAAAGTACGTGAACCAATAGGTTGCCCCTGTTGAATATAAGTCTCAACCAGGGTCTTCAGTACATTTTCTGCGCGATTGTCTAGGCTCATGGGTAATAGATAGGGACCAACGGAAGAATTAGCAACTATATATATTCTACTCTGTAATTGCTTATTAGCACTAACGATAATTTTAGCGTAACGGATTAGATGTTTTGCCTCATAATGCTACTCTATTATTAATCCCTGATCGATGCTGCTGGACAAAGCAACAGCCAGTAGCGACAATCGATCCATTCAAATATTAAATAAAATATTAAATGTTTAAAACTATAGGAGTGTTCGGCAAGTACCAAGATGCCAGCATCGAGAAACCGCTCAAATTATTAACGGCTCATCTCGAAGCAAAAGGCATACAGGTTAAGATCGGGCATACAACAGCCGAGGAGATTACTCGTGATCTGCCTCAAGAAAGACTCGATAACAACCTTGCTCAGGACATTGATCTAGCAATAGTGATTGGTGGGGATGGCACCTTATTACATGTGGCACGCCGCATGGCTGAAGCTGAGGTTCCCTTGATTGGAATCAATCTTGGCCGACTCGGCTTTTTGACCGACATCCCTCAGGCCGACATGCTAGACGAAATTGACACTATCTTAGAGGGTAACTATCACCTTGAAGAACGCATGATGCTTGATGTTTCGGTGGTACGTGATTCAAAGGTGATCTATCAGCAGTTCGCTCTGAACGACATTGTTTTGGGCAAGCATTCCTTGGAAAGATTAATTAGTTGGCAAGCCCATGTCGACGACCAGTTTGTTACCGCTGCACGTTCGGACGGCGTTATTCTGGCAACGCCTACAGGTTCAACGGCTTACGCACTTTCAGCTGGTGGCGCCATTATGCATCCGGGCTTGGATGTGATTTCGATGGTTCCGGTGTCTCCACACACGCTCTCCAATCGCCCTATCGGCTTGCCCGCTAATGCCAACATCGAATTAACCATTCATAATCGCGCGGCTAATTGCGCTCATGTGTCGACCGATGGGCTGATAGGCTGTAATTTAACCGGGGACGAAATTGTTAGGGTAACTCGCTCGAGATTGTCGGTTAAATTGGTACATACTCAAAACTATAATTACTTCGCAATGCTGCGCGCGAAACTTGGCTGGGGTGGCGCTCAATAAGGCCCTCCTACGCTGATCGCTTAGAACACATACTATGGCACTGAAAGAACTCTCGATTCGCAATTTTGCGATTATCAAGCAACTTGAAATTGAAATTAACGACGGATTAACGGTCGTTACTGGGGAAACTGGCGCAGGTAAGTCAATCGTTCTGGGAGCCCTCAACCTATTGCTCGGTGCTCGGGCAGACATCGACATGATCCGCCATGGCGAAGACAGGTGCGATATAAGCGCCCTTTTCGATATATCAAATTTGGCCAATGTGACGAACTGGTTAGAGCAACGTGATTTATCCGGTTCTAATGACGAGGCTCAGCAGGATTATTGCCTAATCAGACGTGTGGTAAGGGCTAATAAGCCCACAAAGTGCTATATCAATGACCAACCCACAACGCTCGCGAGCCTGAAGGAAATCGGTCAGCTGCTGGTAGATTTACACGGCCAGCACGAACACCAATCATTATTGCGTCGACCCAGTCAACGCCGAATTGTTGATCAGTTTGCAGATCACCAATCTGATCTCGATGACTTAGCCAAACTGGCCTCGAAAATTCATGGACTAGATCGTGAGCTTAAAGCCGTTACCGAAGGTAATTCGGATAATGTAGACCGAATGGAGCTAATGTCTTTCCAACTTAATGAACTAGACGAAGCGAATGTTGAGCCTGGCGAATATTCCGAACTGAACCAAGCAATGGGCATACTTGGTAATGCCCAGCAATTGATCGAGGGGATTGAATTGGCTGAAGATCGACTATTTCACAATGAATCGAGCAATCTGACCACCGATTTAGGCAAACAAATCAATGTTCTTACAGAACTTGCTGAACACGATAAGAGCCTCAACCATAGCACCGACCTACTCAATTCAGCCTTGGCGCAAATAGAAGAAGCTCAGGGCAGTTTAAGTGCCAGTTTGGCGAAAATTGAAAATGATCCTGAACGCCTACAGGAAGTCAGTCAACGATTAGACACGCTGATAAATTTGGCACGCAAACATCGATGTCCTGAAGATCTATTAAACGACCGGCATCAGACCCTTCGTGAGGAATATGCGCGCTTGGAAAACGAGCATTTGCAACCCGAAAAACTCCAGGCTCAACTCCAGTTATTGCGAAGCAAGTACTCCAAAATAGCATTGACTGTTTCCAAAAAACGTAAGAAAGTTGCTAACAGTCTATCCATTAAAATTACCGATCAAATGCAAGGTTTGGGAATGCAGGGTGGGAGGATTGAAATTCAAGTGATAGACAATCCCGAACTTATTTCAGAAAATGGGATTGATGAGATAAATTATCTTGTCAGTACCAATCAAGGCATGCCACTGAAGCCGTTGCAGAAAACGGCTTCGGGTGGTGAGTTGTCGCGAATTAGTCTCGCCATACAGGTTATTACGTCCGAACAATCCAGCACTCCAAGCTTAGTATTTGATGAAGTAGATGTTGGCGTTGGTGGCAAGGTTGCGGGGATTGTAGGAAGTAGACTAGCCAAGCTTGGTGAACATGCCCAAGTACTTTGCATTACTCACTTACCCCAGGTAGCCTGCGAAGGTGATCATCACCTGGCGGTTAATAAGGTTAGTTCGGCCAATGAAACTTACTCGACTTTGGTTAATTTACAAGGCGAGCAGCGCACCGAAGAGATCGCTCGAATGTTAGGTGGAACTGAAATAACAGACAGTGTTCGAGCCACAGCAAGGGAAATGTTAGGCCGCTCGGCGACCGATATTCTAGCGGCATCGTAAGACTCGATTTTTTTAAAGATATATTCCTAATCAATTCACTGTAGTTTGCAACGTATTCTCAACACAAATAAATGAACCACTCGCACTCAGTGCTGCCTGCTACTGCGCAGGACATCCCCGCTATCCAAAAATTATTGCTTCATTATTCAGGCATGGGCGAGTTGTTACCGCGCAGTAGGCGAGACATTGTGAACAATTTGACACATTTCAGAGTTATAAAAGAAAACGAGTTGATAATCGCCTGCGGGTCCTTAGAGCATTTTACTGACGAACTTGCCGAAGTTCGTAGCTTGATGGTTGATCAAAACCAGAAAGGCGCTGGGTTAGGCCGAATTATTGTGCAGGACATTATCGAAACGGCAAAACTGCGTAATGTTAGCAGACTAATGGCATTAACTTATGTTCCAGAATTTTTTCATAAGTTAGGCTTTAGAACAGTTCACAAAGAGATTTTTCCTGAAAAAGTTTGGGGTATATGCGTAAACTGCTATAAGTTCGATAACTGCGATGAAATCGCAGTTTTGTTAGAACTTTAAATGATAGTTCGATTAGATTAATTTATAGGGCTAGAAGCATACAAAAAACCTCGACATAAGTTAGAATAACAAAAAATTAGCACATTTTTTATCGCGCTAGTGAATTCCTTTAGTTTCAAAGTAGATTTCTTAGTAGATCTCAAAAATAGATGGCACACGATTAGTTATCATATGAATAATAAATTCCGTATTTTTATCCTTGCTTGCGCCTTATCATTAAGCGCATGCATACGCCCGTACCAACCCAACATTCAACAGGGCAATATACTTAACAATAGTGATCTTAGTTCGATCCGCCAGGGAATGAGCAAACAGGAAGTACTGTTCATCCTGGGCACCCCAATGGTAATAGACCCCTTCAATGAATCACGCTGGGACTATTATTATTCCAAGATTGATCACCGCAAGCGTGAGACTTCGACTCGATTGATCACTACGTTGTTCGATGGCGATAAATTGGTTCAGGTGCAAGGTGACGTTGATCTAAGTAATATCCAAAATCTTGAGCCAAGCACAGAAGATATGCAACACGGCGGCACTATAATCACCAAGCCGACGCAGAGAGTAAAAGGTTTATTCAATCGCCTTAATCTATTTGGCAAGAAAGACTCCATACCTGACAAGAAAGACAAGCAGTAAGCTCAATTAAGACAGAAATGCGACATCTTTAGAGGAATTCTTATATAAATCAAAGCACTTGCGCTTAGGCTATGAAAAATTGGACTTCATACTCCAGAGCTCACGTTCTGGTTTAGAGTTTTTTATTGAAAATGTATTTCAGGCAGATCATCATTGCCATTTACGGCGCGGTTATATGTATCCTCTATTCCTCTCTGGCGAATTCCCGTCACCTTAAGTGTAGCCCCATCATCTACAGTAAAGTCGAAAGAGCTGGGGCTGGCCGGCCAGAGACCTTGACGCCAATTTCGTCACATCGCAAGCAATGGCATGGAGCAAAGATTTTCTCAATATGACCATTCAGTTTTCAATCGAGCCTACCCCTCTCGATGATAAATCTTGGGTGAAAAATAGACATTAGCTACTGCTCAACAGCTCAGCTATCAGAAAACTTTCCTGTAAGCATGTAACGGCGGTGGTTTTCAACATCAAAAGAGAAGTCACCATTGGTAAGTCGGTCATCTATGTAATTGGTAAAGACGTCGGTGTATGGTGCAGCCCTACCAACCCCATCCGCTCTTATTGCTGGAAATGTAAGCGAATAATCAAGAGTTTTTGACCAGCGTAACCAAATATGTTCGTCAATATTTCCATTATTGTGCTGTTGCATAAGAAACTCCATCGAACTCAAGAAATCAGTGAGAGCCGGATCGCTCTTCTATAGCAAAATCCGTGGGTTCAGTTATACCTTGCATAAAGAACCTGTTGGCCTCCAAATCAAAACCGAAGGTATGGTGTCGGGTAAACTAGGCCTTACCAGAGCCACTGTTCTGAATGTCTTATAAGCAAAATACTGTAGTACAACAATAATCTAGTGGCACTACAAAGCATGTTTCTTCAGGTTCAGGTTTCAGCCAACAAAAAATTTTGTGACGGCGCACATGCGAAAGCTGGTTTTAAAGGTTAATTAAGGAAGTTTGACTTGGTATTGGTCGCCAGTGGCCATTACCATTGTAACGAGGGCGGCCAGCTCACCGATTTTCGCTCTTGCTAGGTCACTTGTGGATGATGCTAAGCTTGCCTGGGCATCTAACAGTTCATCGATATTCAATAGACCTTCGTCATATCTTGCTTGCGATAACTTTAGTCTCTGACGATCCAAATCAACCGAACTTGTTGCGAACGCTAACCGCGATTTAGCATTAGACCTCCTCGCTTTCGCGCTTACGATTTCAACCTGCAGCTGCCGCTTGAAGGATTCGAGCAATTTCAGTTGAGCATACTGTCTTTCAATCAGCGCTCGACCTTGGCTTTTTCGTTGCCCACCTGAAAAGATGGGCCATGAAAACTCGAGCATTGCCTTAGTATCTGTCTCCGATACAAAAAGTTGGCCATCACTGCGACGCTCGCTAAGACTCAAGTTAACGGAAGGCAAACCACTGGCCATAACTCCCTTTCTCTGCGCATTGACAATCTCAGCCTGGCGCGCAATCGCTTCACAGTCCTTGCGTGCAAAGCAAGTAAGCTTGGTCAATGAAGGTTCTACTTGGTTTATTAAACTTGTAGTGCCCAAAATTGTGATCAAATTAATCTGAGTGCTGCCATCAATATTCAACAGCTGTTTTAGTTTGGCTTCGCTTGTTTGGGTTGAATTTGTGTTTTCCAGAATTTGTTGTTTCGCTCGATTCAACTCAACCTCTACCTGCAGTAAATCCGTTCGTAATGCACTGCCTACCTCTACGCGTTTCGATATTCGTAATAATCTGGAATAGAGTGAGTTTTGTAAGACGTTAAGTGATTCCAAAACCGCCACCAACGACAGAGCTTCAAAGTAAGTCAATAATGCCTTGCCTGCTACTTGATGCAGAGTTGCTTGATACGCAAGCTCCGCTCTTTGAGATTCCAGACGGGCTGCTTGTGTGGCAAATCGCTGCTTAGATGGATTGAATAATGGCTGAGTGATTTTCGCTTCATAAACGTATGAAGAATCATCGGATACTTTCAATGAACCGAACGGTTCAGGTAGTTCAATAAATGACACATCGTCGCGTCTAGTAAATTCACCTCCCAGAGAGATACGGGGTGCCCATGCGTCACGCAAACTGCCCTGTAAATCATGCTGGCTTGCCGCAGCCTGTTTTTGCGAAGCGACAACATTTGAGTTGTTGTGTGCTAGGTTAATAATTGCTGTTATATCTAGGTCAATAATTTCTGCCGCTTCGGCTTTTTGCGCAACTAAACCTGAACCCAACAATAATGATAGAACCATGACAACCGCGAGGGTACTTGAAGCCTTAGATGTCAGCTCTGCGCTAGGGCTCTGTTGTCTAATTGGCGCATTTCTCTTTTTTTTCTTGCCGAGTACCAAAGTACAAATTGCTGGTATCGCTACTAATGTTAGTACGGTTGATAAGGATAAGCCTGAAATTATTGCCCATGCCATAGGTGGCCAAAGTGTCGATGAGGAAAGAGCAAGGGGTAACAAACCGAGTATGGTTGTAGCTGTGGTTATTAAGATCGGCGCCGTGCGTTTCTCTAGCGCTGTACGAACCGCGGTTGAGATGTCATCTCCTGCATCTAATGATTGGTCTATAGCGTCTATCAAAACAATTGCGTTATTTAACACAATGCCTATCAATGCAATCACGCCTAACAATGACTGGAAACCAAAATATTCACCAGATAACACTAACCCAGGAATAACGCCGATCGCGGCAAGTGGAATTGTAGTAAAAACGATACCTATTCTACGAAAAGAATTGAATTGGAACATCATAAAGAATAACAACATCCCAACCGCAATGGGTGCGCCGGTAGCGATACTGCTATTAGCCTCTGAGGAGGCAGCAGCATCGCCGCCATATTCAATTTGAACGTCACCACTAATTTCTACTTCACTTAGCCTTTGCTTAAACTCAGCAAGCACCTGGTTGAACGCGTAGCCGGGCTTAATTTGGGCAAGTACGGTTACGGTACGCTGGAAGTCATGATGCGCCAACCTGGTTGGGCTCCATACGGTTTGCATCATTGCTAACTGACTAATCGGCGTTGCGGTGTTTTGCGCACCATAGACATGCAGGTTTTCCACCACTTCAATATTGTTGTATTGCCCTTCGCTAGACCGTACACGAATTGGAATTGGGTCAGTGGCATAACGAAACTGACCAGCGAGTAGCCCCCTACTTTCAGATAGAACGGCGGTCGCGACGTCTGACGGCTGAAGGCCAAACCCAAGCACCGCTGACTCTTGAATCGATAGTTTAAGTTCAGGGATTCCAACATCTAAATCTGATCTCAATTCAGTAACACCGATAGTGGCAGCCAAGATCTTTTTGATTTTCTGTGATGCTGTGTGCAATGTAGAAAGGTCTCGATGCTTAACGCGAATCTCAATCGGCGCTGGACGCGGCGGACCTTGGCCAAGTAAGCGGGGCACAAGCACCAAGTTTGGATAGTCTTGCTTTAGTTGATTGCGAACCCAATCGACCACTAATTGATTGTCTCCTTGGCTTCGTGTATTGACGGTAAACCTGGCCACGTAGGAGCGGTTGGGAGCACCAACCATGTTGTAGTAGAACCTTAGCCCGGCACCGCCAACGTTGCGATAAACTTGCTGTACCGACTCGTGCGCCAATATTCGATCTTGCAGTTCTCTGCTGATCTCAGCGGTAATTCCTAATGGGGTGTTATTCGGCATTTCCATGTCTATGACAATTTGTGCCCGATCAGTTGAAGGAAAGAACTCCTGTTTCATGTGCGGCGCCATTGCGAGCGATGCACACAATAACAAAGCGACACCTAGCAGAACTTTAAGTGGGCTAGCCTCGACCAATGTTGCACATTTATTGGCTACTTTATCGGTTAAAGCAAACGCCATGCCGCCGTCAGTTTTGCGGCCTTTTAACCAATAGAAACTGATCAAAGGTAAAACCAAAATTGATAATAGATAACTAACGATTAGGGAGATTATGATCATGATAGGCACAGCTCTGGTGAAGTCACCAACGCCGCCTTTGGCTAACAGCAAGGGGATAAATGCCGCTATTGTTGTGCCTGTCGACGTAAATAGAGGTTTTGCCATTTGCTTTATCGAATCTCTAATGGCTGTATTAATACTTGTTCCCTTCCGCACCGCTGACTCAATATATTCGACAATTACAATTGCATTATCGATCAGAATACCTAAAGAGATAACCATCCCAATCACAGCCATTTGGTGGAAAACACCGCCGCCTATGTTGTAGATACCCAAGGTGATTATAGACACCACAGGCAGCACCGCCGAAACCATCAGACCAGTACGCCAGCCCATCGCCAAAAACACAATTGCAGTAATAACTAATACACTGACAAGGAGATTAATCCGCAATCCATCTAAGCGATCTTGCACATAATCTGGTTGAAAGAAACTTTCCTCTATTTTTAGCGGCGCAACAATGGGTCGAAATTCTTCAGCAAGCTTACGTAACTCCTGGCCAAACTTAATAACATCTACTTGGCCGCGTTGCGCAATAACACCCAGTGACACAGTCCGTGCACCGTTATGGTAAACCTGCTCGGTGAGAGGCAAGCTTGGTTCTAAATTCACCTCGGCAATTGTTTCAAGCGAAACCACTTGGCCACTCGGCAGCTGAATCATAGTTCGGCGCAGCTCATCTAGTGATGCATAGTCCGATTGCGTATTAATTCGAATGTTTTGCGCCTCACTAGATACTAAACCACCAGGGATGATTGAGTTTCTCTGAGATAGGGTATTTGCGATCATTTGACGCGAGATACCGAGTCTATTGATAGTGTCTTGATCCAGCTTAACGATCACTTCCTTGCCGGGCGCACCCTTCACCTCTATGCGTGATAGGCCACTCAATCCAACCAGTTTTTGCTTAA
>JBLHMH010000033.1:0-25235 GCA_047621785.1 Polaribacter sp. | reverse complement strand
CTGAACAGCCGATATGAGAGTCAGCGTGAGGCGTTCCAACGATCTGAGCCGCAAAACCGACCAAGCCTGGCTCAGACCAATCCGCTTCGGGCAAAACTAGGTGATGATTATTATGAGAATTATTTAAAGGCCAACGGCTTTCCGACGACTGCGCGAATTTCTTCCATTATAGAATCTTCGCCTGGCTACAATGCCGACTTAAAGGCAGGTGACCGGATCACTGCATATGCAGGCAAACGAGTCTTTAATCTTAACGATGTGGCCAACCTCACATTTCAAGGGAATCCTGGGGAGAGTGTATTACTAGAGATTGTAAGGAATGGAGAAGCTTTGCAATTAACCATACCGCGCGGCTCAATCGGCGTTTCCTCCGGAAGAAATATTTTTGGACATTAGATAACTATCTACGAGTTATCGCCTTGATAGAGTTATTTTCCTATAGTCTGTCCTATACCGACTTCGCTTGCCTTGTGGCGGCTGCGGCGCTCATAGGTATGGCTAAAACCGGAGTGTCGGGCGCAGGCATGATCGCGGTGCCGGTATTGGCAATCATATTTGGCGGCAAGGGCTCTACTGGACTATTGCTGCCAATTCTAATTTTTGCTGATTTTTTTGGGGTATACCACTACCGCCAACACGCCAACTGGCATCATCTACGACGCTTATTACCGTTCGCAGTGCTTGGCGTCATCATCGGCACTATTTCAGGCAATTATATCGACGATGCTATGTTTCGAAATATTATGGCTGTGATTATTTTCTTGTCTCTGACCATCATGATTTGGCAACAACAAAGCAAGGCGCCAATGGTCCCAAGCTCATTCTGGTTTGTAGCAACGATTGGAATACTTGGCGGCTTCACCACCATGGTTGGTAACTTGGCTGGGCCGGTTATGGCGCTCTACTTACTGGCAATGCAGTTTAACAAAAATCAATTCATCGGCACTGCCGCTTGGTTTTTCTTAAGCATTAATATTATCAAAATTCCGTTTCATGTATTTGCTTGGAAGACTATTACCTTAAACAGCTTCCTGTTAGGCCTTACGGTTATTCCAGCCGTAGCATGCGGTGCCTTCCTTGGAATTTATCTGATAAAGCGAGTGCCTGAAAATCTATTTCGCTGGTTTATTATAGTTATGACTGGGATGGCCGCAGTCGCAATGATTGTTTAATTGAATGGCCTAGCTCTTGCTTGCTTAGTCATATCGGTGTTGCCAATTCAGTTTGGCAATGAGTCCAATTGGAATAGTCCGAACTGAAGAAGGTTGAGCATGTTCCGGCCGCACAATACTATTGATAGCAGGCTTCGCCCATTGCGTTTGTGCTTTTGCTATTAGACCTGCGTTCGCGATAGAAGTTTGCAACAATTTGCGCCGAACGGGGCCCGCCTGTTCGATCAGGCCAAAAAATCCAAATAATTTATGCCTCTAAAGCTATGGATAGCTAATTAGTGAAACAACAGATGCTTGTTCTAGTAGTGCGCGCCCCGACAATGCGCTTAGTTCAATCACAAAAGCAAAAAGTGCTACCTCACCGCCAAGTTTAATAACCAACTGTTGCGCTGCACGCGCGGTACCGCCTGTTGCCAGCAAGTCGTCGACAATCATGACTCTCTCACCCTGGTGAATCGCTGATTTTTGTAACTCGATCTGCGCGTCTGCATACTCCAAGGCATAGCTTTCACGCACGCATTCACCCGCCAACTTGCCCCGCTTACGAGCCATCACTAGGGGTAGTTTTAGTTGTAGAGCAAGTGCTGCACCAAACAGAAAACCGCGTGCGTCCAAGGCAACTATTTTATCAAAATCGAAATCGTCGGCGTGCTTGGCTAGGGTTTGAATAACATAGGCAAACGCCTCTGAATTTTCGGTTATTGACTCGATGTCTTTAAACGCAATTCCCGGTTTTGGGAAATCTGGGATGGTCCGAATTAGTGCCTTAATATCCATGCTTCACTGCCATTACTGGATTGATCTCAACTATTTATAATAGCCGAGAACCGTCAGCAATGGCTGCGCAATGCCCAGTATAAGAGACTAATGTCACAAACAAACGACTGCAAGCACACCGTTCACTAGCACAATTGGCAAAACGAATTCGCAAGGCGTGGTTGGTAACATCGGCTCTGGTAGAGAATCTGCAAAACCTTTACCACTGATGATGATTAGGTTTCCCACATCAATTGTGTTCGCGGCAACGGGTCGAACTCACATGCATAGTCTATCGCCTGCATTTGCGCCAACTACGGTGGTGATTCCCAAAGCACTATTATCCTACGACAAATCAATAAGCCAATCAGCAACCTCAGCTAATGTTTTCAGGACCACTTGGCCTGGAATTATGGTCATGCCACCAGCACCAGCCTTAGATGGCCCGAAATAATCCTGGAGACAGATAATTAAATCGCCAAGCGACTGACTCCCAACTGATTCAGATGCGGTCACGCGCGACATCCAGATTTCACTACCCGTCTACTCTCCTGCGGTAGCACCATAGATCTTTAATACACGAGGGTTTGAACCTGAAGTGTCCAAGCTGTCGCCGATAGTGCCGTCGCCCATCGAACAATAAATTCGTTACACACTCCTAGTTGAGGATCGACAGTATTAAGGTCAATTTAAGCAAATGGAGAGGCCAGCACATCGCTACTTAAGAAACACAATGTTATTGCGACTCGTAGTCAAAATAAGCTATTCCAAGGACTGATTTGATTCAGAAAAAGGTCTAGATTAGAATAACAATAGCTAGGCGCACGATCTGTTTGCAAACACTTTTACACAATTAAGAAAACTCAGGTGCTGGCAAACCATCCCGACCAAGGCCATCACTTAAAAGACAATGCAAAAGTACTACTCGAGGCGAAATCCAATTTTCAGTGTCACTTGATAGTGCCCCACTTTACCGTCCACGATGTGACCGCGGGTCTCGATGACTTCAAACCAGTCAATATTTTTAATGGTGGCGCTGGCTCGCTCTATTGCGCTCTCAATCGCTTCTTCTATGCTAACTTTTGAGCTCCCAACAATCTCGGTTTTCTTATAAACGTGTCCGCTCATATTATTCTCCTATATTCGGTGAGTAAAAACTGATGAAGAAAATATTGTAGCTCCTTAAGTGACAATAAATCCAACATCTAAAAAATAAATCTGCGAAGTGTTATTGTCGGAAAACCAACTAAATTCATCTATGATTACTCAATCAAAACATTTCAAGGAACTCTCATGCAATACAACGCGATCAAACTAGTAAAACGCCCCGAGATAGCAATCACCCCAGACTTGTTCCAAGTTGTCACTCTCGAAACACCCGAGCTCAACGATGGTGAGTTCTTATTGAAGCAAACCCATATGTCGCTCGACCCTGCCATGAAAGGCTGGATGATGCCTGACCGAGACAGCTATATTCCGCCTGTAGAGCTTGGCGATATCATGCGCTCATCTGGCGTAGCCGAGGTAGTGGAGTCGCGCAATGAGACCTTTCCTGTAGGCGCGCGCGTAGCAGGCATGATCGGTTGGACAGAGTATGCAGTGAGTAAAGGCGAAGGCTTACGCGCGCTACCACCACAGGTGCCATCCGAAGCCGTAATATGTGTGCTAGCCCTGCCCGGTTTGACCGCCTATCAAGGCTTGATGCAGATAGGCAAACCAAAAGCTGGAGAGACTCTAATGGTATCTGGTGCTGCTGGCTCAGTCGGCTCTATGGTTGGACAAATAGGCAAAGCAGAAGGCCTAACTGTAATAGGCACCGCCGGCAGTGATGATAAATGCAAATGGTTGACCGAAGAACTCGGCTTTGACGTGGCGATTAACTACAAGTCAGATAATATTGTTGAACAATTGGCAGCCGCAACACCCAACGGTGTTGATCTGTATTTTGAAAACACCGGTGGTCCAGTACAACATGCGGTGTTTGATCGAATGAACGCACATGGCCGTATTATGGTCTGCGGCATGATCTCTGACTACAATTCAGTAGAACCTGCACCTGGTCCGAATTGGCTAACGATTATTAAGAAACGCCTGACAATTCAGGGCTTCACCATGCCTGATCACTTCGATGATGCTCCGATGATGATGCAGAAAATGGCGGAATATTTAATGGCCGGCAAGATCAAATATCGGGCTCACACTTTGCATGGTCTAGAAAGTGCCATTGACGGTATTAACCTGCTATTTACTGGCGGCAACACCGGCAAGCTTTTGGTTGAGTTATAGCTTTTCGGCAACGGCGTGAGCTTAAACTTGCGCCGTTGCCAAGCTTAATAGCGCTACTAGAATATAACTACCCGCGAAGGTTAGTTGTCTTCTATACAAAATACATGCAGCTTGTTGCCATCTAAGTCGCGGCAGTAGGCTCCGTAATACCCCTCTTGATAATCACGCGGTCCAGGCTCACCTTCGTCTTTGCCGCCTAGGCTAATTGCGGTTTCATAAAACGCCAATACCTGATCTTTATTTGCAGCTTTGAAAATGACCTGGGTGCCGTTGCCAAAGGTTGCTTGCAGTCCGTCATAGGGTTTTAGCACCCAGAAACTAGGCGGCTTGTCGGCGCACGCAAACCCTATTTCAAGCTCGTCTTCATGCGCCCGAAGCATGTTAATCGTTGCTAATACGGCTTGGTAGTAATCACCCGCCTGTTTAAGATTGTTAGTGCCAAGGGAGATTGCGGTTAACAAATTATGGCTCTCCTAAAATCGCGTTACTATATATTTGATAATGTGGCAGCATTAAATTGGTGATCCAGGCGGCATCTTCGGTAGTTCAATAAGCTTGTCTTTAAGGCCTACATCGAGACTTTGTAGGCGACTAAGCTGATAACCATAAAAAGCAAGGTAGCTGTCCGAAGCGCTGGCCTTCGCTAAACGCCCTTCGAGGTAGCGTTTTTCATATAAAAGCGCGCTTAAAACATCGATCTTAACGCTCTGCGAAACGTCCTTCGCATGAATCAGGTTCATGTAGTTTGAAATAGTCAAATCCATTACTGATTTATGAATCAGGGCAGCGACGCCTGATTTAACTTTGCGCCGAAAAATGGCTTTGTGGATACGCAAGCCGATATCAGTTATCGATGGTATTTTATCGTTATCGGCGCTTTGTTGTTGAACCCGCGCTAAGCGCTGAGGATTGAGGATTAAACCTAAAGTATGTTGGGCCAACCCTGACGCCAAATGGAGTTGATCGAAAGTAACGCCAGTATCACCCTTCACAGACTCACGGCTACGATGGTTTCCAACCGCTTTTGGCACCATCATCGACAGCACTTCTGGACTAAGGCTCAGATAATTTTCTGAAAGCGCTTCCAACAAAATGTCTAGGGCCTTATTTTGACTCGCTGCGTCTAGTACTTGTAAGTTGGGTTTTACAGATGAGACTTGGCTCTGTTTTGCAGCGTCGCCGTTTAGGCCATAACCACCTTTTACGCCATAATCGTAGGTCATACCGCCTAGCCATTTTGAGACCGCCTGAATCTGAAAACGGTTGGAGTAATAGACCGGCACTAGAATTTCTTCTAGGTCTGACCAATTTCGACCTGCTTTTAAATTGTCAGCTCCAAATTTTGATAAGGCCACTTCACGAATAAGCATCATTGAGCGCAATTCACTCACTGCATCACGGCCATTGTCCCAAAGGCTGGCATTTGCATGTGCACTGCCTGGGCTTCTTGCATCCTCGTCGGCGATAAACAGCAATCCATTAGAATCGTTTTGATGGATCAGTTTGCGTAATTCAGAGAACTCTTGATCAGGCGTTAATCGTTGACCATCAGCACTAGTAAACTCAGCATAACCATAGGCAACGGCTGCTTTATCCCATTGACCAAGACCAACGCCGTAGGCGTTTGGCGCGACTACACGTTCGCCATCCAACTCAAATTGCGGATGTGGATAATCCATAACCGATTCACGGCCATAGTTGCTCGCCGCGAAATTATGCAGTAAACCAATCGTATGCCCAACTTCGTGGGCTGCCAATTGGCGAATTCTTGCCAAGGCTAAATCCATCAAAACTTTATCGTCTTCGCTATCCGCAAATGGTGCCAACATGCCTTGGGCGATTAAATAGTCTTGCCTAACTCGAAGTGAGCCAAGTGTAACGTGGCCTTTAATTATTTCACCGGTTCTTGGATCTGCCACCCCTTGGCCATACGACCAGCCACGGGTTGATCGATGCACCCACTGAATCACGTTATAACGAACATCCATTGGGTCGGCATCCGCAGGTAACATCTTCACCTGGAATGCGTCTTTAAAGCCGATTTCTTCAAATGCCGAGTTCCACCAACCAGCGCCATCGAGTAATGCCGATTTAATCGGTTCTGGTACGCCTGGGTCGAGATAGTAAATAATTGGCTCTAGCGCTTCACTAGACTCTGCACTTGGGTCCTTTTTCTGCAGGCGATGGCGTCCAATAAATTGTTGATTGATTTTTTGATTAATCGGCTGAGCATAGTCTTGATACTCTACAGACCAATAACCACTTTTAGGCACGAACTTGCGCACTGTATAGTCAGAGTCTGGCAAACGCACAAAACTATGATGCATTTTTAGAGTAATCACATACGGATTTGGTACTGTCTGTTTTACAAAGTCACCTGGCTTAGTGCCCACCAGTGTGATAATTGCTTGTATTTCTGTATTATCTGGAAACGCTTTAGTGCGCGTCAAATCAATGACTGACCTTGATGCATCAACTTTATACGCGGTGCCGTGCTTTTCTTGTTCAAGCTGCCTACCTACGCCGTGAATATCTTGTAATAAAAATTCGCTAGCGTCGACTAATACCCAGCCATCACCGCTGTCTTCAACTTCAAAACCCCACAGAACTGACGATGCAAACGCTTCGACGATAGCTGCTGCTTCTAAAGGATTATCTGTTATCGCTCGAAAATCAGTGGGCTTTTGGCTTAGTAGTACTTTGTTAGAAAAGCGCTCGAACACCACCAAACGCGTATCACCCTGTTGACCACGATCCAAACCAATGTCATTAGAACCCAGACCGCTAGGCAGGCTGGACTGGTAAATAAATTCTTCACCCAAGTTGTCGATTTTTAGGTAGGTTTTACCACTTGTCTGGTCATGGATTAGACCAACGAAACCTTTCTCTAAACCCGCTGATTTTTGTAACTCTGCCAAGCTAGCAGCGCTAACATTGCCAGCCAACATAGAGATGAAGGTGAGCAATCCAAAGGAAAGGTAATATTTTGCTTTATACATTATTGAGCCTGTCGGTTTTTAATGCTGTCGATTAAGCAGCATTTGTTGAAACAAGTATAGCGTTTTACGATTGAGGGTCGCTTCGCTGTGGTTGTAAGATGTGTTGCTTTGGGCAGTCCAACACAATTGCTACGATGCGTTCTGAGACACCCACTGTTTTAGCTGGCTGAGTGAAAGGGAGCCCGATACGCGGGCTTTTTGTTTACCTTTTTGAAACAAAATCAAGGTTGGGATCGAGCGAATATGCCAACGTGAAGCGACTGATTGCTGGCTTTGCGTATCTAGTTTGGCTAGCCGCATGGTTGGCTCTAGCTCTAGCGCAGCTTTCTCGAAAATTAGTGCAAAACTACGACAGGGACCACACCAAGGTGCCCAGCAATCGACCAGCACTGGTATGTCATTATGGTTCAAGATGGTTGCTACGTTTGCTGATGTCATCACCTGCGGCTTGCCCTGAAACAAAACAGTTTTGCACTTACCACATTTGGGTTTATCGCTTAAACGATCACTGGGAATACGGTTAGTGGTGGCGCATTTGACGCAAGAAATATTAGTATCAGTCATTGTTGGTATTGGGATTGGGATTGGAAACGTTAAACTCGCTTTGACAATAAATGTGGATCAAGCCTCACACTATACTCCAGCGTGGTTTATCACCACTCCAGGCACTCCGGCTTCTAAACTCAGTCTCAAATCGTCTGGAATAGTTATCTTAGTAAAGTCCTTAGCATCAACAGCGACGTAAACCGCCTCTGCAGTAGCAATAATGGTATCACTATTGTACTGGGAAAATTCAAAGCCAAACCCGTACGAACTATTGCCAATATGGTTAGTTTTTACTGAAATAGCGAGAACATCGTCAAAACAAGCAGGAGCCCGCCAACTGATGTTTAGGTTCACCACTTGGAAATCAATACCGCGTGTGAAAATGTCGTCGTGCTGCCCCCACAAACCGCGCACATATTCAGTTGCAGCAATATCGACGTACTCGGCATACTTGCCATTGAATACTACTTTCTGTGCATCGCATTCCGAATATCTAACGCGTAATAGATAAGTAAAATCTTTTTCCATGATGTATTTATAAAAATTGTTATTGCTCGTGGGTTTGGTCTGATTGTGCACTATCGCTTGGATGTAGTGGCACATCAAGTAGATGGCTGTCTTGCTTCCAGTCTTTGAGTTTGCTAACTGCCCAGGCAGGTGATTTGTCTGAATGGCATTGCTTACAGGCGTTGGATGAATTTTCCACACCATAACGAATACTTAGGTAAGGATTAGGAATACTGCCCATATTGTGGCTGCGCACAAAATGTACATCACCGGCTACCGCGTTGGCAATGTGTTTAGGCAGATGGCAATCATAACAAAACGAAACTGCTTGGCCTTGCGCATGATAACAATCGAAGTTACTCCAGAAAAACCGCTACCCGTCCACACCTCGGATGGGACTTTAGACTGGACTGGGACCAATGTAAATCAGGATTACCGCCGGAGTTTGGTGGTCGCACAACCCAGGATGAAATCCTATCCGGCCTGGAACTACCTAGCGCACAGGCTCTACTGGAACGAAACGAATTTTCTTTTGCCGATTAGCGAATCATCGCTGAAAACTCTCTCAGCGGGGCTTTGGCGGACATCAAGTAAATGCCTCGCAATGGTGCGCTTAACCAAGCGCGAGATCGCTATGACCGATTAAGGCGAAGCTGTTCAGCCTCCGATTTGCCGAACTCCTTAGAAGCCTTGGTGTTGGCGAGCAATAATTCGACTACTCGTGTTTGGCGAAGCTTTTTCTGGTCCTTTATTAGTCTAAGTCCGAGACTAATCGCTGGGCACTACAGGAGATAACTATGCATACTCTTCACAGGATAATTGTGCCTTTACTAAATGCGTTTTTCGTTACTTCGGTTTTATTGTATTTAATGTTCTACCTGGTTCGAATCGATCAGCCCAGCTTGTCTGCAGGACCAGGTTACACTATTGTAGGTTTTACCAACGGGCCTGAAGAACCAGATGTGATGACTATTGTCCAGCCTAGGAAAATGAACTTCCAGAAAACCTACCCGAAATACCAAACGTATCAGCTTTGATAAATCTAGGCCCAATAGTGGGTCCGCATTTAGCACCCCTTTATATTCCAAAGTCTCCTGATGGCTTGCCAGCAACTGCAAATAATCAATTTATACTAGCACCTGCTTATCCAAATACAGCAATCAACAGAGGGTTCGATGGCTACGTCATCGTTGGTTTCAGGGTTAGTGCGTCAGGCTCGGTATTTGATGCTTTTATAATAGAGTCTGAGCCCAGTAGTATTTTTGATCGATCGGCCATGAAAGCAATTTCGAAATTTAAGTATAAGGCGAAAATGGTGGATGGTAAGCCGGCGGCTATTGCTGGACAAGTATATCTATTTAGGTACGAGCTTGATAAACAATCCTAAGCTCGGCTCCGCTGCCACTTTCTTGTTTAGCTTGGCAGCATTTGCGCGCAGAGCCGCAGCGTAAGCGATTTCTGCCCACACAAGTGCTTGCTCTGGTTCATGATAGATCTGTTCAGGTGCGTGATAATAAGACATCTGCATAATCTTACCGTCCTTATTAAATTCAAAGGGTGTCAGTTGGTTCTCCTCAAATAGGGGCTCCGACTGCTTGTCCGCCTTTAGACATAATTCATCATCCGCGACTAAGCCAAACACTATATCTTGGTGGTAAGTGCCATACCCACCAAACATCTTGCGACTTCTAATAGCCCAAATGGTTCAAACACTTCGTGTAGAAAGGTTACAAATTCGCTCATAAATTATCTATCGCTTGGCCGAAAGACAGTGCTAGTCGGCTCAGGTAGAACAAAGAAACTGCTTAAGAAAAATACGCCCGTGTTCATTGAGCTCCACGCCTTCTTCCTCTAGTAGAGTTAGCTGATAGTCTGGATAAGGCTCCATTCCCACCGACTCCAGTCAATGAGTCAATCTTGTTGATGACCCTAATCCGGTATTTGGCAATCCTCGCCTACCGAGTCAAAGTGGGCTGGTATTAACCACTTACAACGGTACGAACTTCCAAGCTGGTTTTAATTCAATTCGATAAATGCTTGTCGGTTTTGCTACTTTATATGGTAAGCCGGCGGGTAATTGCTCGGCAATTGATAGCGCCGACCCAAGCGATGTACCGGTTGACGATATTCTTGGTGCTAAGCGAACCGGGCCTGCCAATATTGGCGCATTCGAAGTCGACGGCTTTGTAGCTCCACTACCGCCACGCCCTAAAAAGACAGTCCTAGCCTGGTTGTTACTTTTGTTCGACGAAGACTAGGATTAGCCTTTTTAAAAATCATTTTCACCAGCACTGTCCCTAAGCCCGAGCGATGCACCGGAAGCACAAACCGCCTGTCGTCGGGTAGCAACTTAAAACATCGATTAGCAGCATTTAACTAAACACAGCAACACCCACAAACATTAGGGATTTAGCGAACTAAGTTGAGAATCTATCCACTCATTCACAATGGATTCTAAAATCAACAATGGCAACGCACCATTTTCCAAAACCTTATCGTGGAATTTTCTAACATCAAAATTCTTGCCTAATTTTTTCTCAGCTCTGGCTCGTAACTCTCTGATTTTTAGCTCACCGGTTTTATATGCGAGAGCCTGGCCTGGCCAAGAAATATATCGATCTACTTCTGAGGTTATGTTGTTCATCGACAAGCCTGAGGTCTCCGCCATGAAATCAATTGCTTGCTGGCGCGTCCACCCTTTGCTGTGAAGCCCAGTGTCGACCACTAAACGACATGCGCGCCACATTTCGTATGACAGCCGTCCAAAGTTTGTCAGCGGCGTTTGGTAGAAGCCGACCTCTAAACCTAAGCGTTCGGAATATAAGCCCCAACCCTCTACAAAAACCGTCTGCCCGCCATATTTTCGAAAGTTTGGCATGTCCAATTCTTGCGCTAAGGCAATCTGTAAATGGTGGCCAGGCACCGCTTCGTGTAGAGACAAGGCCTCTAATTGATATAGGGGACGTGTTTCTAAAAGGGTGGTATTGACGAAATAAAAACCCGCACGTGAACCATCTCCGGCCGGGCGATTGTAATACGCAGTTGTGGTCTTCTCTGCTACGTCTAAAGGAATTTCTTTCAGACCGTAAGGCATACGTGGCAGTTTGCCAAACAGCTTGGGTAACTCACCATCCATTTTTTTTGTGATACGAGCCACTGCACGCATACGCTCTTCAGCGGTCTTAGGATAGAAATCAGGATTGTCTCTCAAGTACACAAGCCACTGCGCAAAATCACCTTCGAACTTTGCTTGTTTTATAACCACATCCATTTCGGCACGAATTCGGGCTACTTCAGAAAGACCAATTTTATGTATATCATCAGCGGTTCGATCAGTGGTGGTAAATGCTCGAACACGATGTTCGTAGTATTGTTTGCCACCAGGCATGCTGTCGGTACCTACTTTTTCGCGACAGGCGGGGGCATAGTCGCTGAGATAAAATTGATGAAACTGAGCGAAAGCTGGCAATACCTTGTTGCTCACAATCTCTGTCGCTTGCTCGCGCATAGCCTCAAAGTCCTTGCTATCGATAATCGCTGGTTTTTCCTTAAACGGCCCCAAAAACACACTGTCTGCGACTTTGTCGACCAAGTGTACTGAAATTGTTTTGTCGTATCCCAGCATTGGCGCACAGGGCTGTACCCAACCAGCCTCTATGCCGCTTTTAATCCGTCCTTGCGCTTTTTGTAGATAGCTGGGGATGGCGGCAAGTCTGTGTATGTAACTTTGATAATCGCTTTGCTTAAAAAAAGGCAGTCGGCCAACTAGATTGGTAAGCTGAAGATGCGGCCCAGAGCGGTTGTTAATGATCAAATATTTTCCGCCAAATTCAGACGCCTCTATTTCAGTCTCAAGTTCTAGTTTCAGTAGCGAATGATTGAGTTGATGGTCAGGCTTAAGCGCACTCACATCGATGCTGTCTAGTCGACTCACAAAGCTCTTAGTCAATTCAACCGATTTGTCATACGCAGCTAAAGAAGGATCAGATAACTTATGATCGTAGTCACGCACACCAAGACTGGTCGCAAACGTGGGGTTCTGTTGCAGAACAGCGCTCCAGTGCGCTTCCATTATTGACTCAAAACGCTGGTCTTCAGTTGCTGCGAAAGCAGCGGTGCTAGTCGCGCCTAACATGGCTACGAGCACTACAAAAATCCGGCTTAGCGTTAACTGCATAAAAAGTTGCTTTGATTTTATCATTTATATTTCTCCGAGATCTAAGCCAATCATTCTATTCCATTCATCAAAGAATGCCCAACGCCAAGCCCGATCATTTTCATGAAGACTGGGAAACTGGCCAATTTGTCGCTATATTGGTTTTATGCCAGAAATAAAACCGAATCGAATACTCAATAGCTGGGCTTACAAAAAAACGCGTGCTCTGGTGAAATCTACCATGCAAAGCCCAGAGCGTATGTTAGATCTAGTTGCCAACGCGCAGTCCAAGGCCGGACGGAATCGTGGCGGTAAGTTAGCTGGTGTGTTTGATTCAATCTGTGCCTCGGTTCGACTGCTTAAGGCTTATGCCGCCGGCGAGTATCGACAGATTTGCTTAGAAAGTATGGCCTTAATTGTCGCATCGATAATCTATTTTGTGATGCCCTTTGATGCGGTACCTGATTTTATTGTAGCACTCGGCCTGCTTGATGACGCGGCGCTACTTGCGTGGACGTTTAGATCGGTAGCGGGTGATATAGAAGCTTTTATCGGTTGGGAAAAGGATCAAGTTGACTTAACCAAATGAGGCTAGTTCTCACAGGTTCACCATAAAAATTAAACTGTCATTACCATATTTTCACTCTATCGCCTGGCGCGATATACATAGCATCGCCTTCCTTCACATCAAAGGTCTGATAAAACTCATCCATATTGGACAAGGCGCCCAAGGCACGAAACTCTTCGGGCGAGTGCGAATCTGTTGCAACAATATTGCGCATCGTCTCTTCGACAAACTTAGATCGCCAAATCTGAGCAAAGCCCATAAAAAAACGTTGGTCGCCGGTGAACCCGTCGATAACAGGTGCTGGCTTACCTTTAAGAGATGTTTGGTACGCTTTGTAAGCGATAGTGACACCGGATAAATCGCCAATATTTTCACTAAGGGTTAAGTCGCCATTCACATAAAGATCGTCATAGACCTTGTATTGCGAATACTGGGTCACTAAATTTTCTGAGCGCAGCTTAAATTCAGCCAAATCCTTTTTCGTCCACCAATTACGCAAATTACCTTTGGCGTCGTACTTACTGCCTTGATCGTCGAAGCCATGGCCCATCTCATGTCCAATAATCGCGCCGATTCCTCCATAGTTAACAGCATCGTCTGCTCCTAGGTTAAAAAATGGTGGCTGTAGAATAGCCGCCGGAAATACAATTTCATTTACCGAGGGGTTGTAGTACGCGTTGACCATCTGCGGGGTCATTAACCATTCCCAAGTGCGGATTGGCCGGCCTAGCTTGGCCACTTCTTTGTTGGCAGCAATGGTTCGCGACCGCATGATATTACCGACCAGGTCTTTTGGATCTGCCTTTAGCTCAGAATAATCTTCCCATTTATCTGGATAGCCAATCTTAGAAGTGAACGCATCTAGTTTAATCAGAGCTGCCTTTTTGGTCGCCGGCGTCATCCAGTCTAGGCCTTGTATGCTCTGTGCATAGGCATTACTTAAATTTTGCACCATCATGCTAACGCGCGTTTTAGCCTGTGCGGTGAAATGTCGAGCAACATAGACCTTGCCAATGGCCTCACCCAAATTGTCATTAACCACGGCAACAGCCCGCTTCCAACGTGGGCGTGCTTCGTTACGACCACTTAATTGCCTGGCATAAAAATCGAAATCTTCGGTGTCTAAGGCATTGGTTAAGTAGGTCGAAAAGTTGCTGATCGTGTGAAACTTTAAGTAGATCTTCCAATCGGCCAAAGACCGAGCTGCAAACACCTTGCCAAACCCTTCGACATAGCTCGGCTGATTAATGATGATGTGCGATTGCGCATCTACTCCGAGGGCTTTCAGGTAGATGTCCCAATCAAATTCGTTAGCTAGATTTTTAAGTTTGTTGGCT
This sequence comes from Polaribacter sp., assembly GCA_047621785.1. GTDB lineage: Bacteria > Pseudomonadota > Gammaproteobacteria > Arenicellales > Arenicellaceae > Arenicella. The sequence goes on along the minus strand of JBLHMH010000033.1, from coordinate 10,908 downwards.
CGATATTTGTTATAGCGTTTCTCATTGTCGCGATTTTCTACTGGGGTCCAATTGTGCTCAGCCAGTTGGGTTTCTATTGCGAAGGTAGTATTTGCTGCTGCTACTGCATTTGCAATACCAGCAATACGAAACATGTTCTCTACGTGCTTTAAATAGCCCGCGCGTAGTCCGACAAAGCGCTCCCCCTCATTAAAATAGTAGTCTTGGTCAGGTAAGCCCAGGCCACCCTGCCACACATAGACCGCGTAACGAGTAGAGTCTTTCGAGTCGATTGATATATAGGCAGACAGAGGATTGGCAACCCCAATGCTGTCATAAGTGCCTATAAACCTCGCGAAATCTTGTTTGTTCTGCATCGCGTCAATAGTATCTAACACTGCCTGAACTGGTTTGATTCCTAGGGCTTCAATGTTTTGTATGTCCTGAAAAGAACGAAAAAAATCTACAATTCTTTGTTCATCGGTACCAATTGCTAAATTCTGATTGGCGGCAAGTTCATCAATAATCGCTCTCACGTCATAGTCGGCTTTGTCGCGCAGGTCATAGAAGGAGCCAATAACGGTTTTGTCCGCATCGATATGATGACTCGCTAACCAACCACCGTTAACGTATTGATAAAAATTATCTTGCGCGCGGACCTCGGTGTTCATATTGGCTCGGTCTAAACCCGAAGCGAGGCCTGCATGCGCAACGGTCGGCTGTTGTTCTGTTTCGACCACTGACTCGCTGACAGGATCGTTCGACAATGCAGCGGATGACGCATCCGAAGCGACTGCTGCTGCTATCAAATACAACGCCAAGGTAAGGGTAAAGACAATTTTCATATGTGATAATTCTTCTGTCGATTTACAAGAACCATAAATACCAGGTGGTGATCGTTGTGTATAACCCAAAGTAGGCCATGAGCTGCCTAATGGGTACGACTCAAACAGTCACGCGATGACGCCACACTTTACAAGAGTCCACGGCATTAGCCAAGACGCTTGCTTACGCTTGGCCTGGCCTGCTTTTAATATCAGCGCGCCAAAGGCTTTTTAGGGATGGACTTTATGCTTAGGTATTCTTATTCTAAGCATAATCCAACATCTAAAAAAGCTCATTATGACCAAGCACCTGATCGCAATTTGTTTCGCATTACTGACTATAAACATAGGCAATGCAGGCGATAGTTGGTCCTATAAAACAAGCGGATTAGAGCCACTTGAAATCGAAATTGTTGAACAGATTAATTTACAGCTACCGCGTTGTTTAGAATTATTAGAAGACGTCGTCAATATAAACAGTGGGACGCTCAATCTAGAGGGAGTGAGAAAAGTTGGCGAGGTTTTCGAAGCTGAATTTAACAAACTAGATTTTGAAACACAGTGGATCGACGGTAGTTCATTTGAGCGAGCTGGGCATTTACTTGCCAGTTACGGACAAACTGGGCCGAAAATATTAATGATCGGGCACTTAGATACGGTTTTTTCTAAAACCGATGCTTTCCAAAAATTTCAACGGCTCGACAGTGAGCACATAGCAGGCCCGGGCATCACTGACATGAAAGGCGGCGATGTGATCATTGTCTCAGCGCTAAGCGCGCTTAAAAAAGTGGGCGCCCTTGAGAATGTCAGGATTAAGGTGATGTTGATTGGCGATGAGGAGCGCAATGGAAATCCGCTGTCGGCTTCAAGGGCCGCATTAGTCGACGCTGCAAGATGGGCCAACATCGCATTGGGTTTTGAAGATGGTGATGGTGATATACAAACCGCAGTAATTGCGCGACGAGGGTCTGTCGATTGGACGCTCAACGTGAGCGGTAAACCAGCACACTCATCGCAAATATTTAAAGCTGATGTGGGCTATGGTGCCATCTTTGAAACCGCTCGAATTCTGAATTTATTTCGCGAACAACTAGCGGGTGTCGGCAATCTTACTTTTAACCCAGGAATGATAGTGGGCGGTACAGAAATAGACTTGGATTCATCTACCGCCAGCGGAACCGCCTTCGGCAAGAATAATGTGATTGCAAAAACAGCTAAGGTATCGGGTGGCATTCGTGCCCTGTCTCCCGAAGAACTTGCCTCTGCTAAGCAAGTGATGCAGGAGATAGTCAGCGATAACTTAGCACACACTTCAGCAACATTGAGCTTCGGTGAAGGCTACCCACCAATGGCGCCTAGTGCCGGCAATCGGAAACTATTAGCCCAGTACAGTGCGGTAAGTGAATCCCTAGGTTATGGCGAGGTTGCGGCCGTAAACCCCCGCAATGCCGGCGCTGCTGACATTTCATTCACCGCAGAGTACATCGACATGGCGCTTGATGGACTCGGACTAATGGGCACTGGTGGTCATACCAAGGACGAAGTCGCAGACATTGGTAGCTTGCAAAAAAATGCCCACAAGGCGGCGCTGTTGATTTATCGCCTAGCTAATCAGTAGAGTCTTGCTTTGCAACTAAGCTTGGCTTTTTCTCTTTAGGCTTACTAACTAGCGCAACTCCAAGCCATGCAAAAAGAATGCCGACCAAGGGGTTTATCCAGTTCAATAAAGACCATTGCACATAGTCTAATGTAGGTACGCCGAGGGTTGCCGCGTAAAACGCGCCAGTCGTGGTCCAAGGAATAAGGGCGGTCATCAATGTGCCGCCTTCTTCTAGTGATCTTGATAACACCGCTTTATCAACGCCCGTGTCATCAAATTTCTTACGAAACATCTGGCCAGTAAGAATAAGAGAAATATAACTTTCACCCAGGATCAGGTTTGCCGCGAAGGTGCCAACAATGGCCGAAGTAACCAAGCTCCCTACGCGTTCAACTTGTTTAAGCATCCATTGCATTAATACATTCAAGAAGCCCATGTGCTGTAACACAGAACCAAGGCTGATGGCGACAAAGCTCAAAGTAAAGGTCCACGCCATGTCGGTGATGCCTCCACGATTTAATAAGGGATCCAAACTCTCCACACCACTATCGATCTTAGCGCCAGCATAAAAACCACTGATGATGGCCAACAAACTTTGACCTTGAAAGAATAACGCTAATAGCGCGGCCACCAAGGCCGCGACCAACATAGCGGCTTCTGCGGCAACACCTCGCATTGACAAAACTAAAAGTACCGCCATAGGCAACAACATAAAAAGATTGATGGTGAAGGTCGAATCAAGCGCACCAAGCAGAATGTCTAATTCTTGTTTTGGTAACGGTTGGTTGGCAAACGACCAACCGATCCAACTGAAGGCAACTAATGTGATGATATAAGTTGGTACTGTGGTGTAGGCCATGCTTTTAATATGTGCATACAGATCTACGTCGGCGGAAAGGGCCGCCAAGTTGGTAGTATCAGAAACGGGTGACATTTTGTCGCCAAAGCTGGCACCAGAAATGATCATGCCTGCAACAATCGGCAGAGGAATTCCCATGGCGCTGCCAATTCCGATCAACACAACCCCACCGGTACCCACCGTGCCCCAGGACGTGCCAACCGCCACCGACATAATGCTACAAAGAATTAAACCCGCAGGCAGGAAGATTGCGGGGTGCATAAATTTCAATCCATAGTAAATCAAGCTACCAACGGTGCCGCCTTGAATAAAGGTGGCAATCACTACCCCAATCATCAAGAAAATAAACATCGCCGGCATCGCCCGGTTCATCCCTGCCACCATCGCAATTTGAATCTGGGCGTAGGAAACGCGTAGCGGCAGGCAATTGATCACCACCCACACCAAGCCAATTAACAAAATGCCGTGTAAGTCCGCGCCAAGCCCAAAGATGCCATAAGAAATCCAAACGGCAAGTCCTAACAGGGTAATAGCCGCATGAAAAACCGTCGGCTGCGGCATATCTTCAGCTAGTAAAGGTTCGGCATTCTCTCGCATGGTCATAATCTTTTTTTATTCTAGAGTGACTAGATTAAAGACAAGCGTGCGAACGGTCAAACGGTATATTTCAGCACATCAAAATGATCGCCGGAATTAGCGACATTCAGCCTGCTGCTTTTAACTTTTATGCTTCTAAACCGTTGAAACCAAATGAACCTTTTCGTTAATATTTCAGAAACAACCGATACATTAGCCTAACCTGCTTTATGATTGTCGTCTCCAAGTCGGGTGTTTGTCGGGGCCCTGTCGTGGTCTTTAAGCATCAATGCCGTAGAGTTCTGTTTCACACAGTAGATGAGTTTTCAAATATGATTGTAAGGAAATTAAGATTACAAAAGGGCTGGTCGCAAGAGCAACTAGCAGAAATGTCGGGCCTGAGTGTACGCACAATTCAACGCATAGAGCGTGGCAAGACCGCTGGATTGGAATCCCTTAAATCATTGGCTGCTGTGTTTGAAATTGATCTATCACAACTACACGATGAGGACACCGACATGCAGCAACAAGAAAATATGACCTGGGAAGAGCAGCGCGCACTTGAGTATGTGCGTGACATCAAGGGCTTTTATTCGCACTTAACAACTTACTTGGTTGTGATTAGCTTTTTGTTCGTGCTTAACTACCTTCAAAGCCCTGGTTACATTTGGGCTTGGTGGGTCGTGATGGGTTGGGGTATTGGTATAGTCTCACATGCCTTATCGGTGTTTGAAATATTTCACTTCTTTGATGCCGATTGGGAAAAGAAGCAGGTAGAGAAACGCTTGAAAAGAAAGCTATAACAAATCAAATTGATTGTGGCCTGCCGACAATACGAGTGCGACTAAGCCGTAGGCCTATCTCAACATTTTTGGTGAAACGAAGTACTCAAGCTCACAAGTCCCTTCGGCTAAGTCCATCCATTCTTCTACATCGCATGCTAGGCAAACAATCGCTGCAGTAGGCACGTTGCGTATCTCAGAGTTGCTCAGGCGGTTTACTGCTTGAGTGATTGCAGGATTGTGCGCGACCACCGCAACATTGTTCGCACTGTCGGGAAGGTGCCTGAGTATTTCTAGTAACTGGTCCACGTCAAAAGTGTAAAACGTTAAATCAGGATTCAAATCAACGTGGGTAAACTCACTGATACTTTGGGCATAATCTAATGCTCGTGTAGCGGTGCTTGAGAATATTACGTCGAGGGGTTCATCTTTTTCGGCTAAATGACGAGCCATGGTGAGTACATCTTGTTCGCCACGTTTGTTTAGGGGGCGTTCGTGATCATCCAACTCTGAAAACTTCCAGCTGGATTTAGCATGACGAATTAGTAGAAGTTTGCGCATGTTATTCTCGGGTTATGCTATTCATATAGCCAAGGCTATTTTTTCGCTCAAGGCTGTTTGTTTCGCTCAAGGCTGTTTGTTTCGCTCAAGGCTGTTTATAAAGCGTAAGACTATAAGTCTTGCATCTGCTGTTTGCGCGCTTGACTGGCCTTTTGCACAGTATCTTCAACATTCTCGGCCTTCTCCATTGAATCAATCTGTGCGTCGAAAAGAGTTGATTTTCGCGAGTTAGTTTTGCTCTTTTCACTACTACTTGCATGACCAACACTCGAACTCTGCCCCGGACTCGGGGAGCCACAACTAGTCAAACCAAAAATAATAAGCAGCAAAAATAACTTTCAGAATTTTATTCTCCAACGTTCTTAGTTTAGGTCGGTTTTAAGTATCACCATACCAAATCATCAGGAATTTGATAATCTGCGTAAGGATCATCTGCCTCAGGCTCAGCCTCTGCTGATTTATTCTCAACTAGATAGTGCGAATCCTGAACTGCTATTTTCTTTGCCACCACAGATGGCACTAATTCAAATTGATCTGCACCCAAGGCGACGATAACGATTTGATTCTTGCTCAACTGCTTTTGCTGTTCGTCGGTGACATAGATCTTGCGGATCTTCGAGCTCTGGCCGTCCAATGAATGGGTAAAGTTATATGCCAGCTCACCACCCTCACGTTCAATTTTGCTGCTCTGAACTAATTGCCCAATTTGCGAATGTCTTGCCTTCTTTTCGATCACCAATTGGCGTTCGCGATTTAACTCTTTGTCGCGAGTTATTTTTTTAATCCTCGCCTGCTCTGCCTGTTTAGTCGTCTCAGAAGCAAGCCCTCTTTGATTTTTAGGTTTTTTAAGCCCTTTCTTGCCTTGTTTATGAGCATTCTTCAGACTTTGTTTATCAGTGAGTCCGGCTTTTAGTAATTGATCTTTTAGTGACTTCATTGAAATAAATGTAACTAATTTTTTGGTGTTGCTGCCGTTTGAAACGAACTGCAACCGCGTATTTAAGATTATGCAATCATAAATCAATACACACCAATCGTCTGAACAATATAAACAAAGTACAAGCTTTGAATAAAAGGCAATGCACGGCTAAGCCTTGAATATTACTGTTTATAATTATAGTATTTTTATTCGGCCAAACAAACAGAACATATGGCGTGCCAACCACTCTACCAGAAAAATATTATTTATCGCATGCCTTGGAACTATTCGAGTTTGTAAAAAATCAGTGCTCGGCGCTTCTCGATCAAGCGGATAAAGACTACCTTCAAGTATTCTCAAAGCTTAGCCTGAACAGCCAATGCCTGTTGGTAAGATTTTTAACCCGCAAACCTCAATTTTTAAAGCGCAGTAGTCTCCAATACGCCGAGATAGAAGACATTGACTCAGCGATCGATGAGCTAATGCAAGCCGGCCTGTTAAGTACCATTAAGCCTAGTGACTGGTCCAGTTTTCTACCCATAATGACCAAACCAGAAATTTTAAGCTGTATTGAGGCATCACCATTTCAAGCAAAGGCATCTAGTAGTAAAGCCGTGTTGGTGGAGTTCGCCGCTAACTGCTTTGAAGGTTCAGAAACAGAACTTATAGATATACGAGAGAGCTATTTAGCGCGACGTCATCAGCAGATTATCGATTATATTTTATTTCTATTTTTTGGCGATCTAAATAATCGCTTTCAAAAATTTGCTATGCGTGATTTAGCAATTCTAAAGACTCGCGCCAAAAGCGCCGTTGTAAGCCCTCGATTCACCACCAAGCAAGACGCCCAAGATGTTTTTAAACTACTACTACAAAAACGACGGTTTCGGGCCAGGCCGGGCCAAGCTAAAGAACAAGTAGCAGAGTATTTACTCAAATTAAATCAAATTCCAGAAGTTGCCCAAGCTACTCAAGACAAATTAGCACTAGAGGTTGGTATCGAGTTACTAGAAGACAATCCCACTAAGGCAATTGAATTATGGCGCACTAGCAACGATCCCAAAGCAACTCAGCGCTGGATTCAAGAAAGCTATAAGTCACAAGATCGAAGCTTACTAAAACAAGAATTAGAAGAACTACGTGCACAAGCATTACCCGCCGCGCAGCGAGTTTTTATCGAAGATTTTTACGCTCGAAAATATCAGGGTGAACGAACTAGCGTTTATACCAAGATGCTACGCGAAGCAAATACGGTTCTTGATATAGATGAAAGCTTTATTAATGACGTTGAATACGGCGTTATTGCGCTCTATCAGCGACAAGGGCACGTAGCCTACTTCACTGAAAACCAACACTGGAAAGTTCTGTTTGGGCTTACTTTTTGGGCTCTATTGTTTGGCAAGAACCAAATGCAGCATAATCAATTTGACCTGCTACCAATGTCGCTCAAAGATGGTAGTTTTTATATCCAGAACAAAAACGCGATCAATACCGCTCTCGGCCTATTTGATTCACCGGAGCGCGCCAGTCAACACTTGACTAAAGTAGCCGCCGGTCACTATGGCAGTCCGAATGGAATATTTAGATGGAGTGGCAACTTGCTGGATAGTATCCAGGCATGTCTTCACTATGCGCCTGCAGGGTCCATTGCCAAGGCTCTTCTGGCAATGGCAAAAGACTATCTTCACTGCAAAGACGGCTACCCAGACTTAATGATCATCGAAAAGGAAACTCTGCGTTTCGAAGAGATCAAGGCTCCTGGCGATACGCTTAGATCAAACCAGCTTCTCAGTATTAATCGCCTGCGCGAAGCTGGGTTCGCGGTAGGCCTGTCGCAAGTTAGGTGGTCAACTAGTCCCGATCAGGTATACGCAGTGGTCGATATCGAAACAACCGGCAGCAGTAAAAACAGCAGTTCTATTACCGAAATCGCCGTTGTGCGCATGCGTGGATCAACCGTGATTGCGGAATGGTCGAGCCTAGTAAACCCAATGCGCTACATCCCAGAACATATAACGCGCTTGACCGGCATCTCAAACCATATGGTGGAATCCGCCCCAGTCTTTGAACAAATAGCAGACCAATTATTAGAGCAATTAGATGGCGCGATTTTTGTCGCACACAATGTCGGCTTTGATTACGGTTTTATCAAAAGTGCCTTCGAGCGCATGGGCGTAAACTTTCGTATGCCTAAATACTGCACCGTGGTTAATAGCAGGAAAACCTTCCCAGGCCTAAAGTCTTATAGCTTAGGTAATTTGACTCGATACTTTGACATCGATCTTTACAGTCACCATCGTGCATTGAGTGATGCTAAAGCCACGGCCGATCTTTTGTGTTTGATTCATGAGGCTGGTTCACGACAGCAGTAAGCTAAATGTCACTGTATTCAACGACTGTTCAGTTACTCGTTTTTTGCAAAAGGACATTGCATCGCTTCATTTTGTAGGCCTACAGTCTACGCAATCATTTTTAACAATGCACGCTCTGACCGAACGTATTCTTGCGCCTTAGATACAAAAGTATACGACCCGCAATCTAGTTGTGATGATTTATATGTTGATATAATGGAGAAATTTGAGGGTCGCGATATATCTATAGGTCAATGTTAATCTAAACAAGGCTATAGGCAAGGTGCTGCCTTTGAAACTTAATTGGATTTGATTTAAACGTTGCTCAACTCCATACTGATAGCGGAGTCGGGGTAACGGTGGTCTGCCACCAATTTTTCGGATCTTTAGTTTTAGCAACCGTTCAAAAGTGAGCTGGCGTAGTAGGTGTTCATTGCTTATGAAGTTGGGTCTCAATATATCCGTTTAATAAATAGGTGAGAAGGATCAAAGGACTTATACAACAACCATACGTGTCAAAAGTTCCTGCGTCTGTGGGCGGAGAATCTGCTGGTGGCAGCCCAGAAACTGGCTATGGCACCACCAGCTACAGGAAATATGTACTGGGCGCCTTGCTCACCGTCTATATTTTCAACTTCATTGATCGCACGATCATCAATATTTTGACCGAGCCGATTAAACATGCGTTTGGGGTTGAAGATTGGCAAATGGGTCTGCTTGGCGGCCCTGCTTTTGCTGTTCTTTATACCTTCATTGGTATTCCTATTGCTCGCTTTTCCGAGAAAAACCACCGCGTTTGGATAATCGCCGGCTCGGTTGCTTTGTGGAGTCTAATGACCGCGCTGTGCGGTTTTGCCACCAGTTTTATTGCGCTCTTCATTTTTCGTATCGGCGTTAGCATTGGTGAAGCCGGCTGTTCGCCTCCGGCTAACTCTATAATCGCCGATTATTTTATTCCAGCAAAACGTTCTACTGCAGTGTCAACCTATGCCTTAGGAATTCCGCTTGGCGGCATGTTCGCTTACTTCTTTGGCGGCTATATTGCCAGCAACTTGGATGGTGCATCTGTCGCGGCAGTGTTCAACAATTGGGGCTGGGTATGGGCCGTCAACGCACTCGATTGGCAGAACGTCGAAGGCTGGCGGGTAGCCTTTGTGGTGGTCGGACTGCCCGGCATTCTAATCGCCATGATCGTTAAGCTGACTGTTAAGGAGCCACCACGCGGCTATACAGACCCGGCTGAGATGCAGGGTAAAGAGCAAGTTAGTTTCGTTGAGGTGCTCAGAATATTAGCAAAAAAACCTTCCTATTGGCACATAACAGTGGGCGTCACTATTGCTTCATTCGTCAATTATGGCGTCAATCAATTCTTTGTTTCGTTCCTCATCCGAACGCATGAAATATCAATCTTTGATGCCTCTATAAAGTTTGCGATGATCTTGTCGGTCATGGCCGCGATCGGTACTTTTATGTCCGGTTACTTAGCAGACCGCTATTCAGCCCGTTACCCAAAAGCATTGGCTTGGATACCAATGATTGCTCTGCTTGGTTCAACGCCAATGTTCATCGTTGGCTACCTGCTTGATTCACTTCTGGTCGCTATACCGATTTTGATGCTTGGGCAAATGCTACTTTATACCTATTTATGCCCACTTTATGCAGTTCCAAGCGGAGTAGTGGATAGCAGAATGCGAGCAACTTCGGTCGCGGTAACTTTGTTCATCGTTAATCTGCTTGGCTATGGTCTTGGGCCCCCATTAATCGGGGCTTTGTCTTCGATATTAAATTCGACATTTCTTTCTGGCATGGACCCTAGTTTGACGCTGGAAGCATGCAAAGCGAGCAGCCTAGCAACAGCAGCGCAAACGGCATGTAACACCGCCAATGCTGAGGGACTACAATGGTCTATGATTATATTCAAATGCCTCTACATCTGGGCAGCGCTACATTTCTATTTGGGAAGCAGAACATTGCAACGTGACATGGGGCGCTGACGACACCGGCTTAACAACTGAAAGTTGTATCTAAAGAATTAAAGGGGACGTTACCCGTTAATTGTCTGGCACGTCCGAAGGATGTGAATTAATGGGTAACGTCCCCATTTTCACGTAGGACAAATAAGCCAAAAGGTTGCTAGTGATTGGGTTGTTAACCAGTATGAAAACTTCAAGCCAATTCAAGAAATTGAACATAAAACTGACTTCGAGAATGTTGTTACAGATATAAAAACATCTGGAAGCCTACCTAAGCCCACCAGAAAGAAAAAGGTTGAGCATAATAGTGATTTTGATAAAAACTTAAAGACAGCCCTTAACTACAACCCTAAGGAGTAGAGACTGTAATTTGAACTGTGTATCTGCTTAACTCAACTGTTAAGGTAGATACTATGAATAAGAAAGAACTCTCCGCCCTGGTCGACCAGGCCAGCAAGGGCATCACTAATGAGGATGACATGGC
>JBLHMH010000032.1:0-25610 GCA_047621785.1 Polaribacter sp. | reverse complement strand
AAACGAATAACCACCGCCAGATAGGGCATCTAAATAACGAGTGTAACCACCGCCAAATGGAAGTGCGTCTGTGTAATCAAGCGACTCATCAAACAAGAAGCCACCAATCATCCAATCTAGCTTATCGCCGTTAGTAGACGTTAAACGAATCTCTTGAGTAAAGGTATCGATATCGGTAGTAATAGCGTTAGTAATTATATCTGCACTGGTGAAATCAGAATCGATATTAGAGAATGAGTCTACGTTACGAAATGAAGTTATTGAAGTTAATGCGAAGTTTTTAAAGTCATGATCTATCTGCATTGAAATGCCAGAATTATCCAGTTGGTTAGTTGGGTCGACACTGCCGTATAGCTCAAGTGCCTCTGCATCATCGTCAACTATATTACCGCCGGCAAATCTAATTGCACCTGCTGTAGGGCCAGAAATAAGATTAACCGTAGAACAACATTGTTCATCAATGGTGTCGTAATCGGCGATTATACGAACTTCGGTATTGTCGCTAGGGTTAAACACTAATTGGCCGCGAAAACTTTGACGGTCACGACTATTAATGTCATTTCCAGTCGTTAGGTTTTTCACATAGCCATCGCGAGTGTTCGATCCAGCCGATAGCATGTATGCAGCAGAATCAGAAAGTGCACCTTCAACTTGACCTTTTAAAACAACCTGACCAAAATTACCGACAGTTGCAGCAACTCTACCGGCAGATTCACCGCTTGGTTTTCTTGTTATAACACTGATCACACCTGCAGAAGCATTTTTACCAAACAAGGTGCTTTGTGGGCCACGTAATACTTCAACACGTTGCAAAGCAGGTAAATCCGAAATCGCGCCGGCTGAACGTGAACGGTAAACACCATCGATGAAAACGCCAACAGATGGCTCGATACCGGGGTTATTTGCGCCATTACCAAAACCGCGAATAACGAAATTGGTATTAGTTGAGTTTTGCAATTGACTAACGCGCAAGGATGGAACGACACTTTGCAGATCGCTAATATCCAAAATTTGGGCTTTTTCAATTGTCTCGGCTGTAGTGACCGATACTGCAATTGGAATTTCTTGCAGGGTTGATGCCCGTTTTGAAGCGGTTACTATGATTTCTTCAAGTAGCCCGTTTCCTTGTTGCGCGACCGAAACTGTCGGTATGGTAAGACACGCTGCAGCGAAAATAGCCACACTTTTATGGGTGAATTTAAACATCTGATGCTCCTCCTAAGTAAATTATCTACATTATTTTAATTATTATTTCTAGCTACTCAGACTAACTAGTTCGTGTATCTAGAAAACTATATTGTTAGCAAAATGTCAAGCAGTTAGCGTTTATGTCTGATATAAATTAGATGAATGCCTTTGGTTACTTGTCATTTATCCAGATTAAAATTCATCTCATGCGTTTTAACGACTTAAAAGGGCATAGACCGTCAGCGCCGATATAAATAGGTTTCATGATCAATGCTCTCGAATGAATAAGGATCGCATAACGCATTTACAGGCACAACAAACCTGATTTATAAACATGCTTGAACTGATAATTCACTAGCTCACCAAAACTAATTGGACACTTACCACAACAACTGAAACACTGGCGCGACCCTCACTCCAATCGTCGCTGTGCGCTAACCCTAATTTAGTCTGTTAGCGGATGAAACACGCCAGCCGCAGTAGAACATTTGTATACGACCCTCAGTCCTCTAGTTCGGTTTCCTTTTTAAGTGATGCCAGGTTAGTGATCACATACTTATGTCCCTGCTTAAGTAAAATCCCTTGCTTCACCCAACCGCGAAAAATTTTATTTACCCTTTGTCGTGACCCCATGCTCATTCGGGCAAAGTCTAGCTGACTCATATGAATATCTAGTTCAATGCCTTCCTCACCGACCTCACCGTGCTTATCTAGTAAATCAAGCATCCTGCCAGCCAATCGGGCTTTAAGCGGATAAAACAACATGCCTGCCAGTAATTCGTATATTTGCCGAGTTCGGTGCATGTGTTCAGTAAATAAATTTTTGTATAGAATCGGATATTGGTCTGCCAAATTGTTCACCACCTTTGCCGAAATCATCAAGATATCTGACTCTTCAACAACGCTTGCTTCAAGCACTCTAGTTTTGCCTTCGGTCAATGAATTTTCACCCAACCAAGAGTCAGGGTAAAGATCAGTAAGAACAAACTCCTGTCCCATGCTACTGGTCACCGACACTCGCACCCTGCCGCTCATTACGCAATAAACGTATTTCGGCCTCTCACCTACTAAATATAAGAATTGATTAGGCACATAGGTTTTTAAAATTGCTTTTGTGGCAAGGAACTCAATTGCATCTTCAGGCAAGTTTTCGAACCAGTCTGCCCGACGAATTGCCGCAACCACGTTACTCTGGTCGTGTTTCATAAATCGCAGCGACGTAGATCTGCAGCTCGAGATTACTATTCATCAATTTATCCAGTGAGGCCTACAATTTCGCCCAGTATAATGATTAGGAAAATTGTTCGCGCGAGGCCCTAACAGCGAGTCTAGGGCCAGCTTGGGTCTGCTAATTGCGTATTTTTGGTGAAGTCCCCATCTTTTTACAAATGATTTCCAACATCACTTCATCTGCTCCGCCTCCAATTGACCCTAGTCGTCCATCACGGAATGCTCTAGCAACATGATTCTCCCACATAAAACCCATCCCACCGAAATATTGTAAACAACTATCATTCACCTTGCGCGATAATCGCCCCGCGAGAAGTTTCGCCATTGAAGCCTTAGTTGTAACATCGACACCATTAATATATTCCTCGGTCGCGTTATAAACCAAAGCACGAAGGGCTTCTATCTCTGTCTGAAGTTCAGCTAGTTTGAAATGCACTACTTGGTTGTCCAGAATTGATTTACCAAAAGCTTGGCGACCACGCGTGTACGCAATTGTTTCTTGAATACTAAACTCGCAGCCCTTCAAGGTTGCGCAGGCCGCATGTAAACGCTCCTCCTGGAATTGTTCCATTTGATACATAAAGCCCAAGCCCTCAAGGCCTATGCGATTGCTCTGAGGAACCCGAACACCATCAAAAAACACTTGTGCTGTATCTGAAGAACGCATCCCAAGCTTATTTAATCTCTCTGAAAAACTGATTCCAGGAGTATTGGTGGGGACCATCACCAAAGACTTGTTTTTATGTTGCGGACCATCGCCAGTGTTAAGTAAAACACAAAGCACATCTGCTTGGGTTGAGTTAGTTATCCACATTTTGGTGCCATCAATAATGTAGTCATCTCCGTCTTTGCGGGCAGATGTTTTAATACTGGCTACGTCTGAACCGGCGCCGGGTTCACTCACTGCAACCGAACATACATAATCTCCGCTAATCGCGGGTGTTAAGAATTCTGCACGCAATTCATCACTGCCGTGTTTGGCCAATGAAGGTGTCGCCATATCAGTTTGCACACCAATGCCCATGCTTACGCCACCGCTCAAGGTCGTGCCCAGTTGTTCAACGAAAGCCATTTGATAGCTATAGTCCAGGTCCATACCACCGTAGGCTAACGGCTTAGCGATACCCAATAACCCTAGATTCCCAAGTTTTTTAAATACCTCATGTGCTGGAAAAATTCCTTCCTCTTCCCATTGCTGGCAATAAGGATTAATTTCTGATTGAATTAACTTTGCAGTTGTCTCGGCGATCGAATTATGTTCTTCAGTAAATAGCATATGTGTAAGTAAGTAATTGGGTTAAATTTGTTTAAGATCGCAATTCAAAATCGGAATGACTCTTCATTCAGTAAGTGCAACCGCTTTTACAAACGCGGGGCGAGCTTTTAATCGGTTTAAGTAGTCTATGACTTGCGGTGTGTAATCTACGGCAAAGCCTTGTAGCTCTCCCAAAAACAACGCGTAGCCTACCGCAATATCAGCAATCGTAAACCGATCATCACATAAGAACTCACGTTGCTTAATGTGCCCGTCTAATAAACGAAGACGCGCTAGATACCACTTTCGATAGTCCTCGGCCACTTGTGGTTGGCGGCGTTCCTCTGGTTCCATCTGGGTATATCGCAGATACAGGGTTTGCGGAAATGTCAGGGTCGCATCACTATGATACAACCAATTTAGATAACTGCCATATTCGCGATGATCTACGCTGACACCAAGTTGGTTTTGCTGGTACCGCTCCACCAGATAATGACAGATACCCGTGGACTCAGTCATCCGAGTTTCGCCATCCAAAAAATAAGGAATGGTGCCCAATAGATTGGTCTCCAAATACTCCTTTTTAAAAACCCTGGGGGGAAAGGGTAATACCTCTAGGTCATATTCCAAACCCATTTCTTCGAGTGCCCACAGAGGCCGAAGAGATCGAGCATTGTGACAATGCCATAGCTTCATCTTTGTTTTCATTATTGTCGTGGTTATTAAGTTAACGTTGTAATTGCCGAGTAGCAAGATCAATCGCCAATTGAACCGACCCGTAGCTGCCAATAAATATGCTTCACGCGAGATGCGCGCCTAGTAAGTTACCGCGTCCAAATTTACACGGCTTCAAAAGTACGAAAACTCAGCGTTTTGGCTGCACTGTTTCTTTAAACAAGCAATTACTGACCCACATACGTTGCTGATCTAAAATTTTCAAGCGCCAAACAAGCGTTAAACGCGCTTCAGATTGTCGTTCAGCTTGGTGATTCTTTGAAAGTCGTATGCTATCAAACTTTGCGCTCTTTTCACTAAATACTATCCACTCAATAGTACCTGAATCAATGTATTGCCTAAGTCTCTTAGGCGACCAACATTGTTATCGGCTAGGTCGTGACCTCTTACTTGCGACGAGCCAAAATTAGACGCCTAGTACACATTACGGATAAGCAAAAAGCATAAGACCAAGATCTTAATAGGCCTGCAAAAGAATAGGGTTCGGCAGCTCAATCAAAACGTTTAATATTGTGGCCACCTTCACCAGCGCCCATCAGCCAAAGCCGTTCAGAAGTTAAACGGTAGAAACGTACCAGCATCCTTGCTCCAAAAAATCAAAAACTGGCCTTAGCAATAAAACAAAGACGTCTTGGTAAGACTATATCTTAAAAATCTAGCTTTTTTCTTTTACTTCAATACCTAAACGACGAAATATCGAGTACAAAGAAGATCTGGGTATATCCATAGATGCGGCGGTTTGAGTTACGTTACCCAGGCTTTTGCTATGCTTGTGCATAACTAATAGCTTTTCAAGCTCGGCCATGCCGTTACGATAGTTCACTTCGTCTTGCGCGTATCGAGAAAAAATATCCATTATTTGACTTGATGTCTTTCGCTCTAAAGAGAACGGTATGTGTCTGCGAATATCCGTCAACTTATGAGTCAGCTCGCCTTTAATAGTAATTAGTAAAAAGAAAGCGGTACAAATTGGAATAATCCCCGCTGCATTTAGGTTCACACCAAAACCCATCAGAGTAACAACGCTCAGCGCTACGACAATAATAGGCAGTAGTCCTAAAAATGTATAGCTACACTGAATTTCAACCACATGATCTTTGGCCTTTAGATATCCCCTAATCAATACACCGGAAATGAGAAATAACATTCCAACGAATAATAATTGAAAAATCCAGTAATGTGGACCTTGCTCTGCAGTCGGGGCGTAACCTATTGAAGTAACTCCGCTAACGACTGAATCGGTCAATAAAATAATCAAGCCTAGACCACTTGATAGAGCGACTGCGGCTGTAGAAACACCCCTTAAGGAACTTAGTGAATTGCTGATTTGGAGAGCATAAACTAGAGTTGTAGCAGCTACACACAAAGTCATCACGTAGTACCAACGCAAGAGGTGAGTAGAGTAATCCCCTTTAAAGTATTCTATATAAGCAAAAACCTCAGCCAGGTTGTGACAAGCAAACAACAACAACATGGTAAAAAAGATTGACGACCCAGTTCTCCCATTCCTTGCAACAAATAATAAGAACAGTTTTACCATCAGTGCCAGCACTGCCGGCAGGATGTAGATTGAAGCTGCGTTATCCATAATCTCCTCGTGTAACTATCTAAAATACTTTTTGCTAAGACAAACTCTGTTATAGCTCTTTCTATTGAAGCCCTCTTTGTCGTTAGCATCGTAAGTCCCTCTGTGAAGAAAGGCCTTTAACGATAACAACTACTCAGAACTCCACTTTCAAACGTATCACCTGCTTATTGGCTGAGTTAAAAACTTATTCTATTTTGTACCGATTACGGCCTTCCATAAAATCTCAGTTACTAAATAATGAGACTTAGCACCTCTATAATAGACATCTAAGTCTTCTATTAACAAGTCTCACCCAAAATGTGTTTGTACTCTCAGCATCTAGGTAAATAAAAATGCTGAGAGCATCTGAACATTCAAGAGTTTAAGACACATATCTCTTGTTAAAACGTATAACCAAACTGGCCTACGGCCAATCCTGAACCGGCGAAACATCCGCCTATTCGAGCCCCAAGCTGGACATCTTCATCGTCACAGAGCTTCTTGAAATTCACCGGAAACGTTGCGCTGGTGATATTCCCCAATTTATCAAAAGTTTTAATCATGCTATTAGGGTTAACGCCATTCATAACAGAAAGTTTTTCAAATGGCCGCTTGCCTATTTGATGAGATAACATCCAATCGAAATTATCCCATCCAAGCTTCTCCAGAGTGTCATCGATTAGCTTACTGTTGTACCTAATGAACGCCGCAGCAAGATGGCCCATTAACATTTGACCTTCAAGTTTGCCGTCTTCACCGGTGTTGTAAATACACTTATCAGCATATGAACTATGGCTAGTTGTGTTAAAAAGCTCAAAACCAGAAATTTCATAGTCGTCTGAAGAACTAATTATAACAGCACCGCCAGCGTCACCTACAGACAAAGCACCTATTATATTCTTGGCTGTTTTAATATCGACACCCTCTTTAAGAGTCTGGACAACAGAACGAAGAACCTTAGAAGGAACCTCCCCAGTGACAACCAATGCGTTTTGAACTATACCACATTTTATGAAGTTTGAAGCAACTTCCATTGCATCAATAAACCCAAAACAAGCGTTTGCCATATCAAAGGCATGGTTCGCTTTTAAGCCAAGTGCGTTTTGTATTGTATGCGCTGTGGCCGGCTCTGGCTGATCTCGTTCGATCCCACAAAAGATAACTAAATCAATATCTTCTGGCGATAAACCCGGACAAGAATCGATCGCTTCGCGAGCGGCAGGAATCGCCAAATCTGACGGCTTCGCCGATGCTGGGGCAACTCTGCGTTCTTCAATACCCATCGCAACACGCATCCAATCAGTCGGGATATCGTATCTATTTTGTGAGTCGATTTCGTTCATTAGATCGTCCGACTTGACGATTTCAGAAGGGATAAATGTACCGACAGATTTAATTTTTACTTTTTTTGTTGTGATGTGGTTCATGATGACCTCGAGTAGCGGTGTCGATGATTCGACGGCCTATAGACCCTATCATATGCGCTATTACGGAAAATAAACACTTGTCGAACGCATCTAAGCCTAGTACAAATGTGCCTAGGTTGGGCTGTTAGCCAAAGCGAAAAAAAACCCTTGCGTGAGGATGCACGCAAGGGTTTTTTCGAATAATATTATCCTCCCTGGTCAATATCGTTCTTAAAGAGACTCCCCCTTTCCCTTTGGGGTGCCTCTCAGTGGCTCAAAGACCCACGAAGCTACGTGGAAATTGAAGCCTTACAATACAGTTCAGAATTGGGTTGGGTTCTGCTAACCGTATTGAAACCATAGTTTAGCAGGATTTAATGAAAACTAAATACTAAAAATGAGCTATTTGTCCTAATTTGTGGAGAAAACGACCGTAATTCTGTTAATAACGCTTAATTACAAGCGATGATTGACGAGAGTAACCACAAGAAATAGTTGCGAAACCACTTACTTCAAGGGACGGCGCAACAGTAGTTCTGAGGTATTGTGCTTGTATGCTAGATAAGCAGGATCTTTCCCCCACTTTCTATCAGCCTTAGCCTCAAGTTGATTGACGCCACTAACGTGAGCAATTAACGCGTACACAAATATCGGCGAAACAAGACAAACCCACTGCCAGCCATGCAGGACAGGAATGGCCATTACAGCGACTCCAAACCACAGCAGCATCTCGCCAAAGTAATTTGGATGCCTTGACCAGGACCACAATCCGCTGGATATAAATTTACCCGAGTTGGCCACATCTTTCTTAAATGCAGATTTCTGTTTATCTGCGACCACCTCGATTATAAATCCAAATAGCCAAATGAGGGTGCCCAACCAGCCGATTACGCCCATCGAAGATTGATCACCACCAGTGATAATCGCTAAAGCACACGCGGCTGTTAGAACCACCCACAAGCCCTGCAACGTCCAGGTTAGAAAAAATCGTATGGGGTTGATTTTGATCTCGTCAAAGCGGTCGTCCTTACCGTCGCGGCGAATTCGGGTGAACAAGAAGATTCCTAACCTACTGGCCCAAATGACCACCATGCATGCTACTAATAGCGCACGTAAACTGATTTCGCCCTCGGCATCGCTGGAACTGCTCAACGCAACCGCTAGGGCGATCACCGTTAAGTAGGTAACACTCCCAGTAAGATCATAAAAATGCTCAGTTTTATTGATATTTGCGGGAATGAAGGCAATCCAATTTATTGCAAATGCGGCTACGCCACAAATCACAAAAACTGGAAGTCCGCCGACGCGTGCCCCGCCATCGCCTCCAGCAAAACTAACGCCTATTGCTAGGGCTGTGGATATAAGGATTACGACGCTACTAATTATGGTGGCTTTTTTCATTGCCCAATAATGCCTGAACTGATGTGTAAATCACATCACCAGTACTCGGCAGATTACACCTAATTCTTGCAGACTAATAAAAAGTCATTGATTCGTCCTTCACAGCCTTAAACTTTAGAGTGCATTTGTCGTAGATGTAGTTTTGATAAAGTCGCCAAGGTGCCTGTATCCCCTGCATGGGCAAAGCGCCCTGTCCACGGCGAATATAACCTGCATCAAGATCCAAAAGCGGTGCACCAATCAAGTTGGAAGGTGCTTTAGCACTACAATATTTGTATTTATTGTCATCCATATAATTAATTAAGCGGCATGCGTACTTATTGGTCAGATCTACCTTCAGTGTCCACGAAGCATTTGTGTAACCTGTCGCAATATACAAATTTGGCATATCGTTGCACATCACCCCCTTATAAACATAACTCTGTGAGGGCTTCTTCAGCTTACCGTCAACCATTATTTCTATCCCGCCCAGAAACAACATCTCCAGCCCAGTTGCCGTAACAATCATATCCGCTGGTAATTCGACACCTGACTTTAGCTTTATCCCTGACTCAGTAAATCGCTCAATGTGATCAGTGACAACGCTAGCCTTGCCTGCATTAATTGCATCGAAGAAATCACCATCAGGACACAAGCATAGGCGCTCATCCCATGGATTATATTTGGGTGTAAAATGCTCGGCTTCAAAATTCTTGCCAAGTAATCCTTTGACTTCAGCGATTATCGCTTCTTTAGCCCTGCTCGGAAATTTTTTGCAGTAGCTGTATATGAACATGGAGTTTAAAATAAACCACCATCTAGCCGCTCTTCGACCCAACCATTTAGCGACCCAATTGGCTTTAGGATCAATAGCAGGCCTAGCCGCCATATAGGTTGGTGAGCGCTGGAGCATGGTAACGTGTGCGGCCTTAGCCGCCATCGAAGGAATTAAGGTGACTGCGGTTGCACCGCTGCCAATGACAACAACCTTTTTGTCTTGGTAGTCTGCATCCTCTGGCCATTGCTGAGGATGAACCACGTCGCCCTTAAAATCGGACCTACCCTCAAACTCTGGCGTGTAACCATGGTCGTAATTGTAGTATCCAACACACATAAAGATATGCTGGCTGGAATAACGTTTGCTTGCACCGCTTTGTTCATCGACGGCGTCTAACTGCCATTCGGCTTTCGCAGAAGACCAATTGGCCTTTTTACTGTAGACCCCGAACTCGATATTTTTACCGATATCGTACTCATCAATTGTGTCATTTAGGTAGTCAATGATCTTTTCTTTGGATGCAATCGCTGATTCATCATGCCATGGACGAAAAGAAAAACCGAAGGTATACATATCCGAGTCTGAACGAATCCCAGGATAGTTAAATAAATCCCAAGTACCCCCTATCTGCTGACGACGTTCCAAAATTTTATAGGTCTTACCCGGACAAAGTTTCTGAAAATGATAAGCGGCACTAATACCTGAAATACCGGCGCCGATGATGATTGCGTCATAATGCGCTGTGGACATAATTATTTTTCTCTTCTATCTAAGTGCGGTTTTAGGACAGTGACGTATGCCGCCAAGGCGGTTCTTCACTGTTAATCTCTTTCAGGAATGCAATGAATAAAACGGACGGCCTAATCAATCAGAAAAACATCAAGTAGATGCCCAACCCAGACGACATATTGCAGTCGGTCAGCGCGCAAGAAACTTAAGCCGGATAAATAATCGGCGCTAACTCTTGCTTCCATTGATCTACAAGCTCCGAATTGTCATGCTTCCATGGATGGAAGTCCTTTTTGAAAAAGTCCATGTACAGGTGCTTTACAGAACTTATCATTCCGGCTTTACCAAACAAGAACAACCACATACCCTTACGCTCTGCCCAAGTCGACTTATGCCCTAAATCTTTTAACAAAAAGCGTGTAATCATTATCAAATTGAACGGAAACTCGATGAACGCAAAATGGGCGTAATGCCGGCGTAGTTTAGACATGTCACCTACGCAATGTCGATAGACATCGAAAGCAACAGACTTGTGTTCAACCTCTTCGATAGAATGCCATAGGAACAAGCTTGCAAAAGACTCAGGCACACTCTCCGTGAGCTGTGGATGGCTCAAAGCAAAATGCGCCATAACTGCGGTGAAATGCTCAGCAGAGACGGTGCGCATCAAGCGCTTCTCAGAACTCCATTTTTGAGCACGCTGCCGCAGTTTCGCATCCATTAAGTCTTGGATCTTTCGAGTACCATAACCACAGCTATCAAATTGGCTATTGATCTTCTTATGCTGCAGTGCATGGTGTGCTTCTTGTTGCGCAAACTCTTGAACTTCCTTTAATAACTTAGGATCACTGACTTGATTTTCGAATAACTTTACGGAGTGGATGAATTCAGCCTCACCGATCGGAAAAGTTGCTGATAAGCCAACCCAAAACGCACTTATGATGGCGTTATTGGAGTGAAAATCTGCACGATTGATGTCTGAAAAATTGAAACGAACTCGACGTGGAACTATGTTTAACTTGGACGATGACTGCCCACCCACTATATCAACCTTTGGACTCAATTCTGCTTTTGCGTTCATCTGCTTTCCTGTCTATAAGTTACTATTTATGAATTAGAACCTTGTGCCCCAAACCTAAGAAATCTAACCATCTTGTTGTTTACAGCCCTGTAAACTATACTTGGCAGATATTAAATCTAAATCGTGCAGCTGTCAACAAACACGCATCAAGCAATTTGCCTCTAAATAAACAATTAAAAATCACAAGCACCTAAAGTAAATACGATCAGTGGCTAAAAAAAACCATAAATCCCCCGAGCATGCACGTGAGGCAATACTAGACGCTGCGCAACAGACGGTGTTTGAAGTAGGCCCAGCGGGCCTAAGAATTAGTGCTGTCGCCAAGCAAGCGAATATGGCCCACCCCAACATCATCCACCACTTTGGTTCTCGCCAGGGATTGCTGAATGCGCTGGCCAAGCGAGTTGCAGAAAAAGCGACTGATAGAATCACTGTCGCGATATCAAAGGCAGTGCAAGCCGCACCTGAAGATCAGGTCTTGGCGATGACGCAAGTCTTAGACACCGCCTATCCTGGCGCTGAGGGCAAGGTTGCAGTTTGGATGCATCTAAGCGGCGCAGAGACTTCAATAAAAGAAAATATGCAGCGAATTGTCAAGCTCTCCCATCAGCTCAGAACCAAGATCGACGGTGATGTGAACTTAGAGAATACCAATCGCCTAGTAATGCTGGTCACCCTAGCATTGGTAGGAGAGGTTATTTCCGGCGCGGGCATCAAAGACGCACTCGGCTATGGAACTGAACAAGGTAATCGCGCGCATTTTCGCCAATGGCTAGCTGAAATTCTGCTAAATCTGTCTGATTCAGAGCTTACCACCAGCCTCAGTAATGTAGCCCTTGAATCAGGTGGCATTAACTAACATAAAAACAACATCAACAGCGAGCATCAATAAACGCCCCTTAACTATAGACTAATAAAAAATGAAAAAATTTAAAAATTGTGTGGCCGTCGTTACCGGCGCTGGGTCAGGTATTGGCCGTCAACTGGCATATCAACTGGCCGACCATGGCGCAAAATTAGCCATCTCCGACATAAACGAAAGCAATCTCGATGCAACCGAAGCAGAAATTGTCAAACGTGGCGCTGAAGTACTTTCTAGTAGTTTTGATGTGGCTGATGAGAATGCTGTCTTCGGTTTCGCCGACGCCATCGAGCAACATTACGGTGGAGTGAATTTAGTCATTAATAATGCAGGCGTGGCACTGGCTGCCGGACCGCTCTGGACCACTCCCTTGGAGGACTTTAAATGGCTAATGAACATTAATTTCTATGGCGTGTTGTACGGAACCAAGGCATTTTTACCTATTATGCAAAAGGCCGATTGGGGACATATTGTGAATATCTCCAGCATATTTGGTATTGTCTCGGTACCCAATCAAACCGCATACAATGCAAGTAAATTTGCGGTTAGGGGTATGACCGATGCGCTACGCCATGAGTTGGAATTAGAAGGCAGCTCGATCAGCTGCACCACGGTTCATCCAGGTGGCATTAAAACCAATATCGCTCGCAGCGCACGGGTAAGTGACAATGGCGAGCGCGATAACACCCAAAAGCATGCTCAATCAGTAATTGAATTTGACAAGCTAGCCAGAACCACGGCTGACAAGGCCGCTTCCGAAATTCTTAAGGCAGTGCTCAAAAATAAACGACGCTTATTGATTGGGGCCGATGCAAAATTCATGGATAAAGTGCAGAGAATTTGGCCAACCGCGTACCTAAAGCTATTGACCCTAATGTTTGGTAAAGCGACACAGCCCTAAGATCAACCAACAGCGGTGGCGATAGCGCAACCTTCTATAAATCGAAACATCGCTTTAACTAGCTGCTTGAACGAGCTTATGTGAACCAGCTTGATGACCTATACTAAAGGCATTATTGATTGACTAATTGCCGGACCTTGAACGGCCTGCTGAATCTAAACTATGCCTAGCCCACAATTTATTGGCCTTAACACTCACTACCGCACGGCCGACGGCGAATCGCAAGCGCGCATTCATATGGATGGCGCTGCCTCACCGCTGGCCAGTAAGGTAGCTTTGCAAACAATCCAAGAGTTACTGCCTCACTACTCAAATACACATAGCTATGTGCACAATTCTGCGCAAATATCGACTAAAGCACTGGGCTGGGCATACTCGCAAATTCTAAAGTGTTTGGGCGCGAATGAATCCGACTATACTGCCATTTTTACCGGTGCTGGGACAACCGCTGGAATTAACCGAATCGCCAGGGGCCTCGCGGTAGCACGACCTGAGCGAAAAATAGTGTTGGTCAGTGCGATGGAGCATCACGCTAACGACTTACCCCACCGCCAATTCGGCAATCAAATACATTATATTCCCTTAGCTAACTACGGAGACCAACAAGGACGTATCGATCTACGCGAAGCAGAGGCATTGTTAATAAAATATCAGGGCCAAGTCAATTATCTGGCTTTTTCTCATATAAGCAATGTCACCGGAATTGTCAATCCAAGCCTTGAGATTGCGCGCTTAGCACATAAGTACGATACTTTGGTGTTGGTGGACGGCGCACAATCAGTGGCGCACTGCGCTACACACTTAAGCCACGGGAATGCAGCATCTGAAATCGATATGTTCGTTTTTTCTGGGCATAAGCTGTATACACCCACTGCGCCAGGCGTATTGGTCGCCAAAAAGCAGTTACTAGCCTCATTAACTGGGCAAGATTTAGGCGGCGGGTCAGTCGCAGATGTTAGTTATTACGACTATCAACTGCTGACCGAATTCCCGCACAAGGAACAGTCTGGCACAACGAATATTGTGGGCGCTATCGCTCTCGCCAAAGTTATGCATTCGCTTGACGAATATGGCTTCGAAAAAATAGAACATCACGCTAAAGAACTTGGGATCGAATTATTCGATGCTCTGAGTTCACTTTCGTTTATTCAAGTTTATGGTGACTCTTCGCAGCATCGAATTGGCGCGATCAGTTTCAATCATACTGGTATAGATCACGGACTATTAGCCGCAATTCTAAATGACTATTATGCTATCGCCGTTCGCAATGGATGCTTCTGCGCTCATCCGTATGTCAGTAGCATGTTAAAGGAGGCCTTATGGCAAATGGATTTATCAGACGTAGCAGAAGATCAACATGAAATGCTGATTAACGCCAAACGCGGTATGGTCAGGGTAAGCATTAGCCTTTATAACACTAGCGCTGATATTGAAGCTTTAGTCAGGGCTTTAAACGAAATCAGTCATAACATTGAAAAATACCAGGAACACTACCAACCACAGCAAGACGGGTCATATCGACATAAAACGTTCAAAATAGATTGGCTAGAACAGCTTGGATGGCAAGCTTAGTACTAATATTAGTTCAATCTTACTCGAAGAAACTATCCCAGCGTTGGGTACAACAAATTAATTGACTACAAACAAGCAGATCCTTCGCTTCGCTCTGAATGACGGGAAAGTGACTAAACAGCCTCGATCGCGGTAATCTTCGATTCCACGACTAAACAGCCTTGAGCGCGGTAATCTTCGATTCCACGACTAAACAGCCTTGAGCGCGGTAATCTTCGATTCCACGACTAAACAGCCTTGAGCGCGGTAATCTTCGATTCCACGACTAAACAACAGGTCTCTAGACCAAACGTAGATTCGGCTTATTGCTCCGGATATGCCCTTCAATCCCCTTAGACTCATCGGGATTAATTTCGATCGTCAGCCAATTTTGACATTCCATGCCTGCAGAATAAGGAACCAAAGGTCCTTCTATTCGCTCAGGATGATCAAAAATGATCTCGTCTGTAACTGGTATAAATACTTGGTTGTGATGATTCATGATTTCACTCGTTAAAACGTCTCTCTTAAAATTACAACTAAATAGCCCATCGCGCTTGATCTCAAATTGGCATGACAGATATATTTCTGTCTTATACTTAAGCCTTGAAGACTTCACACTATTTTTGCCTACAATACCAACCTGCTTACTGAAAACAGAAGCTGACAAAAATACGGCCCCCTTTTGCACCCCACTTTTAACTGTCCCCATTTAACGCCTATAGAGTGACGAAATTAGGATGAACTAGTGGTAAAAACGTGGTTTTATTGCCATTTTTAGGCATAATTCGCTAATTCGCTTGGTATTCAGGCAAAATACGCCAAAATATAACCGCGTTTGAACCCACTGCTTAGCAAACCACAGGAATAAAATGGCACGTACAGTAGCAATAGTAGAAGATGATTTTGATCAACGAGAGAACTACGCTGATGCGTTAAAGAAATCTGGTTACGCCGTAGCTACTTATTCGAACCGTAGGGATGCATTGATTGGAATGAAAAACAATATGCCTGACCTTGCGATTCTGGATATTATGTTAGAAAACGAAATGGATGGCGGCTTCGACTTGTGCCGAGACTTACGCGCGCTGTCGCCTACTCTGCCTATCATTTTTCTAACCGCGCGCGACACCGATATCGACCGCGTCTCTGGCTTACGTTTAGATGCTTGGGACTATCTGACCAAGCCTCTGAATATGCAATTTTTAAGTGTGAGGATTAATTCATTATTCCGTATTGTCGATAGTTTGGCGCAGCGCAACAATGACGACAAAGACAGTGATCTGCTGGTAGTCAATGAGCTGTCTATCGACGAAGATAGAATGTCGATTCGATGGCAAGGTAAGGAACTAAGTCTAACCTTGACCGAGTTTTGGTTGATTGAATCGATGGCTCGCCACCCAGGACACGTTAAAACCTATGAAAACATGATGCAAATAACTCGCCAGAGCTATGTTGAGCGCAACACTATAAATGGCTACATTCGAAGAATTCGTAATAAATTCAAAGAAATAGATCCAGACTTCAAGCATATCCAAACAGTTTTTGGGGTTGGTTACAAATGGAATATCGGCGAGGTCTGATACTCTCTTGTCCTTGCTTACTATCCACTTAGTTACTCACTTCTCTGCCTTGATACTTGTAACGTATGCGCCCTAACTTCTCTATTCGCACCAAGCTTCTGCTGGTGTCCTTATTGTTGCTGCTAATCCCTTGGATGAGTTATGTCTACGTGCGAGACATGAAATCCTTTTTGTTGTCTGGCCAAGAAGATGCCCTAAGTTTCACCTCACGCGCAATTGCGACAGTACTGCATGATCGTCCAGAACTGTTTACAGAAGCCACGCAAATCGAAGTAGAGAATTCTGTGGATGACGAAATTTATGTCTTCCCGTTGCCCAACTATATTAATCTAGATGGCGAGTTAAGTGATTGGGGCGAGCAAGTAAAGCAAGCTAAAACCTTTAACGCCAAATCCACTGGCGCAAATAATTCAAATGTCAAAGAACCTGAAACAACTATTGGCTCTGACAACTCTGATATTTCGGTAAATCATCTACTGGGATACCACGGGCGCTTTATCTATGCGTTCTTTGAAGTGACCGATGATCAAGTATTGTTTCGTAAAACTGGTTTTTTACGTGTCGATTCTGCAGATCACATTAGGGTCACCCTACAAGATCCTGGGGGTTCACGACGACGCTTCACTCTAATTGGGCGTGAAGCAGGTCGCATGAGCATTTATTTAATGGACGATAAATGGCAATACCCTATCACCGGCCAACCTAATTTTGAGCTTGCTGCTGAACTGATTGAAACCGACCGAGGTTACAACGTCGAGTTGCGGATTCCGCGCTTTATACTGTCTTCGGATACACGGATTCAATTATCTGTAGCCGATGTTGATGATGCACAAACATTGGTGGTAGAAGACCTGATCACCACCACATCCCAAACAGACGACGACAACCTTCCTAATCTTCAAGTTCAGCCCCAAGAACTGGCCAGAATACTGGAAGCCCTGGATCGATCAGACACACGAATATGGGTTATTAATCAGAACAAAATTCCGCTCGGTATTACTGGAAAAATAACAACAGAACCATTTAATAACCATAGAGCTAAACCGGTCAACTCCGGTAAAAACCTTGACTATGCGCTCGGTACTATTCGCTATTATTACAATATTGCTTTAAACGCAATATTTAACTTTATTGTGGATGAACGATCGCTCAGCTCTGATGATAACCAAAGTACCATTGAGGAACGTAACGATCGAATTATCGATCAGGCGCTGGCAGGTGAAATTTCTACCGGCCGCAGCCCTTCATTGGACAATCAAGGAACCATACTGATGTCAGCACACCCAGTCTTTTTTGGTGACAGTATTCTGGGTGCGGTGATCGTGGAACAGAGCACAAATCAGGTTCTGCAAAGGCAACAGTCAGTACTGGAAAATGTAATTAGTGTGACCCTATTAGTGTTACTGACGGTGGTGGCCGCCCTACTACTATTTGCGTCAAGGCTAACAGTGCGTATTCGGCGCCTACGCAATGCAACTGACAACGCGATAGATAGAGATGGACGGATCATCAATCAGAAGCTTTCTGCCGAAGCAAAGTCTGGCGACGAAATTGGAGACTTATCCCGCAGTGTTAGTAATATGTTGGGCCGACTATCCCAATACACCAAGTACTTAAGAGGTCTACCTGATACCCTCGCGCATGAGGTAAGTAACCCACTAAATGTGGTTAACTCCTCCCTGCATAATTTGGCGTTAGAAAACCCTAGCGTCGCGCAAAGCAAATATTTAGATCGTGCTACCAACGGAGTCAACCGTATTGGAGCGATTCTTCGCAACCTAACAGAAGCTGCGAATTTAGAGCAGGCGATGCAATCCGAAACCCGCGAGGTTTTCGATGTGATCGAACTCATTGAAAATTATGTGGATGGCTATTCAATCAGTAACCCTGAGCAAAAATTCGATGTGGTGATTCACTCACGCCCACTACAAGTTGAAGCAGCGCCGGATTATATCGCTCAGGTTTTAGATAAATTGGTTGACAACGCAATCGATTTTGCGGCTCCTGGTACGGCCATTGTATTCAAAGTGCAGCGCATAGATCGCTTTGTTCAGATCGACGTGATCAACCAAGGGTCGCGCTTACCCGAAGGCATGTCTGAGCGAATATTTGAACCTTTGGTCTCGCTGGGCCGCAAAGACGCGCAAAAATCACGCCTTGGCATGGGCTTATACGTAGTGAAGCTGATTGCTAGTTTTCATGGCGGCGATGTGATCGCTCGCAACCTTTCAAGCTCAGATGGTGTAATATTCTCATTTTCTCTGCCGATCCATAACCCTGAACCATACGGGTTCTAGAACACACTAACACAAACGATTAATTCACAGCACAGGAGACCTTATGGGCAACCGACTCAGCAAACTTTATACTCGCACTGGCGACGATGGCACTTCTGGATTATCCGATGGCGAGCGCATCCCAAAAAATCATCAAAGGATGAATGCAATGGGTTCGGTTGATGAGCTAAATAGCGTCATCGGGTTAATGATCTGCAAACTCGACGACCCACAAATGATTGAATTTTATATCGGCATCCAACACGACCTATTCAATATTGGTGGTGAGATAAGCATGCCCGGTCACTCATTTATTGTGCCTGAGAAAATCAGCGCATTAGAAAATAAAATAGACTATTTCAATCTATCACTGAGCCCACTTAAAGACTTTATTTTGCCGGGTGGCAGTGAAGCCGCATCGATTTGTCATATTGCTCGCGCAACCGCTCGTCGAGCGGAACGTGACCTCGTTAGCTTGCACCAAATAGATCCGGTCAGCGACACCACGCGCCACTACTTAAATCGTTTATCAGATCTATTATTTGTCAGTGCCCGCATCATTAACAAACAATCTGGCGAAGGTGATGTATTGTGGAAAAAAGAACTATCATAGGCTCGCTAATGTAGCGCCTGCTTATAAATCGCTTGCTAGTAATTAGAATAATAAAAAATAAACCGTCAGTAGATAGGGGAGCATTTGTGAACGTAATCATCAAACTCATTCAAGACCTTAATCAATTTAGTTTGGTTAGCAAGATTGCCGCCGGCATCGTGCTGGGTACCATATTAGCCACCCTTTCACCATCAAGCGCGCAGTCGGTTGCTTTTCTGGGGGGGCTATTTGTAGGCGCATTGAAAGCAGTTGCACCAATTTTAGTGTTTTTCTTAGTACTTGCATCAATCGCCATCCAAAAACCTGGTGAACACTCGCAGATGCGCCCTATTTTGGGGCTCTATGTTGTTGGCACTTTGGCGGCAGCTGTGACCGCAGTCACACTGAGCTTTATGTTTCCCGTTGAACTTATACTAGTCGCCAATAGCGCCAGCGTGGTGCCTCCAGAAGGTATTGCTGAAGTGTTAAGCACTCTGATGTTTAAGATTGTTCAAAACCCCGTGGCAGCGTTATTGGAAGGTAACTACATTGGAATTTTAGCCTGGGCGATTGGTCTTGGTTTGTTGCTGCGAGATGCGGCGCAGACCACCCAACAATCCATGCATGATCTATCCGAAGCAATCACTGGAATTGTCCGATTTATTATTCAATTGGCGCCGATTGGCATTTTTGGTTTAGTTGCTGCAACGGTCGCAGAAACAGGGCTTAACGCGCTGCTTGGTTATAGTAAATTGATTATCCTGTTACTTTCTTCGATGTTAATTATGGCGCTGCTGATTAATCCCTTATTGGTGTTTTTCATGACCAAGAAAAACCCCTACCCTTTAGTCCTTAGATGCTTGCGCGAAAGTGGTGTCACCGCCTTTTTTACGCGCAGTTCGGCAGCCAACATTCCAGTCAACTTACAGTTATGTGAAAAACTAGGTCTGGATGAGGACACCTACTCGGTCTCCATCCCGCTCGGAGCAACCATTAATATGGGCGGTGCAGCCATCACCATCTCAGTGATGACCCTAGCGGCGGTGCATACCTTAGGCGTCAGCGTAGACCTGCCCACCGCATTATTGCTATCAGTTATTGCAGCCGTATCAGCGTGTGGTGCTTCTGGTGTGGCTGGAGGCTCGTTATTGCTTATTCCCCTGGCCTGTGGCTTGTTCGGTATTTCTAACGACGTGGCAATGCAGGTGGTGGCGGTA
Source organism: Polaribacter sp. (assembly GCA_047621785.1). Taxonomy (GTDB): domain Bacteria; phylum Pseudomonadota; class Gammaproteobacteria; order Arenicellales; family Arenicellaceae; genus Arenicella. The sequence goes on along the minus strand of JBLHMH010000032.1, from coordinate 5,279 downwards.
GGTTTTATCGTTGGGGTAATTCAAGATTCAGCTGAAACAGCCTTGAATAGCTCAACTGACGTTGTTTTCACTGCGGCTGCTTGTCGAGCGGCAGACGCCAAAGCCAACGTTTAAGCAGAGAAATCACTACATTAGATCAAGTTAAATAATTTAAGTTAAATAGATAATTGATGCCATTCGCCCAGCAGCTTTGGAACGGCGGTACGAATAGAAAAGCTGCTGATCGGCATAACTACAATAGGCGCAATGGGTGTAATTGTGCACCTCTAGCCCAGCCAACCTTTGACCTGCAAGCAAATATAAATCGGCCAGCAATTTACCTTTGTTAGAAGACGCGATATACGCCTCTTCTGGGCCCATTAACTGCTCTTTTACCTCGGGTCCAATTTCAAAATGCTGAGGCCCTATGGTCGGTCCAGCCCAAGCTATTAATTGCTCAGGCGGTTGATTAAAAAGGCCTACTACATTTTCAATGATTCCATCCGCCATGCCGCGCCAACCCGCATGCACCACAGCCACCTTGCTGCCGGCTTGATCAGATAAAAATAAGGGCATGCAATCGGCCGTCATTACCGCACAAACCACCTTCGGCGATGCGGTAATTAAGCCGTCTGCAGGCTGTAGCGTCGCTAAGCTCGAATCAATCTCTAGCACTTTTGTGCTATGTACCTGGTCCAACCAGACCGGTTCTGAAGGCAGGTCAAATTTTGAAACTAGCAATTGGCGATTGCGTGCTACCGCTGATGGCTGATCATCAACATGCTGGGCGAGATTGAATGAATCGAATGGTGGCTGACTAAAGCCGCCGTGGCGAGTAGTGGTAAATGCAACTACATTACGGGGTGCTAACCAATCAGCTTCGACGATCTGTAAACTCATGCTGACAAATACTCAACTTCGTTTGTTAGGCGCTTTTTATACTTCACCCTATCTGTATAAACCTAATGGTTATCCACTTCACATGCATCAACCAGGGCTTGCATGTCATCTGGTAGAGGCCGCTCCCATGATTGATGCTCGCCACTGCCAGGGTGAATGTACTCAATTCGAGTGGCATGCAAGGCCTGGCGTTTAAACTGGCGTAATTGCTTTTCTAAAACGGGATCGCAATCACCAGCAATAGCCAAGCGTCGTCCGTAAACGGGGTCACCGACCAAGGGAAAGCCGATATGCGTCATATGCACCCTAATTTGATGGGTACGCCCAGTTTCTAGTTGCACTCTCAACAGGGTATGGTTTCGATAGCGTTGATCTACTCGATAGTGAGTCACTGCTACTCGGCCCATCATATTGATGGCCATTTTGCGTCGATCTCCCTTATCACGGCCAATCGGCTCGTCGACAGTATTGCCTGAAATAACTCGACCATTAACCAACGCCAAGTATTCACGATGCAAACTATGATCCACCAACTGCGCGATCAATCCCAGTCTGGCCGGTTCCGTCTTGGCAATCACCATCAAGCCTGATGTTTCTTTATCTAGGCGATGCACAATACCTACTCTAGCCAGGCTGCGACTATTCGGCAGATGCATCAGCAGACCATTGAGTAATGTGCGATCCGGATTTCCCGCACCTGGATGTACCACAAGCCCTGCCGGCTTATTGATCACCATCATGTCGTCATCCTCGTGTACGATCTCGAAATCGATATCCTGAGCCTCCCATTCTCCGTGGCTAATCTCAGGCACCGTAACTTCGATTAATTCTCCTCCATAGACTTTATCTTTTTGTTTATGTAGTTCATCATCCACCACTACCAAGCCTTGTTTAATCCAACTTTGAATAGTGCTTCGGGAATAGTCTGTACAGAACTGAACTAATACTCGATCCAAGCGCTGTCCAAGCATCTCCTCTGGTACAATAAAGTCAACTTTTTTATAATCTTCCACAGCGTTTGTTTCTCTCAGAGCTTTTGTTTACAAGCTATTCTCTACTAAGGGTTTTCGAGTTATGCTATCGCCCGCAATGATAACCGATAAAAATCATCCAATGAGCATTTTAAATACTAGAAAAATACTGATCCTCGTATGCCTTACTGTAATCGTTAGTGGCTGTGCGGGTAAAAAGAAAACCGAAGAGAATCTTGCTCAGCAACAAGTCGAAGATCTTTACACAAAAGGTAAGAAAGCCTTAAATGTCGGTAATTACTCCTTTGCCACCCAGTATTTCAGGGCCTTAGAAGCAAACTATCCGTATGGTGAGTATACCGAGCAAGCTAAGCTGGATATGATTTTTGCGTTTAATAAGTCTGGCCAAACAGAGAAAACGGTTGAGGCTGCTGAGAACTTCATTAAGTTATACCCCACTCACAAGAATGTAGATTACGCGTATTACATGAAAGGCGTAGCAAATTTTGAGCGTAAGCAATCTTCTATGGATCGCTTTATGAAAGGCGGCAAGGCAGCAGTTCGTGACCCACAGCCTTATCGTGATTCTGAAGAAGCCTTCAACGATCTAGTTAAGCGTTACCCACAGAGTATTTATACGCAGGACGCCAAGCTAAGAGTGGTCTTTATTCGCAACGCATTAGCGCAAAGAGAATTAGCAGTAGCGCAATTTTATTTCGACTCCAAGACTTTTGTTGCCACGGTCAATCGTTGTAAAACGATTATCTACAAGTACGAGACTAGTCCTGCAGTTGAAGGCGCTCTGGTATTAATGGAAAAAGCCTACATTGAAATGGGGCTAAGGGATCTTGCGAAAAGTACGCATAGCATATTATTAGACAATTTCCCTAATTCCCAACGAGAGCCTTTTGAAGCCAAGAAAAAAGGATTCTTGAGCCGATTAAATCCTTTTTAGAATTTAGTCAGACCTTAAACAGGTTTTGATTCGAGCTTAGGTTTGAATCAAAACCTGATAATTGGGCGAGGAATTCAATCTGATTGGCCCTAAAGTACTTTGGCAAAGCTACTTACTCTTTTCCAAACTTACGCGCTTTAGCACCGCTGTAAAACGCGGTGCCGCATTGCGCTCTAGGTGGTAGGTTAATTCACTCCCAGAAGGATTTAAACTGACAGTCCAAACATTAGTAGACGCGGCCGGAATGACCTCAGCGGTATGTTCGTCAGCTTCAAACGACTGGCTTAGGCTAGTGCCAGAATCATTCGCCATACCGCCATACATGTTCACCTCATCAGGTGTGCCGTCTGGGTGGCGATGATCGTGTTTAAGCTGCAATCCACCTTCTAAGCGACTGAATATCCAGGTTCGGGAGCGATCTTCACCGACCAAGAAAGGAACTCTCAATTGATTTTCGTCACATTGATCAAAATTCGCCACCAATAACTTGCCCACAAAGCTGTCCTGACCGTCTTTAGGGAAAGTCATTTCACCTTCAAAACGAGCACCGCATTGCGCCTTTAGCACTTCAAAGTATTGATTTTGCCTACTCAACTCAAGCGCATGACTTGTTGAACTTACAACGGATAAGCTGAATATCGCCCCTAAAAAACAAACTTTTAGGTCCTTAGATTTTGTGGCTACTCTGGTTTTCATAACATTCTCGATACTGTTTAGTTTAGTTTTCTTTATTTACACTTAATCAGAGGTTCCGCTTGGCCGAAATCCCGAAGTGATCGGATAGCGCCTGTCTCTGCCAAATGCGCGCTTGGAGATACGAACGCCTGGGGCCGCTTGTCTACGCTTGTATTCATTCAGATCAACCATTCTAATCACCTGTGAGACATAGCGTTCGTCGTAGCCCATCGCAACAATGTCTTTGGGAGCAGTGTCATACTCAACATACAACTCTAAGATAGGATCAAGAATTTCATATGGAGGAAGGCTGTCTTGATCGATTTGATCAGGACGCAGTTCCGCCGATGGTTCACGCGTAATAACCCGTTCTGGGATGACTTGCGAAATGGTGTTGCGGTACTTGGATAATTCATAAACTAAAATCTTTGGCACATCCTTAATCGCATTATAGCCTCCGACCATGTCGCCATAGAGGGTAGCGTAACCGACCGACATTTCACTTTTATTGCCTGTGGTTAGCACCATACGGCCAGTTTTGTTGGAGTACGCCATCAAAGTCAAACCCCGGCACCGAGCTTGGATGTTCTCCTCCGTTGTATCTTGCTGAGTTTTACCTTCGCTTGCAAAGATTGGACTCAACTGTTGCACGAACGCGTCGTACATCGGCTCAATCGAAATTACGTGATACTTGATATCCAAGGCCTGCGCCTCGGCATGGGCATCGAACTTACTGATATCCGAGGTATAACGAAATGGCATCATGATCACATCGACGTTTTCTTTACCCAGAGCGTCCACCGCAATGGTCGTGGTCAACGCAGAGTCGATACCACCAGACAAGCCTATGACGACACCAGAGAAACCATTCTTGCGAACGTAGTCGCGCACCCCCAATACCAAAGCATTGTAGACGCTGGCTAGAAACTCCTGCTCGGGAACCATTTCACTGCCGATCACACGAACCCCCTCTTCGCCTTTAATCAAGGTCACTGCGCTCAAGCCCTCTTTAAAACTGGCCATTTGATGTGCGATTTGTCCATTACCGTCTGTTGCAAAAGATGCGCCATCAAACACTAACTCGTCTTGCCCGCCTATTTGATTGGTATATATCACTGGCGTTTGTAACGCCTTTGCACGCTCACACACGACCTCTCTGCGCTCAAGTATTTTATGGGTGTGGTAGGGCGAACCATTGATATTGATAATCACCTCAGCGCCCTCAGCAACGGCATCTTCTACTGGGCCGGCATGCCAAATATCTTCGCACACCGTCAAACCAATGAGGCAGCCTTTATAGTCGATCACACAGGGCTTGTCGCCAGCAATGAAATAACGCTTTTCGTCAAAAACACTATAATTAGGTAATTTAATTTTCTTGTATTCGTGAGTGATTTTACCGTTTTGAATCAACGCTCCCACGTTAAATAATCCGCACGGGGTTTTCTTCGGATAACCGACAATCAAATCAATCCCCTTTACAGAATCGCACAGGCGTTTAAGTTGCTGCTCGACGAGAGAATTGAATCCGGGGCGCAACAGCAAGTCCTCAGGCGGGTAGCCGGTAATCACCAGCTCTGAACAGACCATCAAGTCGCATTGAAGATTTTCTCTGGCTCGCTCGGCAAATTCAATAATTTTGTCTACATTATCTTCAATAGCACCAACAACAACGTTGATCTGGGCTAAGGCAATACTAATTTCACCGCTCATGGGGTATCTTCTGGCTCAATGAATTGTTTACAAATTATATAGCCTAAGGTCGCCCGTGCATATTGTTGTTCACCCCCGTTTAAATG
>JBLHMH010000031.1:0-25828 GCA_047621785.1 Polaribacter sp. | reverse complement strand
TCAAACTGATCGTCCACCGTGCCAGACAAAGTAACACTCCGATCTTCAAGATCAATGACGCTCGGTTCCAGTTCGGCTTCTAAAGCAGCACTTAATTCAATTAGGGTTGAGTTATGAATGGCCGCCTCATTTTGTTTGGCATAGCCTTGGCGGATAAGATTAGCACCGGCAAATATACCAATGTGCCCGGCACCACGGCTATATCCATTACCGGAAGTTTGGGCCAATAGCCCTGCAAGAATCGCAGCAACACCCGCTATCTTTTGCTTACGACCCTGGTCTTTAAGTTGGCGAGAATAGATCACCTCTTTATATGCAGTTTTGCGCCATTCTTGGTAAGGGTGGGCCATCTTGCCATTGAAAACACGGTAATAATCTTGAATAACATCCAAAAACAAATCATTACGCGCTCGAATGCGATCTATCCTTATGACCATAGGGTCATTTACGGCTGGAGTGCGGCTAAGGGTATAGCGGCCCTCTTCGTTCTCTAAAAAGCCATCAAACGCAGCAGGTAAAAATTCTTGAGCAAAGCGAACCTTGGATACGTTGCGAATATTAGCCGATTGGTTGGACGTCAAACTCGCTCGATAGTCATACAAGTCATTGGCAATTTCTACGAAGAGGCTACGAAAAGGGTCTCGGTTGGTACTTACTTCAGGGTTATAGGCGTAGGCACTTGCACGCTGCTGATAATCCTTGGTGTACCAAGTCGCTCCAGTCGCATCGCCGATGGTCAAATTTAGCTGAACCACTTCGCCATTAGATTCAATGATCTTACCGCTTATTAAAATGTCCATCACAGAATTCGCGCTGGGCATGGTGCGCACCGACCCCCAAACATTACTGTAGTCCAAGGCGGTTTTTAACTGAGTAGCAAACCAAACAGATTCACTTTGACGAATACTTGCCGAAGCAACAGTATCCTCATCGATTACCACCGAGCCAGGGTCAAATAATACGATCCCAACGTTCAATAACTCCGCATCAGTAATCACCGCATCAACTCCATCTTGATAGCGCGCGGCTGTTATATTTTTGGTTTCGTGATATTCATAATTAGCACAAGCACCTAGCATAAATGTAACGACCAACAAGCTGATAGATTTGGTTACAGGGAAAAACTTGGAAGTGCTTGAAGTCATCATCAATTTAAAATAGCTCTGCTTTTATATTCCATTATATTTACGGTACTCTTCCCATAGTTTTTTTCGCAGCTCTGGGTCTCTCTCATTTTCGGCTGCCTCACGAAGTTGGCGCGCGACTATATCGTCGTCGGCCTGATCGGCGATGTCCGGCTTTTTGTTTTCATCGTTTGGATCACCTTTGGCTTGCTCTCCAGGCTTGCCATCTTTACGCGTCGCTTGGCCTGGGCCAGAAGCACCGCCGGCACTCGACTCAGATTCTGAACTCGCTTGTGCAGAACCACCTGAGTCAGACTGAGCAGACTGACTTTGGCCGCCGCCATTGCCTTGTTCTTCTTCAGCTTCTGCATTGTAATTTTCAAATTCGCCAACCCCACCTAAAGCTCCTTCGCTGGTGTCTTGATTCGCGCGCTCTTGCGCATAAGATTGCTCGCGTTCCATTTGCTCATCAAAATCACCCAGGGTTTCATCTAATTCTTTTTCCAAAGCATCAAGCTCTGCTTGGGACAAACCTCCAGAATCTTCAAAGCTGGGCTCTTCAAATCCTTCACCTTCTTGAGATTCCTCTGCTTGTTCGCCCTCCTTTCCCTCCTTGCCTTGTTTGCCTTGCTCAGGCTCTTCAAAGCTGGCTTCGTCTTCTTTGGTGGCACCATTAGATTCGTCGCCCTCTTCTTCCCATTCTGGCGGGATCGCAGTACTCTCAGATTCTGCTTCACTTTTTGATTCAGAGTCACTCTCTGAATCCGGTTTTGAGTCACTCTTTGACTTCGACTTGGAATCAGACGGCTTAGACGGTGCCGATGGTGGTGGAGCAGAAGGAGGGCTTGGCGCTGAAGGCGGAGACGGTAAGCTTGGTATGCTAGGTACTGGAGAACTAGGCGCACTCGGCATGCTTTGACATGCAGCAATACTAAGCAGGCTTAGCCCTAATATAAGGGTCTTAAGGTATTCTGTTAATTGCTTTTCTACTCTCATATGATTTTGGATCACCCTGTTTTTTATTATTTTAATAGCATGGTTACAAAAATTAAATTACTTTGGTTTTTACTTCAAACGTACTTTAGTCGTGTGTGCATATTGTTCAGTAATAACTGCTTTTGCATCTACGAATCGAGGCCTAAACACCAGCCTTTTGACTGCACGGCGCGCACGGGAAAAGTATTTTTTCAGCCCATCGTCAGAATCAGCTCTCTGCACGTCTTTGACTCGACCATCACTGCCGATAATTAACCTTAAAGACACAGATACAGTTTCTTGATTTGAAGGAATATTTTGTCGCGGATAAGCATAATTGAAATCAGGCAATAGGGTGGGTTGCTCAAAGAGCACTAGAGATGGTTGGTTTGGGGCAAGTTCTTGAGCAGCGAACCAGGCAAGTTCGTAATAGTGGCCGGCGCTCGAAAACCGGCCGAACAGTTGATTTAGATCCCCTAAACTGGTTAGGGCGAGAACAACATGTTCAGTGCTACCCTCCTTTTGTGCTTTTCTAAGATAAACCTGTAAGAAGGCTTCGCCCTTAGGAAACGGATCTTCGAAATAGGAAGAAAGGGTCATTTCACGCCCGCTAAGCGTTTGTACTCGTCTTAAGCGCACATCTGCTAAGGACGCCGTTTTATCTGCATTCGGTTGCACCTTGCTTTGCAAAAAACTAATCAATGCCAATTCGGCATAGGGCATCAACATTTCGGATATCGGTCTTTTGCCAAAGACTCTGACCACCGTGATTAAGTGATGTTTGGCCCGCAGAAGTAGCTCTACACTGGCTTGTCCGGCAACAGGCTTTCGGAGAAATTGATCAATGTAGCGATTGCCTACCTTGAGTAACAACTCGTAGGATGAATTATCAAGAGACTCTGGATTCTTATTTTCTATCCACAGAATTCGCTCTAAATAATCTTCAAAATCTTCTGTATTTGCCAGATCATATTGAATACCAAATAACTCCCGTAATGCAGGTCGCTGTTCGATTGAATAGATACCGTTGTTAACTTTAGCAATGTGAAAGGCATTAGTCAGTGCTGAGATCGACTCATCAACTCGCCCAGCCTTGCGTAATAACTTGCCATAACCAAGATAATTCTCTCCAAGCTTGCTGCTAAATGCATCTTCCGTCTGCAACGATTGTTGTAATTGCTGAAGTTGCTGTTCGAGGTCTTGGGTCAGTTGCTGAGCAACAATCGCATCTAATTGGGCTTGCTCCTCGGTCGTCAACTGAATAATTTCTGGATCATCGCTTGGCAGAAAATTACTTTCTTGTCTTGTTTCAGTATCTTGTGGGGTGTCAATCGCGATGTTCGCCTTAGGCTCGACCAGGACATTACTTGTGGGAAAATCCGTAGACGCAACACTGATTTTCTGGACAGACTCTTCTGCAGGCGCTGCTTCCTTAACAGCGTCGACCAATGCTGTAGTTTGCTGTGCCTTTAGAGGAGGCTTAGAATCAGGCTTGATATCCAAATTGCCTTCAGCCAATTCTGATGACTGAGCATAGCTAGGAGTTATCGCGGCTAGAGCCACACAAATAGTCAAAATCACCGTTGCGAACAAGGCCGCTACAGCTGGGCTCAACCAAACCATATAGTTTCTATACATATTCCACAATCTTTTATTAAGGCTCGCAGTGTTCGTTGGAGCTCCGACTTATGAGCAAAATGGTGTCAAACTACTCCGTACTCAAACTTTATCGTTTGACGAATCAGACCAAATAATAAAAATAGTTGAGACCCGTTAGACACACCAGTGGCTTGTGATGATTAGCAATGCAGAAGCAACGCTCGAACGCCAATTGGTGCAGATTAGATTTGAATTCAGATACTGTTAAATCTACTAGACCGTGATTGCAGTCAATCCATCATTACCGATCTTTAACATTGACACTAGACTGTGTCTATACAGGCAGTAAGCCACCTAAATTAATTGTGGTTCAATTTCCAACTTAACAGAGAATTTTTCATAGATATCTTTTTGTACGGCTCGCGCAAAATTCAATACGGCTGCACCATCAGCCCCCTCTGGATTAATGATCACCAAGGCTTGCGATTGATGAACCGTTACTCGGCCAATACTCTTATCTTTCCATCCCGCCTGCTCGATCAGCCAAGCTGCTGGCAGTTTCATTTTTTGCTCCGATGCAGTTGAGCCTAGTGCGTCAGTTTTTATGGACTGAAACGCCGAACGCTCGGCGGGCAAGGTCCCAGGCTGAACCAAAAAGGAGGGCAGCTCTGAATAATTCTGTTTTATTTCCTGGTACAGATTAAGATCAACTACTGGGTTTTTAAAGAAACTCCCCGCATTAGGGATTTGTGAGGGAGACGGAAGTTTGCTTCGACGAATTTCACAGACAGCGTCAAATACTGACCTAGCGGTGGGTTTAGCTATACCTTTTAGTGCCTTAGCTAAGGAAGGATAGCTGATATTTAAGGTTGCGATCTTAGCTAGCTTAAAAACCACCGACGTGATGACTGATTCACCTGCCAGCGCTTTTTTGAAGATACTGTCTCGATAACTAAACTGGCATTGCTGCCGATCTAGCTCAACTAATCTCTGGTCACGTAGACCAAGGTAGGCGACCGAAACTAAAGTGTCTTTTAACTCGCAGCCGTAGGCGCCGATGTTTTGTACCGGCGCAGCCCCTACTAAACCAGGTATGAGCGCCAAGTTCTGAAGACCATACCAATCATTGTTAACCGTGGCTTCGACTAGCTTATGCCAGTTTTCGCCGCTGCCCACACGCAGTAAGACTGCGTCGTCACCATCTTCTAGCACCTCTATTCCCAGAATGCGATTGAGGATTATCAATCCGGGGTAATCCTTTGTGAACAAGATATTACTACCTTCGCCCAAAATCAAAACCTGCCAACTTTCACTTTTTGCACGCCTTAAGGCAGCGATCATCTGCTCTGCGGTATTAACTTGGACCAGCACTTTACACTTGGCAGGAACCGCCAAGCTGTTTAAATCAACTAAAGATGCATCAAAAGTGAAATTTAGGGGCATCACTATCGCTATTGCTTATCGAGCCACACCAAGAAACAATTAGTTCAGACTCTTGATCGCGAGGCGATTGGACCAAGAAAAAGCCATTTCGCAAGCCAGGTCAAATGCCACCCACTGCATATCAGTATGTTCCTCTGGTGACAACTCAATGTCCGGGCGATTATCCACGGAGCAATAGAATACATGCTCTTTATTGCGGCATGTATTAGGTGGGTAACGATGACGCCACTGCTCAAGAATAGAATAACTGCGACTAATACCAGTGTTTTTAAGATAGAGCCCATGCAAGCCAGTCTCTTCGCGTAGTTCGCGGCGTGCCGCATCGACCGGTGATTCGCCCCAATTCAAGGACCCTGTCACGGATTGCCAAAACTCCTCATGGTCGGCACGTTTAATTAGCAGAACATCGGCCTGCGTATGCACTACCACCAAAACAGACTCGGGGCGCTTAAAATGTCGAGGGTCGATACACCTACTCCGAGTTGCTGCTGTCGTTAGAGACTGCGCTTTGCGCAGATCCACGCAAGCGAATATGCAGATCTCGCAATTGATTGCTGTCTACAGTGCTTGGCGCTTGGGTTAACAAGCATGAAGCTCGTTGCGTTTTGGGGAATGCGATGACGTCTCGAATAGAATCGACTTCTGCCATCATGGCGACAATCCGATCGATACCAAAAGCCATGCCACCATGCGGCGGGGCACCGTAACGTAGAGCATCCAATAGGAAGCCAAATTTCTCTTCAGCTTCATCGTCATCAATACCCAAAGCCGTAAATGCTTGGCGTTGTACGTCAGTTTGATGGATACGAATTGAACCACCTCCTAACTCAGTACCGTTAAGCACCAAGTCATAAGCACGCGACAACACCCCGCCAGGATTAGTTGCTAGCTCATCAATTTGATCAACTTTTGGCGCTGTGAAAGGATGATGTAGTGAGGTCCAACGATCATTGCTTTGGTCTTTCTCAAACATTGGGAAGTCAACCACCCACATCGGCGACCACTTGGTCGCGATCATGTCGAGGTCGGTGCCCACTTTCACACGCAGTGCTGCCAAAGAATCGTTAACTACCTTTGCTCGATCTGCACCGAAGAAAACTAAGTCGCCGTCTTGCGCAGCAATACGCTGCATCACTTGTGCAAGTACATCAGCAGGTAAGTTTTTAACGATTGGCGATTGCAAACCTTCGTTGCCAGCCGACAAATCATTGACCTTAATATAAGCCAAACCACGAGCGCCGTAGTTGCCAACAAACTCAGTATAAAGGTCGATTTGTTTACGGCTTAACCTAGCTGCGCCACCCGGGATGCGAAGTGCTGCTATGCGACCGTCATCAGAGTTGGCGGGGCCTGAGAAAACTTTAAAATCGACTTCTTTCATCAAGTCAGTGACAGACACCAATTTTAGCGGAATACGTAAGTCCGGACGGTCGATACCGTAATCCTCGATTGAGTCGGCATAAGTCATGCGAGGAAATTCAGCGGGTAGATCAACATCCAACTTAGATTTGAATAAACCCCGAATCATAACTTCCATCATGTTCATGATTTCTTCTTCATTCATGAACGAGGTTTCAACGTCTAGCTGAGTGAACTCAGGCTGACGATCAGCACGCAAGTCTTCGTCTCGAAAGCAACGTGCGATTTGGTAATAACGCTCGAAACCAGCAACCATTAGCAATTGCTTAAACAATTGCGGCGATTGCGGCAAAGCAAAGAATTCACCTGCGTGTACTCGGCTTGGCACCAAGTAGTCGCGCGCACCTTCTGGCGTTGATTTGGTTAAAATAGGGGTTTCAATGTCGCAGAAATTTTCTGCTTCTAAAAAATCACGAAAGTACTTAGTTACGCCACTACGCAAGCGGAAGATTTTTTGCATTTTTTCGCGACGTAAATCTAAGTAACGATACTTCAAACGTACCGCTTCACTCATGTCATCATCGTCCAACTGAAAAGGAATTGGGTCAGAACGATTCAATACCACGATATCAGTTGCGTATACTTCAACCATTCCGGTCGGCATCTCTACATTAGTGGTTCCCTGGGGGCGCGCCCGAACCTTCGCAGTAACCTGCAACACATGTTCGCTACGAACCGTGTCTGCGATTGCAAATGCCGCTTCGGCGTCTGGGTCGACAACAACTTGCAGTAAGGCGCTGGCATCGCGCAGGTCGATAAAAATGACGCCACCATGATCTCTGCGCCGTTGTGCCCAACCAGCAACGGTGATGATTTCACCGATTAGGCTTTCATTAATTTGTTCACAATTGTGACTACGCATTGCTTTCATTTTTTTCTCTTTGTGCTTTCTCTACTAATTCTTCGGCGAGTATTTTCGCTTCAACTGGGTCATCAATTGGATTAACTACCCCAGCGGACAAAATCATTTTTAAACCAATTTCGACCGGTATATCTAGGCGTTTAACATCAGTCTTAGGCACCATCACAAACACACCTGAGGTGGGGTTAGGGGTGGTGGGCACATATAAATTGATTAAATCGTGATCCACTAATTTTTTAAATTTGGATGGTGTGTCGCCAGTGACAAAGGCCAACGCCCAAATACCCTTACGTGGATATTCGATCAACACTACTTCTCTAAAAGACTGGCTGGCATCTGCGAACAAACTCACCGTTATTTGTTTAACCGCGCCATAAACCGTACGTACCAATGGAATTCTAGACAGAACTGATTCCCAGGCACTAACTAAGCTGCGGCCAAAGAAATTGGCAACGACCAATCCTGTCAAGATCACTAAAACCAGGGTTAAAATCACTCCTAAGCCTGGTATTTCAAAGCCAATTAAGGCCTCGGGACGGTATTGCGGAGGCAATAGCAATAGCGTCCGATCGATTAATCTGATCGAAAATGCCAATACTACATAGGTGGCGACCAACGGTAACCAAACTAGTAATCCAGCTACAAAATATCGGCGAAGTCTCTGCATTTTTTTGTTAACTCAAGCTCAAAATAGGTGATTGGTTGCTGGGCCAAATGTTGTTAACTTTCTGCCGCAGCGGAAGTTGGCTTCGCACTTGTACTCGGTGACTTGTTTTCCGATGGCTTAGAGTCCGATGGCTTAGAGTCCGCTGATTTAGAGTCCGATGGCTTAGATCCTGATGAGCTATCATTTGAAACAGCCCCAGCAGCCGAATCTGTGGACGTATTATCTTCGCTTGATTTTGTTGCCGCTGGTTTAGCGCCAGAATTTTTAAAGTCAGTTTCATACCAACCAGAACCCTTAAGTTTAAACGCGGCAGCTGTTAATTGCTTGCGCAAACTCGGTTTCTGACAAGCAGGACAATCCGTCAAACGTGGGTCACTCATCTTTTGTAGAGCTTCAAGCTGGTTGCCGCAGTCAGTGCATTTATATTGGTAAATAGGCATAGTAGATTCGATCATGCAAAGCTTTATAGGATTAGCTACTTAAGCAAGACATTAATTTAAGAGTGAAAAAGCCCGCATATTATACTGGTTTAACGGCTTTTTGTGGACCGTTTTAGAACTAATTTATGATCCCGCTATGGTCATATTTTCCAATAAAATAGATCCGCAAACTGTGTTACCTCGAGTATCAAGATCACGGCCAATCGCAACTATGCTCTGGTACATCTGCAAAAGGTTGCCAGCAATCGTAATTTCCTCAACTGCGTACTGAATTTCTCCATTTTCAACCCAGAAACCAGCGGCTCCGCGAGAATAGTCGCCAGTAAGCATATTAACCCCTGAGCCAATCAATTCTGTCACTAATAAGCCAGTATTCATTTTTGCTACTAACTGTTCAAAGCTGTCACCAGTGTCGGTGACGGTTAAATTACGTACTCCGCCTGCGTTTGCAGTGGTCGGTAGTGATAACTTACGTGAAGTATAACTACCCAGGACGTAGCTCTGTAATATACCTTCAGAAATAATCGGCCGATGGCTTGGAGTCGCTACGCCTTCAGCGTCATGCCAAGCACTACCGTTAGCGCCTAATTGATGAGGGTTTTCTGCAATACTTACAAAGTCTGGCAAAATCAGATCGCCGACACGGTCCAATAAAAAACTAGCTTTTTTATAAATCGAGCCGCCCTTAATCGCGTTCACCATGTGGCTGACTAGACTCTTGGCCACCCCATTCTCGAACAAAACTGGGCATTGGGTGGAGGCAATTTTGCGCGAGTCTAAGCGACGGATAGTACGTCGCGCAGACTCTATACCAATACTTGACGCTGAATCAAGTTTGGTCGGGTTTCGATTACTATCGTACCAATAGTCGCGCTGCATGGCGTCGCCGGATGATCCAATCACCGAACAACTGATGCCATGGTGGCTAGCGCTACTGGCGCTAATAAATCCATGGGAGTTCGCATACACCGCACTGCCTGAATACGAATTAACAGAAGCACCTTCGCTATTGCTAATTCGCTTGTCATACTGCAAAGCCGCTTGCTCACATTCCAATGCGATATCAGCTAAGGTACTAACGTCGTCAATCCATGGATGATAGAGGTCCAACTCGATAGGCGAGCCTGCCATCAACTCCGCATCTGCCAAACCAAGACACTCGTCAGCGCCGGTAAAACTCGCAATAGAACAAGCCGCTTTCACGGTATCTTGAATGCCTTTTTCAGTTAAATCTGCGCTACTGGCCGAGCCCGTCTTATGATCTTTGTATACGCTGACCACTAACTGTGCGTCATTGTGCTTTTCGACAGTCTCCAATTGCTGCTGGCGTGCGGTAACGGCGACACCGGTGCCTAAATGTAAGGATGCCTCCGATTGATCCATGCCTAATTTTTTCGCATGCTCTAATGCGATGGCTGCTGCACGGCTTAGATCAAGACTCATAACTGAACTCCGCCAACGGTCAGGGCATCCATTTTCAGAGTGGGCTGTCCAACACCTACCGGTACACTTTGGCCTTCTTTACCGCACACACCAATACCAGAATCGAGTTCAAGATCATTGCCGACCATGCTAATTGTTTGCATGGCTTCAGGGCCATTACCGATCAAGGTTGCGCCTTTAACCGGCTGAGTGATTTTACCATTTTCAATTAAATAGGCTTCGCTAGAAGAGAACACAAACTTACCGGAGGTAATGTCTACCTGTCCTCCAGAAAAATTAACCGCGTATAAGCCCTTTTTAACCGACTTGATGATTTCCTGAGGGTCGTGCGGCCCGGCGTGCATATAAGTATTAGTCATGCGCGGCATGGGCAAATGTGCAAATGATTCGCGGCGGCCATTGCCCGTCACGGACATACCCATCAAACGGGCATTGTGCTCGTCTTGCATATAACCCTTTAGAATACCTTTTTCGATCAAAACAGTGTTCTGCGCAGGATTACCCTCGTCGTCAACACTTAGTGAACCGCGACGATCGGCGATGGTGCCATCATCGACCACGGTGCAAAGCCCAGATGCTACTTTTTCACCCATGCGACCGGCGAAAGCGGAAGTGCCTTTGCGGTTAAAATCGCCTTCCAGACCGTGCCCTACCGCTTCATGTAATAAAATGCCTGGCCAACCGGAGCCCAACACTACTTCCATAGTGCCCGCAGGAGAATCAATTGCAGCAAGACTTACTAAGGCCTGACGCACCGCTTCATGCGAATATTCAGTGATCAAACGAGAATCGAAATAGTCTAGGCCCATTCGCCCGCCGCCACCCATTGAGCCGCGTTCACGCTTACCGTTTTCCTCTACAATTACGCTGACGTTTAAACGTATTAGGGGCCGTACATCAGGGATTTGACGACCGTCGCTGGTAACAATTAATACCACTTCATAGACCGCAGACAAGCTTGCCATAACCTCTTTCACACGTTTGTCTTTCTCACGTGCAGCTTGGTCAGCTTGCTCAAGAATTGCAATTTTAAGTTTATCGTCCATTGCTGAGATAGGGTCATCGTCAGAATATAATGAGACTATTCGAGATTGCTGCCAATCCAGCTTCTGCATTTTGTTCTGGCCTTGGCGCCCGATTGCAGTAACAACATCGGCCGCTGCCAAAATAGCGGATCGATCAAGGTCTTCGCTATACGCGAATGCCGTTTTTTCACCACAGATTGAACGTAGCCCAACGCCTTTGTCGATACTAAAGCTGCCATTCTTAACCTTGCCTTCATCTAAAGACCAAGATTCATGCTTGGCATATTGAAAATACAGATCAGAAAAATCGTTGCCGGCCACATTACCCAAACGATGAATAACTTTATCCAGATCAGACGCGTCTAAACCAGTCGGTTCTAATAGGGTTTTGTGAGCAATTTGGTAATGATTTTGATTCATATTTTTGAGCTTGATTGGTGGTGGCGTCAGTTGTTTAACCGACCCATGGGGGACACCTATTATTGCATTCCTAGGCGATGCATTCTAGGTGGATTACGATCGATTCGCCAACTAAATCCTCGCTCAACGACAGCCCGTGGATTCGGTGGAATGTACTCTATAGGCGTCTATGCGTTAGCGCAGGAAATTTGATTCTGAGATCAGTCAGCTTTTTCAAATCCAAGTCCGCTATTAGCAAGCCAACACGTTTGGTCGCTGCGACTGCCAATTCCTTGGCAGGCTGGTATTCGTCATCAAATTCGCTCAACACGACGCCCCACGGGTCAATTATCATTGAGTGCCCCCAAGTTTCGCGGTCATTATCATGCCTACCTACCTGAGCGGCAGCCATCACAAACGTCTGGTTCTCTATGGCCCTAGCCCGTAACAAGGTACGCCAGTGTGCCTGCCCTGTGGTCGCAGTGAAAGCAGACGGAACCATAACTATCTCTACTCCCTGAACAGCAAACATCCGATACAATTCTGGAAACCGCAAATCGTAGCAAATACTTAAGCCCAGCTTAGCCAGCGAGGTTTCCACAACCTTCACCTCTGTCACTTCACCGGCTAAGTATGTGGCTGATTCCTTATAATTCTGTTTGTCGGGTAAATCCACATCGAAAAGATGAATTTTGTTATACGCTGCAATTTGAACGCCCGAGTGATCGAAAACCAAGCATCGTGCGTGAGGCCTGCCCCGACCCTTTGCTTGGATTGGTATTGAGCCGGCAACCACCATCATTTGGTATTGCTTTGACTTGGAGCTCAAAAATGACTGAATAACACCGTCATTCGGGGTTTCGATGTGCTGCTCGGCTCTGCGAATAGGCATTTGTGCGAAGTTTTCAGGCAATTGAATCAACTCAACGCCTAGATCGCGCGCGAGTCGCATTTGCTGGTCAACAAATACCAAATTTTTCTCGACACTATTGGTCGACGTCATTTGCAGGCACGCGACTTTAAGCAATTCAGTCATATACCCAGACAGCCTGTAGCGCTTGCACAGAATAAGCTACTTGTGTGCTTTGAATGTTATTTGATCGCCGCCTCATCTGATATTTTAAGTCACTGGCCTCTAGAGTCAGAGCTTAGCTGACCCGGTTCAGAGCCAGCCCTAGGAACTTCATCGGCGGGAGTGTCGCCCTGATTAAATTCATTCAGTTCGAAATCGTCCCAGGTACCCAGGGCTCGATAACTTTTAAAACTAGACAGGCGCATTTGATCTTTAAATATTTGTTGGGTTAGGAAAACCACGGCTCCGGCCGCCGGATTAGCCAAGGCACTCAGCAATGTTAGGTTTCCGCCAAGTTCGGGTGAAGCATGAATTTCCATATCTATCAATTCGCGACCCAAGTCTATCTTACCTTCCATCTGAACGAACACCGCTGGGGAAAAAATATAGGCATCTCGCATAATGGCTTCACCGTCCGCCAATAACCCTGTGTAACGCATTCGATCGAACTGTAAACCACTTGAAAATACGTCTCTAAAATCGAGTGTGAGTCGTCTAGCAAAAGCATTAAAGTTAAATAACCCAAATAATTTACCGCTACCAGGCTCAACTTTAACTAGTTCACCATCACTGATATGCAAGTCAAAGTCGCCATTCAGACGTGAGAAATCGAATTCGTGTGGCGCACCTTGCCATTTGATATTTGCATCTAAGGTACCGCTGCCTTTTTTGACTAGGCCAGCAAACTCCATGTCGTCTAAAACATTACCGGCTTCATCGATAACTGTGTGGATAACAAAATTGGATAACGACCCAGCATCTGAGTTATTTACCCACTGCCCAGCTCCGATGGTACGGATACCTTGATCGATCATCTCTAGAGTTGCAATCTTCCACTGGGCGCCTTGCGGGGCACCCACTACCTTTAGACTACCCAAAGGTTTACCTGCCAACTTGAAAGACTTTGCGCTTAACTCAATCTTAGGGTAAGACGAAGGATCAAGATTTCGATTAATTGGATCAGGCGGGACTAAAGATCGTTTCGATTTTGGTATATGTAAGCGCGATAGGTTTAAACGATAATTACCGACATCTGAGCGTGGCTCTGCCTGCACAGAACCATCCATTTGGTCACCCTTAACGGTTGCTATCCAATACAAGCCATCTACCGATAAAGCAGAAATTTTGACTTCGCCGAACGGCCTATTCAGAAACTGGGTATTGTCTGAGGTGACTTTGACACTGCGCATAGAATCCAAAAATAGGGTGTTTGGTTTTTCCACTGGTGCGACTTCTAGTATTGCCAGATTGATAATCGCCGACAACCAACTGTCTAGATCAAAATCGGGATACTCAACCGCAAAATTTATCCCAGGCGCAGCCTGTAATTGATCAAACGGTTGATCGTCGCCGACTCTAATGATAGCGTTATCAAAAAACGAATTGTCAGCGCCCAGATTGCCAGTAAAAAGTGCCTGTAAGTTACCACCGTATTCAAAACCTAGACGCTGCTCGATATCATTGCCGCCAAGCTGCATTGCAAGTGAGAATGGCCGGCTTGTTTCGGCAGGTTTAGCCAGCGGGGCAGGTGCACTGACGGTCACACCCGATAAATCGGATACAACATTGATACCAATTTGAGACCCGTCTATTGCTACTGAACCCTGCCACTGAGTTACACCACTGATCCACGAGAGTAAATGCTCACCCACCCACGGCTGTATAAAACTGAGGTCTCCTTGACCGTTCGCCACCACTTCCAATTTAGGCGGTTGCGCCTCTTGCGTTGTGATAAGCGTTGCGTTTGCGGTGCCCCCCAAGAAGTAGGCTGTGATGTTTTTTGAAGACGCGCTGCGCTCGGTGAAGTCCACCTTAGCCGCGACATTTGTCATTGGCACACCTTGCGGCAGAATTAATTCGCCACCGGTCAATTTTGCACTTCCGCTAACGGTGGTAGCACGCAAATCATTTAACGGTAAACTTATCTTAACGTCGGTTTCGATACGGCCTTTTCGAGCCGTAATAGGCAGGACATCAAGTCTTTTATCTGGCGCAATCAACGGCCCTGCGAATAAAAACTCCATTACGGTGGCTAAATTACTGACCGATGACCCTGCTATATCTATCGACCTATCACTATCAAACAAAGAGCGAATGTCCACTTTTGCATTGCTCAATTCATCGTTTCCAAGCCATGCTTGGTCGGGCATGATTGATAATAAATCATCATTCAACTCGGCGACACCCTTGCCATTCATGAGCTTTGGCCAATTGTCCTGGTAACCATAATCTATTGTTACATCTGAAAAACTTGAGTACCCGGAAAGTTTAGCTTTTCCCACTTTCATTGCGTTTTTAGACAACTCACCTTGATAACTGATAAAACCACCCTGAGTGCTTCCTGCAAGAAAAGCATTACTCCACCAAGTTCTTAATTTTCTGAGTTTTGGAATATTAGGTAAATAACGCAAAGCTTGCGCCATGGAGGCTAATTCAAAACGCGCACTGGCATTCAATTCCAACGGTCTGGTACGCCGTGACAATTTGAACGCTGAGCCGTCTGATTTTGGTCTCTCTACTAGTTCACCTTCCTCAAAACTCAGATCCCTAACCGAATCTACCTTGAATAGCTGACCCAAGCTGGATACGTTTCGGCTCTTACTATCAATGCTAATATTGGCGTTCAACTCAGAAATCTTGGCAACGTCATCCTCAAACACACCATCCGATAGAATAATCTCGATCTCTCTATTATCACCTATCGACCAATCGACTTGACCTGCTGCTTTGTCAATCGATAGGTCTTGCGGATACCATCGTGGCCACTTGAATATGGCTTGCTCGGCGGAAAACTCAAAACTTCCTCCACGCCCTGACGCGCTTACCTTGCCTGCCAAGTTGCTCATACCTGGCGCGACGTCAGTCGCATCGAATGCAACGTCTGAGGCAAAGGCCGACAAGCTCCAATCATGAGACTCTAGTAAAGGTCCAGAAAAATCGAAACTAACACCATGCAAACGACCTGATAATTGTGAGTCCAATAGCCAACCAACGGCTTCGCTTAGACCCGTGATTAACAGAAAATCCTGTATTTGCTGAATATCTAATGTTTTTAGCTCAAGGTGACCCTGGCCTTTTTCCACAGATAAAGACAGGTCTTTGGGCGCCAATAACTGCTGCCCGCTTTCGCCCAGCACTTCAAATGATGCATCCCAATTATCAGCCTCGAGTACATCGCCTGTGGTACGAGCTTTAAACGCAAACGGGCCTTTGGGGGTCACCGTCGTAGCACTTATTTCGCGTACATCCTGATTTCGTTTGTATACAAACGCTATGTTTTTATAACGCTGAATCTCGGTGTTGCGACGCCTCCAAACCACCTCGCCATCCAACCAGACAGCACTTTGATGATTCAACAACCATGAAATAAGTCGCTTGGGGTTGAGGCCCAGTGATTCATTGGAATTCAATATCAGCCCTGCTATTTGTAGCGTATTGTTCTCTAAAGAAACAATCTCAAGGCTTGGTTGTTCAACTGCAAATTCAGTTAGGCGGGGCCAGAACTGTAAAATTGATAGAGGCGCTAATTTCGCGGTCAAAGATTTAAACGCCAAGGCAGGCTGTTCTGGCGTGTCTCCAGCAACATTAAATCCATTAAGTTGCATCACTGGTGAAAGGCCTTTCCAACCGGTGCGAATCTCATGAATGCTCACCTCGCGCTTAAACAAACTACTCAGGTTTGATTCGAGTAATTCTTTGTGGCGCTCTGCATAACTAAAATACGCAGCCAGGCCTGACCACATCAAGATATAGATTAGTAATAGTGTAATAACGATTTTAAAAATCAGTTTCATCTCAGTCGATCGAATATAGTCTATTTAACAATTAGCTCAATGCAATATCGTATTGCTGCTGGGTAAGAAGTGAGTCGACTTTTAATTTAATCGGCCGCTCTAATAATTCTTGAAGCTCGTCTAAACTGCGCGATTGTTGCTCACGCAGATGATGTACCACCTTTGGTGACGCAATCACGGTGTATCCCCCTGCTTTATATTGACGGCTTTCGCGTAATATCTCTCGTAATATTTCATAACACACCGTTTGTACGGTTTTCACCATACCGCTGCCTTCACATACTTCACAAGTCTCACACATTATTTGCTGCAGGCTTTCTCGGGTTCGCTTACGAGTCACTTCCACTAGGCCAAGTGGCGACAGTTGGGTGATGCTAGTCTTCACCCGATCGAGAGCAAGCTCGCGTTCCAAAGCTGACAATACTAGTTGTTGATCTTTTGCTCTGAGCATATCAATAAAATCAATAATGATGATTCCACCTGAGCCTCGCAATCTTAATTGATGAGCAATTTCACTGGCTGCTTCAAGATTCGTTTTGAGTATGGTTTGCTGATGATCTTTGCGGCCCACATATGAGCCGGTATTGACATCAATTGTCGTCATCGCATGGGTTTGATCTATCACTAGGTCACCTCCGTTTTTAAGCATGACCTTTGCTAGTAGAGCCTCAGTAATTTGCTTTTCAACACAATACAATTCAAATAGTGGTTCTGACCCCGTATAGAATTCTATTTTTTCAGCCATCTCGGGAATTAAATCACGCGCAAAGTCTAACGCACTATCAGCTGCTTGCTTCGAATCGATTCGAATACTGACTAAACGCTCACTGGGCAGATCACGCAGAATGCGTAATGGCAGCGGTAGATCCTGATGAACCAGGGATGCCGATTTAGCAGTTTTCATCGCTTTTTTGGTGTGCGCCCAGAGTCTCTGCACAAAGCCTAAATCGTTGGCTATCTCCTCATCATGCGCCGACTCCGCAAGGGTGCGAACAATAAAACCTCCGGGCATGGAATTAGCATCCACAAGGTTGACCACCATCGCATATAAGCGACTACGCACGGCACGCGATTCAATTTTTTGAGAAATTCCAATTTCGCAACCGTTCGGCATATAAACTAAATTACGCGATGGAACAGTCAATTCGGTACTCAATCGGGCGCCTTTATCCGCTATTGGATCTTTAATTACTTGCACCCAAACAGTTTGACCCTGATGCACAAGATCTTGTATCGGCCTTGGCACTGCGCCAATATCTTCTTTAGCGGCTGGACTTATCTGCGGCGCAACCCCAGGTTTAGGGTAGACAATGTCTGCAGCGTGTAAAAAACCATTCTTGTCTAAGCCTATATCCACAAATGCGGCTTGCATACCAGGCAACACACGAGCTACTTTGCCTTTGTAAATATTCCCAACAATGCCACGCGTAACGGTTCGCTCGACGTATAGCTCCTGAACTATGCCATCCTCAACCACTGCCACGCGAGTCTCGTGTGGCGTAACATTGATCAAAATTTCTTGTTTGCTAGCCATAAAGGGCAATAAGTTTCACTTTGGAGTTATAAGTTGAGATGATTTATAGCCAATTGTGCTCGACTAGCGTTAGTAATTGATTGGTCTCTCTCAACGGTAGCCCAACCACATTTGAATAACTACCATGAATAAGCTTAACCCAAGCTGAAGCAAGCCCTTGAATCGCATAGCCGCCCGCCTTATCTAATGGTTCGCCAGACTGCCAATAACGTTGCATTTGCTGATCACTAATCGGCCCAAATTCTACTCTGCTCTGAACTAGGCAAGATTGAACAACATCACCAAAGATTAAACATACGCCAGTGATTACGGTATGGCTGCAGTCTTGCAAACTATTCCACATTCGAAAAGCGTCGGCTTGATCTTTTGGTTTGCCGAAAATTCTATTGGCTTGCACTACAATCGTATCCGCAGCAAGAATTGCCACGGAGTGGTCCGACGGCAATTGTAAATCGGCTACCGCTTGAGCTTTTTCCAGCGCCAAGCGCGCTACATAGTCGCTCGCGCCTTCAGCTACATTCTGCTGCTCATCAATGTCCGCCGATTGAACAGAAAAATGGCAACCCATGGCTTGTAACAATTCTCGGCGACGCGGTGACGCAGACCCCAGAATCAATTGAGGTTTATTTTCTTGAGTGATTGCCGATGGATTAATCATTGTGGTAATAGGCGCTCATTAATCGCCTCGATGGTAAGGTAGATTGGCATTAATGCTCCAAGCTCGGTAGAGCTGTTCGGCTAACATTACCCGAACAATCGGATGGGCGAATGTCATTGCAGATAGAGACCACTTTAGGTTCACTGATTGCAGGTATCGTGGATCGATTCCTTCTGGACCTCCAACCAAAATAGCAACATCCTGACTTTCGTCGATCCAATTCTGCAAATGTTTGGCTAAGCCAAGGGTGTCAATAGTCTTGCCGATACGATCGAGTGCGATGGTTAGGCTGCCGCGCGGAATCGCTTCTTTTAAAGCGTCTGCCTCATCTCTCAAAATTCGCGCAGTATCCGCATTCTTACCTCGTTTTTTTGCTGCGATTTCGATCAATTCTAGGTCACAGAGCACAGGCATACGCTGAGCATATTCCTCAAAACCCTGCTGTACCCATTTGGGCATACGAGTACCTACTGCTATTAATCTAATGCGCATGCCGGTTCTTGAAATTGGCTAATGGTTTGATAAACAGGGGGCGACATAACAACAATCGATCAAACTACCGATGGCACAGTATAGAAAAGCGATAACTTCGAAATCAATTAGTAGGGTAACTATTATCGCGTATCCTATACACCACCGGTCTGTTTAGTTTAAACACAGGTCTAAGCGTCGTTTTGCTCACGATGCTTTTTCACGAGCTCCCGCACATCTTCGTCCCAGAGTTTCTCCAGATCGTAATATTCTCGAACTTCAGGTCGCATAACGTGTAGCACAACGTCACCAAAATCGACCATCACCCACTCACCAATGTCAGCACCATCTTCGCCAATTGGCTTAACACCTTGGGTACGCAGACTGGTCGAGGCTTCGCGAGCCAGAGCTTTGACGTGCGTATCGGAGGTGCCGCTGGCAACAATCATGAAATCGGCAAAATTCGATACATCAGTGATATCAATCACTCGAATATCTTGTCCTTTTACGTCTTCCAGGGCGGCGACTACTTGATCTTTTATTTGTTCAGGATTCATAGGGGGTATTTTATAGCTTTGCTTAGCTTGAATATAGTCAATTAACGGTTCTGGTAGCAATTTTTTAAGGGCATGATAGTCAAGCTCTGTACTGCTACCGAATAGAGTTCGTATATGGGTCGATGAAATATCGTAATTGCAGTGTCGGTAAATGACTAAACTCGGGTCATCTTGCTGAACCAGTTCACTAAGTGAATTGATTTGCCGATCTTGTAAATAATTAGGCACAATTAGTTGGTATCCAGGCCGAGCCATAACCACTATATGCACCTGGTCGATCAACTCCTGGTAGCGATACCAAGTAGCCAATCGCAATAAACTGTCACCGCCGATAATTAGGCACAATTTATGCTCGGGGTATTGCTGCTTAAATTCTGAGATAGTATCTAAAGTATAAGACTTTTCTGAACGTTTTATCTCACGATCATCTGCAATGTACTGTGGATAGCATGCTAAACCAAGCTGAAGCATCATAAACCGTTGTTCGATCGAAGCAGAAATTTGATTCTTATGTGGTGGCCTAGCACTCAACACCCAGTGTATGCCTTCAAATTCAATCTGCTCGTTAAGCTCATTTACTGCATTTATATGACCTAGATGGAGAGGGTCAAATGTGCCGCCAAATACTCCAATAAGCTTATGATGTTTCTGCATTTCGAAGGATTATAGGGCAGGTGTTGATCAAGAGAATTGGTGAAGTTACTATTAATATTTCATGCAGACTGTGGTTTTCTAGGCTAACAGTTTGATTCTGTTAGGCATGCTCAAGTTCGAATATGTCCATCACCAAAAACGACGTATTTTTGCGATGTTAAACCGTGCAAGCCTACTGGGCCACGAGCATGTAATTTATCGGTACTAATGCCAATTTCAGCACCCAGGCCATACTCAAAGCCGTCTGCAAATCGGGTTGACGTATTAACCATAACGGAACTGGAATCGACCTCGGCCAGAAATCGTCGAGCAGTAGTAATGTTTTCAGTGACGATACTTTCGGTATGCGCAGAGCTATACATTGCAATGTGGTCTGCGGCCTGCGCATAGTCGTCGACGATGCGAATCGATAAGATAGGAGCTAAATATTCGGTGCTCCAATCAGATTCACTTGCGGCAATAAGGTTTAAATTCTGGAAAAGGTCTAGGCTTCGCTGACAAACTCTTAGCTCAACCCCTTTTTGCAGATAGGCATCAATCAACTTGGGCAACACAAGCTCAGCAACGTCTTGGTGTACCAATAAGGTTTCCAGCGCATTGCATACACCGTAACGATGGGTCTTGGAATTCAGTGCGATATTATAGGCTTTATCGAGGTCAGCCTGGCGATCAATGTAGACATGACAGATTCCATCTAAATGCTTGATTACCGGAACTTTTGCATCTTTACTGATGCGCTCGATCAGACCTTTGCCGCCTCGTGGAATAATCACATCAATATATTCAGGCATGCTAATCATCTGACCGACGGCGGCGCGATCCGTGGTTTCCACCAATTGCACAGCATGTGCGTTAAGACCGCTACTGTCTAATGCATTCGAGATTAGCTTTGCGATTGCGCGATTAGAGTGAATTGCCTCTGAGCCACCGCGTAAAATAGTAGCATTACCCGACTTCAAACAAAGTGCTGCAGCGTCTATTGTAACATTAGGACGAGACTCATAAATAATACCAATCACCCCCAAAGGAACTCTCATTTTGCCAACTTGGATTCCACTAGGCCGATAACTTAGGTCTTGTATTTCCCCTACTGGATCAGGCAAACCGGCGACCTGCCGACAACCTTCAGCCATAGCTTTGATTACGCTTGGACTAAGCTCTAAGCGATCGAGCGATGCCGCGTCTAAACCCTGCTTACGGCCGTTGTCTAGATCCACCTTATTGGCTTGAACAAGCTCGTTTTGTGCGCACTCAATGGCGTTCGCTATATTTATTAGCACGGCATTTTTTTCGCAGCAAGAGGCTGCAGCCATCGCTCGTGCAGCAATACGGGCATTACGCCCCAGTTGGCTGATATAGTCATTAAGCTCAATTGGCCGATTCATACCATACTCATATTAAAATTCACTTATTCAAATAACCTTACTTAAATGGCGCTTCTCGAAAAAGCGACAATCATTAATGTTATACCGCAGCTCGAATTACTTCTACACCACAAACAGCGGCACATAAAGTTTCGATCTGATGCCAGATGGAACCAACTTCGCTATATCGTTGGCCTTTAACGGTTTGGTCAAGATGCGCCGCTTGCTCCAGCAAACTATACCAATAGTCACTGCCTGCACGTGAAAGCGCAGCATTAACCAATGCCTCACGCTTGCTCCATACTCGGTTTTGCTTGAATACCTGCGAGCGGTTCTGGCCTGCGGCTATGGCCGATGAAATACTGGCTAAAGCGCGTATCTCTCGAACCAATGCCCACACCACAATTACCGGTTCTATCCCTTCGGATTGTAAGCGCTGCTTGATCCGCAAAGATCTTGAAAAATCGCCGGCCAAACATATATCAGTCAGCGCATAAACATCAAACCTAGCTTGATCGGCCAAGCTTTCAGAAACAAGCTTTAGACTAACCGCTCCGGTTTCGGCTAATGCTTGTAGCTTATCGATTTCTTGAGCAGCCGCTAATACATTACCTTCTAGCTGTTCTGCTAATAAATCCACCACCCCGTTCTCTACTCTTAATGCTCTCGATTGCAGACGCTGCTTGATCCAGCGTGGAAACTGTTGAGCACTAACATCAAGACAATCTACCATCCAACCACTTTGCTCAACAACCTTTGCCCACTTTGCCTGACGTTGGCGTTTGTCCAAGCCAGGCATAATCACCACCAGCAGATCATCGTCAGGCGGGTTTCCACAATATTCGACCAAAGCCTTGGATCCGGGAGCGCCGAGTGACTTAGGAATTCTCAGCTCAATAAGACGCCGCTCAGAAAATAGCGACATCATCTGCCCCGCTCCAGTCACGCCCCCCCAATCAAATCCGGCCTCTAACTGAAGCTTTACGCGTTCTGCAAAACCGATGGGTTTTAAGATTTCGCGAATTTGATCTAAGCCCTCCTCAATCAATAGAGGCTCATTACCATTTATTAGAATAATTCTAGGCAGATTTTGGCCACCTTCTTTACAAAGTCGGCTTAGTCCGTTTGCAAGTTCATCAATGGCTATTCGCATAATCGGGATTAATCAAAGGTTAGAACATTAGGTTTTGGACCCCTTAGTGGATAACTGCCTGAATAGTTCGATAGACAATCGTAATGCGCTAGCAATAAGCGGCTCTAGGGCTCTACCGAGCAGACAGCTTATTGGGCTGGTGGTGCTGGGTAATCTGTTATGGATGCCAATTGACGAACGATATTTATCGCCGCTTCTTGTTCCATATCTTTCAGCAAATCAGCTTCCTCAGATTCAGATTCAATTACTAGCTCAGGATTAAAGTTATAGCGCCTTGTCTCGCTAATAGACGCGCTGCGGATTTTCTTGCCGGCGGGATCTTCTAATCGATAACTCACCGAAAACACTAAATTATAACTGTCTGCCTTACCACGCGCGTCCAAAGTACCGACTGTTCGGTTAGTAGCAGCAGAGGTGATTTTTAGCACCACGTCAGCACCGCCAGGACCCGTCGCTAGTTCGGCGCCAGCATTAGTGAGCACTCGTGACAACTTATCACTAAAATCCCCTTTTGGGGCTTCAATAAACATATTACTGATGCCACTTGGCAGTGGGATATTGCCGCGCAGATGAAAACCACAAGCCGCTAACGCTAGCGCTAGCACCGTAGTTAAAAACACATTTCTAAGGTAGGTTAGTTTTATCATGGATTTAAAGCCTGCATGAGGTTGACTGGCACTATCACCAGTTTATAGATTTTCTTTAACGATTATCGTAAAACGATATCAGGAGGTTTGGATTTTATCTTATGCGCGTGCCAAACCCTACTAATTGGCAACGATATTAACTAGTTTATTTGGAACCACAATAATCTTACGAATAGTAAACCCTTCGAGAAAGCGCTTAACATTTTCATCATTACGCGCCATTTCTTCAATTTGCTGCTTTTCGGCTGAAGCTGCCACCTCTAACTTGGCCCGAAGTTTACCGTTGACTTGCACTACATAAGTCACCTCGTCGCGCACCAGTGCTGACTCATCCAGAACTAACCAAGCGTCATTTAAATGTGTGTCGCCGGGGCCAAACAACGTCCACAGATGCTCTGATAGATGTGGTGTGACCGGTGCTAAGGTTTTAACTAGGGTGTAACACAGCTCTGACAGTGCTGGTGCTGCATCATTACCCATCGCATCCCAATTGGCCTTCTCTGCGCCGTTCATGAGCTCCATGGCTGCAGCAACAACAGTATTATATTGTTGACGTTCATAATCGCGCGTTACCCGACCAATTATCGTATGAGTTATTAATCGCAAGGACTTGGTTTCAGAATTACTGTCGCTAAAAATCGAAGCATCAGCGCATGCAGAAAGTGGTGCAACCCTTAAGCTCGATTGGTGCTTATGGAAAAAGCCCCATAATCTGCGAAGAAATCGCGACGCGCCAGCTATTGCATCATCGTTCCACTCTAATGATTGCTCCGGCGGCGCAGCAAACATAGTAAATAGGCGTACCGTGTCTGCTCCATAACGATCGATCATACTCTGCGGATCGACTCCATTATTTTTGGATTTGGACATTTTCTCAAGTTTTACCGACACCGGCTGACCATCGGCAATTAGAATCACACTAACGACGCCACCTTTGCTATCACGCTCTACTTCAACCTCATTGGGTGCGTAGAAGACTTCTTTGCCTTCACCCACTTTTCTGAAGTAGGTGTCAGCAATAACCATACCTTGAGTCAGCAGATTAACAAATGGCTCGTCTGAATCGATCAAACCAACGTCACGCATCAACTTGTGAAAAAACCGTGCGTACAACAAATGCATAACCGCATGCTCTATGCCGCCGACATATTGATCAACAGGCAACCAATGGTTAGCTCGATGATCAAGCATGGCTGTGTCTAAATCTGAGCAACAAAAACGTGCGTAATACCAGGACGACTCAAAAAAAGTATCAAATGTATCAGTCTCACGTTGTGCCGGTTCGCCAGTAAGCGGATGCACTGTGTCAATAAATGAGGACATCTTCTTAATCGGTGAGCCGACGCCGTCCATAACAACATCAGTCGGCAATTCAACCGGAAACTCAGTCGCAGGACTGGCATTCCCATTAGCATCGTAAACTATAGGAATAGGACAACCCCAATAGCGTTGCCGAGAAACACCCCAGTCGCGAAGTCGATAATTAATTTTCTGTTCGCCCAGTTTGCGTTCGGTTAGCCATTGAGTGATAGATTGGCCTGCATCTGCTGAACTCTGCCCATCAAACTCGCCTGAATTGGCTAAAACGCCATGATCGACGAACGCCTGTTGGCTAATATCCAGCTGTCCTTCCACTGGGTGGATAACCGGTTTAATACCTATCCC
The DNA here is from genome assembly GCA_047621785.1 of Polaribacter sp. Lineage (GTDB taxonomy): Bacteria > Pseudomonadota > Gammaproteobacteria > Arenicellales > Arenicellaceae > Arenicella. The sequence continues at coordinate 863 of JBLHMH010000031.1, read as the reverse complement.
ATATTTATTTGCAAATTCATAATCTCTTTGATCGTGTGCTGGAACCGCCATTACGGCTCCTGTGCCATAGCTCATGAGTACGAAATTTGCACACCAAACTGGAATTGGTTCACCGCTGACAGGGTGCGTCGCGGTTATCCCTAGAGAGATGCCAAGCTTTTCCATGGTTTCTAAATCAGCCTCTGCGGTTGAGGTTTGCTGGCATTGCTGACGAAAAGTTGTAATATCAGAATTGGCCTGTGACGCTGCAATTGCCAAGGGATGATCAGCTGCGACAGCTAGATAAGTGACGCCCATGATGGTATCTGGACGAGTAGTGAAAACTCGCAAATCATTCGCCCCTGCAACTGAAAAAACAACTTCAGCCCCAACTGACTTTCCAATCCAGTTGCGCTGCATGGTTTTGACGGAATCGGGCCATCCAGGTAGGTCATCCAGTGACGTTAAGAGTTCTTGCGCATAGTCAGTGATTTTGACAAACCATTGCGGTATCTTCTTTTTTTCGACCAAGGCGCCTGATCGCCAACCGCGGCCGTCGATCACTTGCTCGTTGGCAAGCACGGTTTGATCGACCGGATCCCAATTCACTTCAGCCTCTTTTTTATAGACTAAACCGCGTTCATAAAGTTGGGTGAAAAACCACTGCTCCCAACGATAATAATCAGGTTTGCAGGTTGCTAATTCTCGATCCCAGTCGTAGCTAAACCCAAGTCGCTTAAGCTGATCACGCATGTGAGCAATATTCTCGTCGGTCCACGCAGCTGGCGCAGTTTTATTGGCAATTGCGGCGTTTTCAGCGGGTAAGCCAAATGAGTCCCAGCCCATTGGGTGCAATACATTTTTACCCAACATACGCTGATAGC
>JBLHMH010000030.1:0-26064 GCA_047621785.1 Polaribacter sp. | reverse complement strand
TCATTTTGTTGAAGTAGCAAAAGGCAATAGTATGCCAATGGTCACTGGATTGCAGGGATTACGTGCTCTGGAACTGGCCAATCAGATTCAAGAGATAATGCGTGAAGCTACCGCTGAAAAGTAACCAAGTAAATCTGCCACCACTAATTAGCCAAGAATTAGCACTATGATTAAAATGAAGTCTTACAAAAATAGATTATTGGGCCAGCGCTTGGGTTTGGTTATTTGTTTGTTAGTGCTGTCGTTTTCTGGTTTAGCCAACGCAGAACTCGTATGCGAAACCAGCAATTTGGCCCTTGAATCAATGCCAGAAGCAATAGTTGTCATTGATTATGCCGATGGAGAAAATAAGGAGTTTTCGGTCAAATTGGCCAACAATTCTTCGACCCGCGCGGCTGGTTTTCAACGGGTTTGCAAATCCACGATTTCAGCTAAGCCGATATTGTTTGTATTTGAGCAAGCTGTACGTCCAAGTTTTCACATGAATAATGTAGTCGCAGGCATTGATATCGCTTTTATTGATAGCGAAGGCAAGCTTGATAGCATTCACCAAATGTCACCTTACGTACTGGGCAGTAATAACAGGCCGCGTTATCAATCTGAAGGTTTAATCCAAAGCGCACTCGAAGCCTATCCTGGTTTTTTCGCTGAGCACTCAGTGGATGACTCAGTGATTATATCTTGGCGGACTGCTGAAAATTAGCGGATGACTTAAGTCCACAGATTGGTAGACGATAGTATTATGAGTGACCATTTAGATTGGCAGTCTGATTTGACGGTTGAGTCTGTTTTCTCGGGTTCAGACACCAATAGTTATCCCCAGGTATGGGGTGACGGTGTAATTTACCTATCGGTATTAAAGCAACAAAAAGGGCGAGGGGCCCTTATTTATCAGACCGCGAGTGAGTCGATCTGTCTCACTCCAGAGCCTTACCATTGTCGAACGTGTATTAGCGAATATGGAGGTAAGCCATTTTGGTTGTTTGGCAACGATTTGTTTTTCGCCAATCAAAACGATCAATGCTTGTATCATCAGCGTCTAAGCCCCGGTGCCCTAGATCAAAGCTCCACTGAAGGAAGTCGCCTTGCCTCTTTACCGAAGCGCGTAAGCTCCTTAGTTAGTGAGCCCGATGGCAATCAAACCCAACAATTGATGTTTGCGGATGTCGTTCAAGCATCCGATAATTACCTGCTGAGTATTGTTGAATGCGAGAATCTAGATTCCTCACATGTGGCGAGCGAGAACGTTTCCTACATAGCCTCCATCAAATTAAATGCCCTTGAAAGCAATAGTGAAGTGGAAGTTCGCTTATTAGAAGGCGCAGACTTTTATAGCAACCTTTGCATCGACAGCCAACGCCAGCGTATTGCATGGGTGCAGTGGCGTCACCCCAATATGCCTTGGGATGAGACCGAGCTTTGGATTGCCGACTACATAGTTGATGAGTCGGGGGTGTCGATAGGCGCACAAACCAGGGTCGAATTAGAGCAATCAGCCAGCGTTTGCCAGTTATGTTTTAGTAATAACGGGAAATTGTTTTTTTCCGCGGATTTTGCAATTTCTGAGCAGAGTTCGGCTGAATTAGATGCGAGCAAAAATTATTGGAACATATACGCCGTTGATCCAAACAACGCCCAGATGCTTGTGGTCCAAGTAACTAAAGATCAACTCGAGTACGGCTATCCACATTGGCAATACGGCGATGCTCGTATAGTCCAGTGGTCGGATGATCGAATGCTGTCGTTTGGAAGCTCACCCTTGGCCGATCAGCTTATTCAGATTGATCAAGAAACACTGATTGTTGAAATTGTCGATCTTGCGGCTGCGAACTTGGTTTATCAGAACCTGAGCGCAAATGGCAGAGGGCAAGCGGCGGCAGTTATATTATCAACTAATGCCTCGCCCACGCTGGCATTGTTGAACCAAGCTCAGAGCCAATTTGTGCCCCTAGCAATAATCCCTTCAAGCCTTTCTAGTAGGATTAGGCCAAATAATTTAGCCGACGATGAAATTAGTCATGCCCAGCATATCGAATTTGTCACTCGCGATGGCCAACAGGCCCATGGTTTTTACTATTCCCCTGTCAATGCGCGGTATTCAAACCAGGATAATAGTTCGCCGCCGCCGTTAATCGTCATGGTGCACGGCGGGCCGACCGCGCGAGCTTACGGTTATTATGATGTTCAAAAACAATTTTGGACTCAGCGTGGTTTTGCCATTTTAGACGTTAATCATCGTGGCAGCTCAGGCTATGGCAGAGCCTTTCGTGATGCTTTATATGGCCAGTGGGGCAGTATTGACACCAGCGATATTGTCGATGGAATTAGTCACCTAATTGCTAGCGGCAAGGCTGACGTAAATGGAGTTTGTATTCGTGGTAAGAGTGCGGGCGGTTATGCAGTACTTTGTGCTTTAACTCAATACCCTGAAACATTTAGTGCCGGGGCTTGTTATTACGGTATTGGTAATTTGGTCACTCTAGCCGTCACTACGCATAAATTTGAAAAGCACTATGCTGATAGAATGATTGGCGAGACGTTTCACCCCGAAGCAGCAATGCTTGAATCCAGCGCTTTTCAACAGCGTTCGCCTATCAATAAGATAGATCGTTTGCAGAGTGCAATGATTGTCTTTCAGGGTTCGCAAGACAAGGTAGTACCACCGACCGTAGCGCACGAAATTATTGATGTGCTAAAAAGCTTGGGGCTATCGCATAGTTATGTAGAATACCCTGACGAAGGCCATGGCTTTCGCCAAGCGAGCAACAATATCGATGCTTGGTCTAAAGAATTGGACTTTTACAAAAGCAGTTTAAAGTCATTTAAAGCAGAATTTTAGGACTATTAGTATAAAAACATGAATCTAATTGAAGAACGAACCATCGCATTGGCCGGGCTATTACAAGCCTGTGGTCAGGTGCAAACCATTGCTAGAACCGGTGCAGCAGATCCAGCGGTTGAGGCGGCCTGTCTGAAATCAATAATGGTTTTAGACGCGATGAATACTCCTGCCGTCTACGGTGGCATTCAAGGCGTGCGCACTGGCTTGAAAATGATTGCAGATGGCGTAATGAGTTCGCCCCAAGGCGATAAAGTAGAGATTTTGCGATACGCGATGTCCTTGATACAATTACAGAGCCAACTTTACCATAACCAGTCAGCATTCAATGAGTTTGGTCAAGCTGTTGAACGACTGAGTGCCGTAAATTCTGATGAGCTTACTCAAGCATGCTCAGATCTGTACCAAAAATTTATTAGTGAAATGCGCCCACAGATAATTGTGCAGGGTGAGCAAAACTTTCTCCAACGCGAAGACATACCACCTAAGATTAGAGCCATGCTATTAGCCGGTATTCGCTCCGCAGTTTTGTGGCAGCAAAAGGATGGTGGAAAGTTTAAATTAATCTGGCAGCGCACCCGAATGCAAAATGCAGCTCGAGATTTATTGCGTCAAGTAACGCACTAATTTGTTTTTTTGACCATTGCGATATCTCCACCAGAGACGTATTAGCGGAGCTAGTTCTCCAAGCGTTCCGGTCTTGGTAAAGGCGGTTAATCGACCGTTTATAGCAGATTTACCTCAACCTGTAATTTTCCACTTCTGCGTTTGGGCGCGGCATTTTAAAAATCCTTATCAAATATGAAAATATCACTACTCCTGACCGGCAATGAGTTAATGAGCGGTGACACCGTGGACACTAATTCTAACTATCTCGCGCAATCACTAAAGGACCTAAATTTGGTTCCTTACATTAAGAAGGTCGTGGGTGATGATATGTCGTTGTTGGTGAGTTCAATCAAGGAATTAGCCGAGGTGTCGGATGTGCTAATTGTTAATGGTGGCTTAGGTCCAACGGTTGACGATTTAACTGCACAAGCTCTGTCGGTAGCGACCGAAACTCCTTTGCACCGCCATCCACAAGCGCTGAAAGAACTTGAGATATGGGCAGCGAAGCGTGATTTCGTTCTCACCCAATCTAATTTAAAGCAAACTGACTTACCTGAAAATTGTGAGATAATTGAAAACCCATACGGTTCTGCGGTTGGCTTTCGGTGTTTGCATGCAAACTGTTTGATTATTTGTACCCCTGGTGTACCAAGCGAATTCAAACCAATGGTCGAACAACAGTTGTTGCCGTTGATACGAGCGCATGGCCACATACAGGCAACATCAAAAATCACCAGGCTGCGATTATTCGGTGTCACCGAGTCAGGCTTGCAAGACATGGTAAACGAAGCATTCCCCGATTGGCCAGCAGACGTTGATTTGGGCTTTCGTGTTCAAATGCCAGTGATTGAGATTAAGGTCGCGACAGTGGGCAAAGAGTTTGACGCACTAAACGATGAATGGGCTGATAAATTCAAAGATAAATTTGCAGACTACGTGATCGGCACAGACTCAACTCGCCTAACTCAAGCACTTAACAAAGCGTTGTTAGACAATGGAAAAATAATCACCCTGGCGGAGTCCTGCACGGGCGGTGCCATTGCTGCTGGAATAACCAGTGAAGAAGGTAGCTCGGCAGTATTTGAAGCAGGCTTTGTGGTCTACTCAAATGCCATGAAGCAGACCATGCTAGGCGTCTCGCCAAAAACACTTGAACAAAAAGGCGCGGTTAGCGAAGAAGTCGTCAGAGAACTAGCCGAGGGTGCCTTACGCGTATCCGGTGCTGATATCGCCCTTACTATCTCCGGCATAGCCGGACCAGCAGGCGGCAGCCCAGAAAAACCCGTTGGCACGGTCTGGATGGCCTGGGGTGAAGCAGGCTCGATTCAAGCTAGAAAATTTTTCTTGCCAGTGGGTAGGATAGGCTTTCAACGCACGGCAACCGCGATCGCGATGGATTTAGTGCGGCGTGACTTGTTAGGGCTGCCAACCAATGTGGACTACTTTAGTGAGTTAAAGCGTAAGCGCCAGATTTAACAAATTGCAATCGATGATATTCTTTTTCGAGCTTAGATAACGATCCGAAATTCAACATATAATTTAGTGTTTTCTGGTACTACTCATCGGATAATTCTAAGTAATGAAGTTGGCGACATGTGTTCTAGCTTGGCTTAGTGATACACATTATTAAGAAGGTTTTCTTACTCGTTTGACCTTGTAGAGGGCTCAAAATTCAAGTCGGGTTGATTGAAGCCCAGTACAGTCGAGGTTAAACTAATCTACTAATCTACTAATCTACTAATCTACTAATCTACTAAGCGACTACGGTTCCAAGCTAAAGATGAATGTGCAGTGACCAATGTTACCTAGCGCCAACTAGTTGCCAGATTGAATATAGGTTAAGGTTGTTGCATACTCCTAGTTATGATTGAGAAGGATGGCGAAAATCAGAACCTAGCACTATTTTTATTTTAGTTACACGACTAATTGTATCAAGGGATGCCCATTCAGCCCGCAGCGGTAATCAAGGCCTCTTGGCAACACAGGAGAAGTAATAATGTATCCAGGAAAATATGCAATTGCACAGGCTCACAGCCCCGCATTTATCATGGCAGACTCAGGTGAAGTGGTCACCTATGGCGACTATGAAGCCCGCTGCAATCGTTTAGCACACTTGCTTCGCAGTCAGGGTTTAAAGCGTGGAGATCATTATTCAATTTTCATGGAAAATAATTCACGTTACTTAGAAACCTGCGGGGCGGGAGAACGGTCCGGCCTCTACTATACATGCGTCAACTCATACTTAACTGCCAGTGAACTCGCGTATATTTTAAATAATAGCGAGAGCCAAATTCTCATCACGTCTATAGCCTGTCTTGCAGTAGCAATAGAGGCAATCAAGCAATGTCCAGCAGTGCAACAATGTTTCGTTGTCGATGGCACCGACAATAAATTGGCTGATCGAATATCAAATCTGGATGAAGCGACTTCTGTTTTTCCAGATAACGCTATACCTGATGAGAGTCTCGGCAGTGCGATGCTCTATTCTTCCGGTACCACCGGACAACCTAAAGGAATTTTGCGGGCTCTACCCGAGGAGCCACCTGAACATATGATTCCCATCGCTTCTTTTATGATTCAGGTTATGCAATTTCGGCCAGGTCAAATATACCTATCACCAGCACCGCTATATCACGCCGCGCCCCACATTTCAGTAAATCTAACTCTGCGCCTGGGTGGCACGGTAATCATTATGGAACGCTTCGATCCACAGAGATATCTGATGCTGGTAGAGAAGTACCAAGTGACGCACAGCCAACTAGTGCCGACCATGTTTTCAAAAATGCTTAAGTTGCCACAGCCGTTGCGCTTAAAATACGACGTGTCCTCATTAGAAGTTGCAGTACATGCAGCGGCCCCCTGCCCGATCCAGATAAAGCAACAAATGATAGAATGGTGGGGGCCCATTATAGTTGAGTACTATGGTGCCACTGAAGGCTTGGGCTTTGCTGTCTGTAATAGCGAAGAGTGGCTAGCGCATCCCGGCACAGTAGGGCGCGTAGTGTTTGGTGATTTAAAAATACTTGACGAACAACTACAACCTTGTGCTTTAGGGGAGCATGGCACGCTCTGGTTTGAAACTGCCTCTGAGTTTGAATACTTTAATGATCCTGACAGAACCGCTCAAGCAAAGTCGGCTGATGGCGAGAGAAGTACCGTCGGTGATATCGGTTATTTAGATGTAGACGGCTTTTTATATCTAAGCGACCGAGCCGCTTTCATGATTATCTCGGGCGGCGTAAATATATATCCACAGGAGTCAGAAGATCTTTTGATTACCCATCCAAAGGTTGCCGATGCTGCCGTATTTGGCATTCCCAATGAAGAGTTTGGAGAAGAAGTTAAAGCTGTCGTTGAACTAATGCCAAGCGATACACCTAGTGAAGAACTGGCACAAGAATTAATTGCATTCTGCAAAGCTCATCTGGCTTATATGAAATGCCCGCGTTCGATCGACTTTAATCCAAAGCTGCCAAGGCTTCCAACCGGAAAGCTATATAAGCGAGAGCTGCGAGATCGCTACTGGGGTGATCTCGCAGGTCGTATTATTTGATTCTAGAAAAGCGCGCTGAAGATCGCCCTTGGTATTGGCTTTGACCGCAAATTAGCAGCGAGTTTAAGTAATTAAATGCCGATCAATCGACGTGTCCGTCAAGCTATGGCAGATTCAGTTTGTCCCCACTAGATTCCCTTATAGTTGTAACCAACAAGGCGTTAATCAAAGCCTATTGTTTGAGCGTTGTGGGTCTAAATCGCTTAAACGCATAGAAAAAAACAATGCCAATGATAAACAGAATAAGCCCATAGGTTAAGACCACTAAACCTGATCCAGCGGCGGCCAATATAGTATATGCAAAAGATAACAAGGCTACGAACACCCAGCCATGGGCGCTGCGCCACGAGCTTCGTAATTCAGCCAAAGCAGAAATCGCATAAACGGTCAGGACGGCCAGGGTTGACATGGATATCAAAAACGTAAATGCGCCTACTAACCCATCCGAAAAATTGAGTAATAAAAGACAAGTCGCAATAGATGAAGACAGAAGTAAGGAGAAACTAGGGACGTTACCTTTGTTTACTTTAGTAAACCTCTTCGGCGCTAGGCCATCCATAGCGACAGCCATAGGCATTTGGCCCGATAAAAACACATTGCCATTCAAACCTCCAGCGGTTGCAATAACTACTCCTAGAGCGATAAAGCCGCTGCCCCAAGGGCCAAGTTTTTGAGCAGCATCTACAAATGGCGCTTGAGAGACGACTAACTTTTCAACCGGCACCAGCATCATGATCGACAAAGTGACTAAGATATATAAGGTCGCAACCGTCAGCGCTGCTGAAATGACAGCACGGGGAATAGTTCGCCGCGGATTGACTACATTTCCAGCCGGGATGACCGCAGCCTCAACACCCGCAAAGGCCCACATTGTTAATAGCGCTGTTGTTGCTAATGCACTAACAACGCTTCGATTTTCTGGGTTGAATTCTGGTATGTTCGCATAAGAACCTGAGGTGAATGCCAAGCCGATGATCACCAGCAGCGGAATAAGTTTTAAAACGGTTAATGCAAGTTGCACCACGGCGGCTTCGGAGATACTTCTTAAATTTATTCCAGTGAGTACCCAAATGCCAGCTCCAGCCACCAAGGCTTGGACCACATTACTGCCGCCTAACGCGGGAATTAGCGCGCCTAAATAACCAGCGAATGCTACGCTGACAGCCGCCATAGCAAAAACGATGCTTAGCCAGTATCCCCAGGCAATAAGAAAGCCCGTTAGATCGCCAAATGCTTCTTGTGCGTAAACATATGGCCCCCCGGAGCGGCGCGTTTTTTGCGCTAGGCGTCCTAAGATTAGCGCTAATAAAATTGCACCAATGCTGGTTGCGACCCAACCAAGCAAGCTTATAGATCCAAAAGGCGCTAGGACGGTGGGTAAAAGAAAGATACCGGAACCCACCATCACCCCAACTGACATCCCCCAACACTGCCAAAACCCCATCACCCGAGATTCTCCAGGCGCGTTAGACTCTTCTCTTTGTTCTGATGAATCAGTCATCTAGTTTCCCTTTTTGATTATTGTCTTTTGATCAACTAAAGTAGCAGCATTGAATAATATTAAGCTTGCTGCACCAAGGAATCATAGCAGTAATGCAATAGACTTGAAGGGATGCCCAAAATTTAAATTACTCTCTATCGTAATAATTCGTTCGCCCAGAACGCAAATGAAGATGTCGAAAATAGAGTAATTCGCCTAGAAGGAATGCAGTTTGGCCAGAAGATGTCTATCTCTTTTGGGTACCTGTGACACTAGTATCTATCGACAACAATAATTGAATTGACAGAGTGCAGTGCGGAGTGATGGGTCAGGCATTACTAAAAAAAACCTTGGGGAGCTTTTTATTCTCTCATTTTTTAGTTTTCACACGGTCGGCACGCAACGTGTTCGCACGGATAAACGGCGGTCTGTCCCGATCGATTACGAGCCCTAAGGTTTTAGCTACTCCACCCAAAACTCCTGTAACCAATCATCGTCAAAATATTCTGGCGTCTTATCAGCGTAAATTATTTTTTCTATTCATTATTGGAGGCTATTTATCTAAATTTAGTCGATAACAAATCTTTTTACAGACAGTTCATGATCGGGCAATCAAATCAATAGCATGCAAACAAATATGAAAAACCTAACTTTCTTTCTAATACCTTTTTTACTTACAGCCTGTACCGCTACCAGCAATATGACTGAAGTTGCGAACTTTAGGCATGAATCGACACATGCCGCATTAGTTGAGTGACTGAAAAAGCCTGGTCCAATTTATTCTGAAAAAATCACTGTGGCTAATTGGCAGGTACCTTTGTCTGGCTTATTGAATTTAGCGCATCCAAAGGCGGTAAGCCAAGGCTTAGTAGATAAACCAGAAGATATCCAATTGTTCCTCTATGTGATTAGGCACCCAAGTAAATGAACGTTTTTCATAGATCCCGGTATTTCTGAACGCTTTATTGATGCTAAGAACAATTCGGATGTGTCGTTTCTTGTAAATGAAGGCAATGAATATATCCGACATAGAAGTGCTTAAGAATACTAGAGAGATAGTTCATTTAATTGGACCGATCGGTGGTGTATTCCTTACCCATAACCACCTGGACAACATTATGGGGTTACTCGATTTAGACAAAGATGTTCCTGTGTATGCTGGGCTGGGTGAGGCTCATTCAGCCGCGTTAATTCACGCAGTAACGCGGGCAAGTACTGATGCATTGCTTTCAAACGCAGGAGCATTGTTCGAATGGCAATTCGGGTCGCAAGGCATTGTTGATGTTTTTGGAGACGGATCCTTGTGGGCATTGCATGCGCCTGGCCATACTCCAGTGGCGACTGCGTATCTAGCGCTTACAGAAACCAGGCCAGAACTAATGATTGGCGATGCAACTCATACTCGCTGGGGATGGGATAATCAAGTTGAACCTGGGAGCTATTCCAAAGACATTTTAAAAATTGCAGAGTCATTAGCAAAGCTTGTTGCGTTAGCCTCTGACTACTCGCAGATCAATGTTCATCCAGGGCATCAACAGTGATCAAAGGGGAAACCCTGGGAACCTAAGACTCGATTGAAATATAAAAATCTCCCTAGAAGAAAATCAACTTAATAATAAATGCAATCACCAGTATATTGAGCGTCCATTTGATCGCGCCAATCCCTTGTTTGATCTGAAAATTAGCCGCTAACCAACCGCCAATGGTGGTGCCAATGGCTAATGCAATACCGTATTTCCAGACTAACTCTAGTTGGTTTGAAAAAACAAGCAAGGCGACTGCCGTGTAGCACAATACGATAAATACTTTGTGGCTATTGGTGGTAATTAGGTCAAGTTGCATTACTCGATTTAGCGCAGGCATTAACAAGAAGCCAACACCAATATGAATAAAGCCACCCCAGAAGCCAATTAAACTCATTAGCAAGTGGCCTGCAATCATTCTTTGTTTAGAAGGAGTTTCATTTGTTTCAATCGTTTTAGGCTGAGGTAAGCTCATCACCACTAAAACTATTAGCATGATGATCGCCAATAGAGCATTGAACTGATCATTTGGTATCTTGCTTGCGAGATTTGCACCAATGATGGTGCCTGGAATGGTACAGGCTGCGAGGCTTAGGCTTAGTCGAAAATTTGAGAAGCCTTTTCGATAGAAGGCTATCACCGCAGAAATATTCTGCGGTAATATAGCAATTCGATTGGTCGCATTGGCGACCGTGCCTGGAACCCCAAGAAATATCATCATGGGTACCGACAGCATTGAACCGCCACCGGCCATCACATTTAAGAATCCGGTAGCGACACCGGTGATCAACAATAGAATAAGTTCAAGCATGCGGGAATTGTAACTAAAAAGGGCTTGAGTGACCTATTTATGTTGCTAAACTTCTGGCCTATGAATCTCTATTATCAAACTTACCCAGACGCTATCAATATCTCGGATTTCACTGACGCCGAAATTCCAATAGTCATCATTCCGGGCTTATTTGGCTCTACAGCAAACTGGAGAGCAGTTGCTAAGCGTCTTGCTGAGTCGCACAAGGTGATTGTTGTTGATCAGCGCAATCATGGACGCTCGCCACATGCGGACAGTCAGAGTTATGCCGACATGGTGCTGGATCTTAGAGCGTTTTGTGATAACCATAACTTAAACAAGATAATTCTATGCGGGCACAGTATGGGCGGTAAAGTCGCCATGTTGTTTGCGCTGGAATATCCAGCAATGGTTTCACAGTTGGTTATTTTAGATATTGCGCCCATTGCCTATGCGCATAGTCATGCGCCGCATATTCGTGCATTGCTAGCAATTGATCTTAGTTCTCTAAAATCCCGTAGTGATGCAGACCGCCAACTACATGACTCAATGCCGGATGTTGCAACTCGGATGTTTTTATTACAAAGCCTTACCGGCTCGCCTGGTCGGTACCAATGGAAGTTGAATCTGCCAGCCTTACTCGAGTATATGCCCGAGATTACTGGGTTTCCTGAGGTGGGCGGAAGCAGCGAAGTGGATGCTGTGTTTGTTGCCGGGAATCTATCTGAATATTTGCTTGATCAGCAGCATGCTAAAATTGGTAGCCTGTTTCCCAATTCTCAATTCATATCCGTTCCTAATGCCGGTCACTGGTTGCATGCAGAGCAACCGAAACAGGTCATAGATATCATTAATAATTTTATTCAAGAATGACAAATAATAGTAATGAAAAACTGGGTGATCAGGTCACTTACGACATGATAGATAAAAAGCGAAAATACGCCTTGTTGATAGAAGCACACTCACAAGATTTGTATAAATACGCACTTTGGCTTTGTAAAGATAAAGCAATGGCAGAAGACGTTATGCAAGAGGCATTTTTGCGAGCTTGGAAATCACTTGATAGTCTACGCGAAGCAAAGGCTGCAAAAGGTTGGTTGTTCACTATTTTCCGCCGAGAACATGCTCGCCAATTCGAGCGTAAACGCTTTGATTACACCGATGTAGAGTCTATGGACACAATCGCTGATGCACGAATGGGTTACGACGATCGGCCAGAGGCGTACGCTTTGCGCAATGCCCTGAAGCGCTTGCCGGCCGAATATCGAGAACCTTTAGAAATGCAGGTGTTAGGCGGCTTCTCTTGTAATGAAATTGCCAATATTCTGGATATAAGTAGTAGTGCCGTGATGACCAGATTGTTTAGAGCTCGAAAAAAGATGCGTCAAATCCTTGGCCACGAAAGCACCCCAGATTTAGGTATTGTTAGCGCTTGATAAATGCGCTTACAACTAATTTGTGATCTTGACATGACTTCAAGCCTTAACGAGTAAGGCTCAGACTGTTCATACCAGGTATTAACACAATTGAGTAAAATAGAGTTTAAAACGAATGAAATGCTTAGAATTTAAAACACTAGTGTTATCCACTCCAAATAGTGAAGACCTTAGTTTTATCGCGCATAGTAAGGACTGTCCTGACTGCTTGAAATACGTTGCCGAGGTGAGGAGAATGGATGCGGATCTGTCCAATAGTCTTGATGTTGCGATCCCAAGCGACTTGGTGGCGCGCCTGGTTCTTAATCAGGCAATGTCCGAAGAACCTGAGAGTAAATCCTATATGCCTCGCTATGCGATTGCAGCCAGCGTCGCGATTGGCTTATTTGTTGGTGGGTTCATGCTCAGTAATCAATTCGCTTTGACTGACCAGATTGGTAGCGATTATCAAAGCTTGTTGTCTGGTGTTGTCGAACACATGGGCGAACAAGCAGTCACTCCAGTTTGGCAAGCGGATCGGGCTAATAATACGGTTAATACTTTATTGGCTAGTTACGATACTAAGGTTCGCTTCAAATACATGGAAAACCTACAATTTGGTCGAATCTGTCCAATGGGTGAGTACCGCGGTTTACACGCAAGCTTGGAAACGGATGAAGGACAGATCACTTTTGCGTTCATAAAAGGGGATTCACTAGGTGATCTAATAGATGCTGGCTACGAGGGTTATGTCACTCGGATTAAGCCTATTAATGGTGGCAATTTGATCATTATCAGTCGCAATCATAGATCACTTGCGCAAGCAGAAAATCAACTTGATGAAGCGATCTACTGGGATATCTAACTTGTTGCTCAATGCATAATAAAAGCGGAGCTTTTTAAGCTCCGCTTTTTTGTTTTAGGTGTTCATTCTTTTACAAGGTCTGAGGGTTGAGCGGCCTTTATATATCCTAAACAGAGCCGTTAAGCTACTTAACCAAAGCGATGATCAGCGACGAAGGCATTGCTGCGTCGTTCGGCCCCAAAAGTAGACATGGGGCCATGTCCTGGAATGAATCGAATTGCATCTCCGATCGGGAACAGTCTGTTTCGAATTGAACTAATCAAGTGTTCTTGATTGCCTTGAGGGAAGTCGGATCGGCCTATAGAGCCTTGAAAAATAACATCACCAACCGCAGCAAATTGTTCCGACTTCTCAACGAAAACAACATGTCCAGGGGTGTGTCCTGGGCAATGAACTACGTCGAATTTGAGTTCGCCCAAGCTTACTTGATCGCCGTGCTCTAACCATTGATCTGGCGTGAATATTTCACCTTCGAAGCCAAATCTCTGGCATTGCTCAGGTATTCCATCAATCCAAAACTGATCGCCTTTATGCGGGCCAATAATGGGTACGCCGGTAGCGCGTGCCAGTTCGGCGGTTCCGCCGGCGTGATCTAAGTGGGCATGGGTGATTAATATTTTATCGAGCTCAAGTTGATTCTCTTGGATAACCGATCTGATCTTTTCAATCTCACCGCCGGGGTCGACAACTGCAGCCAGCCTAGTGTTGGTGCACCAGATGACGCTACAGTTTTGAGCGAACGGAGTGACAGGCACGATTGAGTACGCTAATGAACTTTTAGACATAGTTTTTACTACGTTAGTTTGATTTGGTTATTGCTTTTATAATCTATGATGGCGCTAATTACTAACCGATGGATTCTGCCGTACTTCGAGTTCAAAATGATAGGTTTGGCCAGCGAAAGTGGATAAGCGAACCGTTATGCGCTCACCAATCTTTAGATCGCGCTCAGGTTCCATCAACATTAAGTGCTTTGCGAGCGGCGCCAACGATACCCGCTCCTTAGCTGGGACTAATAAACCGTCTAAATGTTGCATGCTGGCAGTGCCATCAGAGATCACTGTTTGATGAATCATGGCATTATCAAAGGACGGGCTTTCGACCTGGGTAATGGTAATATCCGCGTCAGAGGTGTTCACTAGATCAAAATAGCCAGCCCAATTAGCCGTCCCTTGAGGCGCGGGTCGAATCCAACCGTTAGTGAGGATCAATTCGGAGTTTAGGTTAACTTCTTTATCTACGGTGCTTTGATCTTGCTGAGGTGTGCTCACTTGAGTGCTTAATAGTTTAGCGACAGGTTTTTTATGATCTTGTGCGTAGTATTTCGCCAGTTTACTTAGATCGCGGGCAATCACATCGGCTTGGTGAGGGGCAGAAATCACGCCCGCCATCTCGCCCATTGGATTAACTAGGATTAATGCAGTGCCATGGTCTACGTCATAGCGACCATCATCGTCAGCTTCATTGGCGTAAAAAAGTATCCCCAGCTGCTTGCTAAATCCGGTCGTAATATCAAGTGATCCGCTAATTCCAATGAACTCTGGGTCGAAATACGGAAGATAGTTTGACAGCTGTTGTGTGGTGTCTCGGTCAGGGTCTACTGATACCATAATAACTTGATAATTACCCCAGGCATCGTCTAGAACCAATTTGTTTTTGACCTGTTTAAGAGTTTGCATTGTGGTCGGGCAAATATCTGGACAATTAGTAAACCCAAAGAATAATATACTCCATCGACTCAATAGCTGTTGTTTGCTGAATCTTTGCCCTTTATGGTCTATAAATTCGACGCCCTGAATAGCTTTGCTGTTAGGTAAGATGATGGCTTTTTCAAACGTAGGCAAAGTGTCTTTTAGACGCGTCGAACTTTGAAAATATACCCCAAAAGCGACAGCCACTAAGGCCGCTACTATCAAAATGAGTATTGAATTTTTGGATTTTGACATTAAATATTATGCAAATCAGGAGGAAAGGGATTGGATTATAAACTATCTAATTTGCGTTTCCTGTATACTTGACGTTCAACCAAATTTTAGGAGCCCACATGGAAAATCTTCCATATCTAGTCGCTGCGGCGGTCGTATTATTTTTAATCTTCAAGAACATTGTAAGAGTTGTTCCTCAGAACGATGCGTATATCGTTGAACGTCTGGGTAAATATAATAATACCCTGCTCGCGGGCATTCATTTTCTTATCCCGTTTCTTGATCGAGTAGCCTACCGTCATTCTTTGAAGGAATTTGCAGTTGACGTTCCTGCTCAGCAAGCAATAACCAAAGACAACGTCCCCCTCGGTGTTGACGGTGTTCTTTATATGCGAATCATGGACCCAAAAGCGGCGTCGTATGGGGTAGAGAACCTGCGTTTTGCAATTATGCAACTAGCTCAGACAACTATGCGTGCAGAAATAGGTAAGCTAAGTTTGGATCAAACTTTCGAATCACGCGAAAATGTTAACGCCATGGTGACCCATGCTATTGACGAAGCATCAGAAACTTGGGGAACCAAAGTTTTACGCTATGAAGTAAAAGATATTTCTCCTCCTTCAACGATTCTAGAAGAAATGGAGAAGCAAATGGCTGCCGAACGTCAACGTCGTGTTGCCGTAACCACGTCCGAAGGTTATCGCCAAGCCCAAATTAATGAGGCTGAGGGTGATCAACAAGCCTTAGTACTTCGAGCACAAGGTAGCGCAGATGCGGTCGAAATTGAAGCACGCGCGAGAGCAATGGCAATTCGAACTATATCTGAAGCGATAAATACCGAAGGGGGCACCACAGCGGTGGCGCAACAATTGTCTCAACAGTACATAAACGCGTTCGACAAGCTTGCTAGAGAAGGGACTGTTGCATTGCTTCCGGTTGATGGCTCAGATGTTACCTCTGTGGTTAGTAAAGCTTTCACTGCGTTTGATCTACTTAAAAAACAAGTCGATAAGAGTCAAGCCGGCATTTAGTTCGCTTTTATACAGACAACTATTTTTTAATTTAGGGAAATCAAAATGGCTCCAGCACTATTTTTTCTATTGCTTGCACTTGGTTTGATCGGCACTGAATTGCTGATCATGCAATTATCAGTATTTTGGTTTTTGTTTATCGGCCTGGGTGCACTGCTCGCTTCTTTGGCGGCTTGGTTAATTCCTGAAATGTCTTGGGCTGTTGCGACTGGCATCTTTATCGTTTCATCAGTTGCGGTTTCAGTTGCTTTATATCCATTATTGAAGAAATGGCAAGACCAGCCTGGAGTGATTTCTGGGAATGATGCTATTGGGCAAAAAGTTAAAGTTATCGAGGCGATAAGCGCTGCCAAAGAAGGCAGGGTTTCTTGGTCTGGTACCGATTGGTCCGCGCAATTGGCAGAAGGGGAAGCTGGGTTCGAGCTGGGCGAGTCGGCTATTATTAGAAGATTGGTAGGAATTCATTTAATCGTCGGTCGGTAGCTGTATTCTTCAAGAATAAGACTGGTAGGGGTGTTTGTGATACACCTCTATTTGTCGGGCTGTGTGGATGTCTGCATAGCTACTAGTTTCTTAGATTTCAAAACTCTTATTTATAAGCTTTTGTCTACAAGCTTGGGTTATCAACCTAATGAATCAGCCTGTGTTTATTAAAGATTCAGATAAGGATCAACAGAATTGGCAACTTGTCCTTGATCAGCAGGCCTATGCTTATGATGGCCCCATTGTTGTGGGGGTCATTAAGGCTACCCCAGAAGATTTTATTGTCACTGAAATCATGGATGTCGAGCCCACCGGCGAAGGGGAGCATGTTTGGCTATGGATTCGCAAGACAAAACAAAATACTGATCAAGTTGCCAAGCAGTTAGCCCGCTTGTGTGGCCTTGCTTATCGTGATGTTTCTTATTCTGGTTTAAAGGATTTTTTTGCAGTCACAGAGCAGTGGTTTAGCGTTTGGTTGCCGCGTAATGATATGCCCGATTGGAATACCTTTAGCATGCCGGGTGTTGAGATTCTCAAGTTTGTTCGTCATCAACGAAAGATAAAACGTGGAACCCATCGCGCCAATCAGTTTTCGATCAAAATCACTGGCCTTAAAGGTTCGCAGCATACTCTGAAATTAGAACAACGGCTTCAGCTGATCCAACAGCAAGGTGTGCCTAACTATTTCGGTTCGCAACGGTTTGGACGTGGTGCACGAAATATCGAAAAAGCCCAGTCTATGTTTAGTGGTGAAATCAGAGTTAAGGATCGTAATCTACGTGGCATATTTTTGTCGGCGGCCCGGTCATGGTTATTTAACCGAATACTTTCGGAGCGTATAAATAATCATAGTTGGCAAACATTGTACTTTGGTGAAGCGGCGAACTTAGATGGCTCTGCCAGTGTTTTTAATGCCATAAACGATCTAGCAGCAGATTCTGAAAGAAGCTTAGTTCTAGAGAATCAACAAAGCCTAGCGCTACAAACCCAAAGGCTGCAAGACTTAGATATTCACCCAACTGCGCCAATGTGGGGCGATGCTAAACCACAAACCTTTGATGCCTACCCCGAGTTGCATGAACTTGAATCAGCGATAGTTGCTGACTATCCCCAGTTGGTCAATGGTTTGATCGCCGCTCGTATAGATTACCAACGTAGACCGACCCGCATGCGGGTACGCGATTTTTCTTGGCAAATAGATGACCAACAACTGCACCTAAGTTTTTGTCTATCTAAAGGTCAATATGCCACGTCAGTTTTAAGGGAGTTGGTGTCTCTGCCAGAGGGAGTAGCCCAATGACTTATGTGGTTGAAGCGCACCCTTATTTGGACAGTGCGAGTTTGTTCTCTAAAGTTGCTTCACAGCCTTGGGCTATGTATCTGGATTCAGGCGTCACTCATTTAAGCCTTAATGTATCCGAAGATGCTGAATACGACATTCTGGCGATAAAGCCACGAGTGACACTGGTAACCCAAGATCAGCTAACCACTGTTTCACATGGGGATGTCGTCGAACATACTTGTGCAGATCCATTGGAGTTGATCCGTAACTATTTGGACGAACCAGCTGCAATAACTGACGAATCTGTAGCTAGTGAGTATTTAAGCTCATACTTGCCAGGTGCAATTGGTTACTTTGCTTATGATCTTGCACGGCGATTCGAAAAGCAAGATGAGATTGCGCTCAATGATGAGCTTTTGCCTGAGATGGCGGTCGGGGTTTACGATGTGGTTGTGGTGGTTGATCATAAGCGCAAACTTACGCAACTAGTGTTTCGTGTTTCTGAAAATGGCTCTCAGGCACAGTTAGACTCACAAGCGCTGCAAGCTCAATGGCGGACCTTGATTGAAGCCCAATTGACTAACCAAGAGCAAGATCAGGCGATTGAAATAGTGTTCGACGAAAAATTGAAGAGTGAGCCGATACAAGACAACATGAATCAGCAGCAGTACTCACAATGTTTTAATTCAGTACGCAATTATACGGTCGAAGGCGATTGTTATCAGGTTAACTTAGCCAAGCGCTTCAGTGCAAAAGTTGCAGGTAATGCCTGGTTAACCTACTACCAACTTAGGTCAGCCAGCCCGGCACCGTATGGGGCTTATTTCAATTTTCCATTCGCACAAGTGCTGTCGAACTCGCCGGAAAGTTTTATTCAATGCCGCGACCGAAAAGTGAAAACCAGCCCAATTAAAGGCACTAAGCCTAGAGACCATTGCGACCCAGGCAATGATCAAGCTATCGCGCAGTTATTATTGGCGAGCTCCAAAGATCGCGCCGAAAACTTGATGATTGTAGATCTGATGCGAAATGATTTAAGTCGCTGCTGCGAGTTAGGCAGTGTTAAAGTCCCTACGTTATTCGCTCTGCATAGTTTTGCTAATGTGCATCATCTAATTAGTACTATCACTGGAGTATTAAAGAAGAACCTGCACGTCCTAGATTTATTTCGTAGTTGTTTTCCGGGTGGGTCGATCACCGGTGCTCCCAAAATTCGCGCTATGCAAATAATTGAAGAGTTGGAACCTCATCGGCGTGGTTTGTATTGTGGCTCGATAGCCTATATAGGCATGGACGGTAGTTTAGAGACCAATATCGCAATTCGTACTATGGTTATAAAGGATGGCATTGCTCGATACTCTGCCGGCGGTGGTTTAGTCATTGATTCTGATGTGGAAGAGGAATACCAAGAAATTATCGACAAAGCACGCATGATGAACCAGGCTCTCTCGGGTGTTTGAATCTGCGTTGAGTTAACTTGAGCCAAATACGGTGCGATATAGCTTGTATAAGCCCCCAACGGTGAAAATATCTTGATTCTATTATACGAAGAGTTTGTCTGTTAGTAGAGCAGCCTGTTACAGAGGTAGAATTAGATGCTAATATTGTCAGGCTTATAAATTTTTTAGTAGAGGGCTTTAGAGGCTCTCTTTTTGTCATGGTTCAAATAGCAGTGAAAGCACTCTCCGAAATGGAGTTACCGGCTGATAATGTGCCCGTTTGGTTGTCCGAGATCGCCGAGGGCCGAGACCAAGATGAGCTGAGAAGAATAGAGCGCGCAGCAACATTTGCTATAGAGGCTCATCGCGGCCAGAAACGCACATCTGGTGAAGATTATGTAAACCACACTTTCGCGGTTGCGGCGATAGTGCATGAGCTTGGACTTGATACTGATGTGGTGATAGCGGCTCTTTTGCATGACACTGTTGAGGATACTAGTGTCACTTTAGAGCAGCTCGAGAAAGAGTTCGGCCAAGATGTCTCACGATTAGTTGATGGTGTGACGAAGATGGAAGTCATTGAAGAGTTTGCTGATCATCAAGGCGACAAATCGAGTCAAAATGCCAAAGCCGAAAGCCTACGTAAAATGATGTTGGCGATGGTTGACGATGTGCGCGTAGTCCTTATCAAGCTGTGTGATCGTCTGCACAATATGCGCACACTTAATGTCGTGAAACCTGAAAAGCAAAAGCGTGTCGCCACCGAAACCTTAGAGATTTTTTCGCCGCTGGCTAATCGACTGGGTGTCTGGCAAGTTAAATGGGAGCTGGAAGATTTAGCGTTTCGTTATATTGAACCCGAAATTTATAAAAGTATTGCTAAGAAGTTGTCCGAGCGCAGGGTGGATAGAGAATCTTTCATCGGTTTGTTTATTGATGAATTAGGCAGTCAGCTACGAGAGCAGGGTATTGAGGCTCAAATACAAGGTCGAGCTAAGCATATTTATAGCATTTGGAGCAAGATGCAGAAGAAGAGCCTTGAGTTTGACCAATTGTTTGATGTTAGAGCAGTAAGGTTATTGGTTAATTCTGTGCAAGACTGCTATGCGTCACTAGGCTTAATCCACACCAACTGGAAGTATATTCCAGGCGAGTTTGACGATTACATTGCCACTCCAAAAGAGAATAATTACAAATCAATTCATACCGCTGTGATTGGCCCAAGTGGTAAAGTGCTGGAAGTTCAAATTCGCACCCACGAAATGCACGAGTATAACGAGCTCGGAATCGCGGCTCATTGGCGTTATAAAGAAGGCAATAAGGACAACGATCAAGCGGTTAACAATAAGATTCTATGGCTGCGCCAATTACTAGAATGGAAGGACGAAGTAGCTGATGCCAGTGAGTTTGTCGATCGCTTTAAAGACGAAGTGTTCGAAGACCGGGTATACGTGTTTAGTCCAAAAGGAAAAGTAGTTGATTTACCCTATGGGTCTACGCCTCTCGATTTTGCCTATGCAATTCATACCGAAGTAGGGCACCGTTGCCGTGGCGCCAAGGTCAAAGGCAAAATGGTGCCGCTGACTTATAAACTCAATACTGGTGAACAAGTAAGTATTATCACAGCAAAAATAGGTGGGCCAAGTTTAGATTGGCTAGACCCGCATAAAGGTTATGTGCATAGTCCGCGCGCTCGTTCGGGAATCCAGCACTGGTTTAGACATGAAAATAGAGATGAGACTATCGCGCATGGTCGACATATTTTAGATCGTGAACTCGATCGCATGAACTTGCAGCACGTGAATCTAGACCAGCTGGCTAAGAAGCTTGGAGTTGAAGACACCGATGAGATGTACTTCAAACTAGTGGATGGTTCGATCAAACCTGGTAGAGCGGCGGCCGTAGCGCAACGAATTCTTAGGCCGAACATGCTTGACGAAGAGCAGATGGAAATAAGCTTTCGCAACAATAAGGCAACTATTGATGATCGAAAACCTGCTGATTTAAGCATTCAGGGTGTTAGCGATTTAATGACTAGTTTGGCGAAGTGCTGTCAGCCGGTTCCAGGAGATAAAGTATTGGGCTTCGTCACCCGAGGCGCTGGCATTACTATTCATCGCGAACGTTGCCCAAATATTCTCTATCAGCAAAATAATGCCGGTGAGCGTGTGGTTGAAGTGGCTTGGGGCGCCGATAAAGAACACACCTATCCAATGAGCGTACTGATTCATGCATTTGACCGTAAGGGATTATTGAAAGACGTATCGACTGTGTTCTCAGATGAAAAAATTAATGTTTTGGAATTGAATACGCATAGCGAGAAGCAGGATCATTCTGTGAAAATGGAAGTAAAAGTTGAAGTTGCTAACTTGGAAACAATGAGTAAATTGTTGGCGAAGCTCGATCAACTGCCTAACGTTTTATCGGTTCAACGTAAATCTTAAGCTGTCTATCTTAATTAGAGGTTCCTTAGCGGATGATTTCTTCAAAAAGTCCATAGTAAATGTGTTCGCTATAGCCTTCGCGGACATTATATTTACAATTGGGTAACTCCTTAGTGATTTCCTTCAACCCTTTCAATGAAATCCGTTTGTCTTCGCTGCCGTACCATATTTCTATCGGAGTGTGGATTTTTTTGAAATCTAGATTCATCGGCGACAAGCAGTAGATTAGCTCACTTGATATTCCTTTTATATCAGCGCTTGCCGCTTCCTTGAATACATCTATTAGCAGTTGCAGCGTGCCATCGCTTTTAAATTGATCACGCTCAGCGCTACCTAGACTTGATTGCAGCATGCTTTTATAATGAGTTTCAAGATTTAGGCTGACGCTCTTTAACCATAATTGATATATTTCGGTTGCGAAGCGTTTCGACGTTTTAACCAGTCTCGATGTTGGTGATAGGATTCCTGTGAGGTGTCGGATGTCAGCTTGTTTATTGGTAATTATAGGCGCGCATAGGATTAGCTTTTTTAATCGTTGGTCTGCGTCAGCGGCCAGATTAACCGCAAGTTGCGCACCAATAATACTGGCCAGAAGTTCATAATCTTCTAGTCCTAAACGATCAATGAAACTCAAAAAACGATTATTCCAGCCCTCAGGATGATTCTTTATATAGGGTGTTTTACCAATACCTGGGCGATCTAGAATAATGATTCTGCGATTATTGCGTTCACAAATATCATAATAGTTGCGCGGGATCGATAAGCGACACCCGTAGCCGCTGTGGAAAACAATTAGTGGCCGTCCGTGTTTAGGACCATAATCGCAGTAAGTGATTTTATGTCCGTCTTCGAGAGTTATTTCTCTATCGTTGTTGCTTGATTCCGAGTGGCCAGTACCGGCCAGATCAGATTCGAAGTATGAATCTAATATTTGCGACTCGTGTGTAAGCACTAGTAGCACGACAGAGGTTTGTGAGTTGGTATCAGTTTTCCGAAAGATCGCTTTTAAATGCGTTTTCACTGTGTTGTCTGAAACAAATGAATGTTCTGCAATTTCTTTAATCGTGTGCCCATGAATTAGGCTCTGTACCACCTTTTGCTCTTTATCCGTGAATTCATACTTATCGATTAAGTTCCTGTTTAATGCATAGTCTTGATTGTTTTGATCAGGCACCATTAGGAAATGCAATAAGCTGGGACGAGATTTGTCGGCACGTTTGCTTTGGATCGAACGTAGATAAATTTGATCGTCATTTTCGTCCGTATAATCAAGGGCAATCAGCGCGTTTAGCGTATCGGCTTTGTCTTTTTCGAAGCTGGTGATCAGGGCTTTCTCTAAGCCTGATTTAATTTTTTCGTGATTGCTGGGATTGAGTAAATGCTTGAACAGTCCTTCAGCATTCTGATTATAATAGATGGGTTTCAAGTGCTTATTTAATATAACCATTTTGAAACAGCTTTTGTCCATCAAGGTATTAACCGCATTTAATGCGTCACTACTTTGTTTTAATGTTGAAATTATTCTATCGCCGACTTCCAGTTCAGTGAAATTGTAAGGCTCGTCGAACGAGTCGGTTTCATCCAGAATTTGATTCATGACATCAAGATAGTCTTCATGCCAGCGATCAGGTTTGCCAATTATCCTATAAATTAAACTGCTAAATCGCGAGTTATTCATTATCCCTCTCCCTGTTTACTTATTAGTAGTATATTTAGCCAGCGGTCCTTCAAAGTTTGCTGGTTAAGTCAACACTAACACATAAGTATTTAGCAGTTTAATGCTTGCTGAGCAAACCGCGCCAGTTACGAGACAATTAGTCTAGCAACAGGGGTTGCCAGTGGTTTCTGATAGGCATAGCCACCGGCAGCCATTTTTAGTAGACTGCACCGCTAATCAATATTTGCGTGAATTTCGTTATTATTCAAAATTCACACACCCCAAACCGGCAAAATTAATTGCTGAGATTCAGATGAGGAAAGTATATGAAACAACCCGTTAGAGTAACCGTTACCGGCGCAGCTGGTCAGATTAGTTACGCATTATTATTTCGAATCGCATCAGGATCGATGCTTGGGCCAGATCAACCTGTGATACTGCAACTATTAGAGATTACTCCAGCAATGGGCGCCCTTGAAGGTGTGGTAATGGAACTCAATGACTGTGCATTTCCGTTACTGCATGAGGTTGTTATATCGGACGATCCGGAAGTAGCATTCAAAGACACTGATTACGCTTTGCTAGTAGGCGCACGTCCACGCGGCCCAGGCATGGAGCGTAAAGACTTATTAGAAGCAAACGCAGCGATCTTCTCAGTTCAAGGTAAGGCGATAAATAAGGCAGCCAGTAAAGACATCAAAGTATTGGTGGTTGGTAATCCGGCGAACACTAATGCATTGATTACGGCTGCGAATGCTCCGGATATTGATCCAAAGCAATTTACTGCAATGACACGTTTGGACCATAACCGAGCTCTCAGCCAGCTGGCTGAGAAAACCGGTGCGCATACCACTTCGATCCAGCGGATGACGATTTGGGGCAACCACTCGAACACGCAATACCCAGATATCTCCAATACCACGGTAAATGGGGAAGCAGCCTCAGGCCTAGTAGATCAAGCCTGGCTAGAGGACGATTTCATTCCTACTGTCCAGGAACGCGGTGCTGCAATTATTAAAGCGAGAGGTGCTTCAAGCGCGGCCTCAGCTGCTGCTGCGGCAGTTGATCACATGCGAACCTGGGCGTTGGGGACTGCAGAGGGTGATTGGGTGAGTATGGCGATTCCAAGCGATGGCAGTTATGACATAGAACCAGGAATTATCTATTCTTATCCGGTGACTACCGCAGGTGGTAAGTACCAGATTGTGCAAGGCTTAGAGATAAGTGAATTCAGCCGCTCGCGTATGGATGCAACTGAAGATGAGTTACGCCAGGAACGTGCTGCAATTGAGCATTTATTGGGTTAGACGGTTTTTAGTTTCTAGATAGGCCTCGATGGGATCTTCTGTCGAGGTCTTTTTTTGGTTTGTGTTTTGTGGCATGCCTCTGGGTTCTTTGGTTAGTCTTAGGCACGTTGCTTTTTGGTTTTTACGCTAGGCTGACGGTAGTCGCTCTTTCGGACACCCCACAAGGGGGTACCGAGGTCCATGCGAGCGCGACATACTCACATCCTGTGAGCAAAAAAAAACACCGCTTTTAAAGGCGGTGAAAAATTAACAAAAAGAAGAGAGAGTTATGAAAATAAATACTAATTAACTTTCATGCCTCGCAGTATAGTTTGCTGTCCACCCTTAGGATTGGTTTTAACCAACAGTTAACTAAATAGGGCGAATAATCAAAGCTTGTGTGCTTTTTGCAACAGTAGTGGTGTTTACAACACCTAATATTTTAATTATATAAGCCAAATCAGTTGCTTAGAGGTTTAAAATAATACAAATACTTACACAATCTCTGATTAAGCCATTTAAGATTTATCTATTAAAACCGTATGAAGCTATCTGTCATTATCCCTACCTACAACCGCGTGGATCTTTTGCAACGCGCTATTGGGTCAGTGCTTGCTCAGCAGTTGCCTAACGGTTTAGAGCCATTGCAAGTAATCGTTGTTGACGATGGTTCAACTGACAATACCTCTGTGATGATGGCTGAGAAATTCCCCGGCATCATCTATATTAAACAGCCTAATAGTGGGGTTAGTGCAGCACGCAATAGGGGGTTACGAGAGGCAAACGGTGAATGGATTGCCCTGTTAGACTCAGATGACGAATGGTTGCCCAAGAAGTTGCTCCGTCAATTTGAAATGCTCGCAGAGTCACAATTGTTAGTTTGCCATACTCAAGAAATTTGGATACGCAATGGTAAGCGAATCAATCAAATGGACAAGCACCAGAAACGCGGTGGTTGGATATTTGAGTATTGCTTGCCAATGTGTGCAATGTCGCCTTCATCGATTATTATTCACAATAGTGTTTTACAAACTGTTGGAGTGTTCGATGAAGCCTTCCCCGCCTGTGAAGACTATGATTTATGGTTACGAATAACAGCGCGCTATGCGGTAGCTTATATTGAACAAGCATGTATTAACAAATATGGTGGGCATGAAGATCAACTATCTCACCAGCACTGGGGAATGGATCGGTTTCGCGTGCTAGCATTGCAACAGATACTTGAATCTGATTTGTCTCTCTCAATGCGCAATGCCGCCACCAGTATGCTAATAAAGAAACTAAATATTTTACTCAATGGCGCGATCAAGCGCGGCAATACTGAGTTAATCAAGGACTGTGAAGCTGACCTAAAGCGCGCCACAGCTATTAGTTAATTGACCATGCCATCAATACAGACAAAAGAGGCTACTACAAGCCTAAATATTATGCTGGCGCTGAGGT
>JBLHMH010000029.1:0-26349 GCA_047621785.1 Polaribacter sp. | reverse complement strand
GCTGAGGAGTATAAGTTTGAACTACAAGATCACTCCTTATACTTATATGGAATTTGTGCCAGCTGTAATCTGAAGAAAGATAAGTAATCATTCGCTATTGGATCAACCCCCGATTGCACTATAATCACAAAAGTAAAACAAAGTTTATTTGGAGCCTGCGATGAGTGAAACCCCTAGCAATGTAAAGTATGCCGTCTCTCACGAGTGGGCCCGATTATTAGAAGATGATGTCGTCGAAGTCGGCATCAGTGATTTTGCACAAGAAGCCCTCGGCGATGTTGTGTATGTTGAGTTGCCCGAAGTTGGCCAACAGGTGTCGGCCGGTGAGGAATGCTGTGCGATTGAGTCGGTTAAGGCAGCTTCCGACATTTACCCTCCCGTAAGCGGCGAAATTGTTGCAGTAAATGACGCTCTAGACGGTGAACCAGAATTATTAAACGAATCGCCGTTTGACGGGGGTTGGATGTTTAGGATTAAAGCAAGCAATCTGGCAGAGTTAGAAAACCTGCTTAGTGCAGAAGCGTATTTGGCCCAGAATGAAGATTAGCCAGAAACGAAGCGGCTAAGCCTACCCGGCAAGCCTCGATAGTACTTTCAAACGCATCACCTCGTAGACCAATCTATTGGTAGCGGAGGGATTTAGTAACAATGTAAATTAGTTGTTGAGCCTGCGGTGCGCTTCTCAAAATAAAAAACAAAAAGACCACTGTGTCTAATTTGGAGTAAACATTGAATACATTAATCACAGGTTCGATGGCATTCGACACCATTATGGTGTTTGAGGGTCAGTTCAAAAACCATATTTTACCAGACCAGGCTCACATTTTTAATGTTAGCTTTTTGACGCCGACGATGCAGCGCTTTCAGGGAGGTTGTGCTGGTAATATGGCCTATACCTATAAAATGCTGGGAGGCCAACCACTCATCATGGCTGCTGTAGGTGAAGATTTTGGTTCTTATTCTAGATGGTTAGATAAACTTGGTTTTAACCAGGATTATATTGCCACGATTGAAGGTCAGTTCACTGCTCAGGCCTTTATAACAACGGATATGGATAATAATCAAATCAACGCCTTTCATCCGGGGGCGATGAATTTTGCACATCAGAACAAGGTTAGTGATGCGCCAGATGTTGGACTAGGAATTGTAGGGCCGGACGGTCGTGACGCCATGCTTGCGCATGCAACTCAGTTTGCCGAAGCCAAGATTCCATTCTTTTTTGATCCAGGCCAACAGCTGCCAGTATTCAATGGGGAAGAGCTATTACGCTTTTGTGATCAAGCAACTTACGCCATTATGAATGACTACGAAAGCCAAATGTTGGTAGAAACGACAGGACTACCTCTGGAAGAATTAGTAGATCGTGTTGAAGCGTTTATCGTTACCAAGGGTGGACAAGGTTCTGTAATTTATGTTGGCGGTGAACAAATAGAAATACCAAGCGCGCCAATCGAAAAGGCCGTTGATCCAACGGGTTGTGGGGATGCATATCGTGCTGGCATTATGTACGGTGTATCTCTTGGCTTAGATTGGCCGAACTGTGGACGGATTGCTTCATTGTGTGGCGCAATTAAGATCGAATCTTCTGGAACTCAAGGCCATGAATTTTCTAAACAGAGCTTCGCCGAGCGCTATAACGCTTCTTTTGGTGAAGCATACCCCGCTTAAGTTTGGTATTTGTTAAGCCAACCTTCACTTTACAACGAAGCTTAATGGTTAAATTACAAATAGCAATAATTCAGCTCCAGTTAAGCTAATCCTAGATAAAACGCGACCTGAGCACAGCTAAATGATAGTTATATGTTAGTTCATCCGAATTTCGACCCCGTTGCTTTGCAATTAGGCTTTGTCAGTATTCACTGGTATGGGCTGATGTATGTGTTCGGGTTTTTGGGAGTCTATTTGCTAGGCAATTACCGAGTTAAGCACTTTCCACAGGCCATATCCGGCACCTGGAATAGTGAGCAGATCAGTGATTTGATTTTTTACGGTGCTCTTGGGGCAGTTTTCGGTGGGCGCTTAGGGTATGTGTTGTTCTATAAGCCCGCAGAGTACCTAGCCAATCCGATTGACATTATTTACCTTAACCAAGGTGGAATGTCATTTCATGGTGGTTTGCTTGGCGTTATAATCGCGATTAGCATCTATGCGCATAAGACTAACCGCACGTTGTTTCAGATTGGTGATTTCATTGCACCCATTGCACCCATCGGATTGTTTTTTGGTCGAATGGGTAACTTTGTTAATCAAGAACTTTGGGGTAAACCTACCGATCTTCCCTGGGGAATGGTATTTACCACAGCAGATGCCCAGCCTCGACATCCTTCGATGTTATACGAAGCGATTTTAGAAGGCTTGGTAGTACTTGTAATTGTATGGATAATAGCGCGCAAACCGCGATCGGCTGGAGTTTTGTCTGGCTTATTTTTAGTTACCTATGCATTGGCTAGATCTTTGGTGGAATTAGTAAGAGTGCCCGATGGGCATTTAAATTATTTGTTCTATGAGTGGGTTACCATGGGCCAGATGCTAAGCCTACCGATGTTGTTGCTTGGATTGTTTTTGATGTTGCGCAAGCAAAACACTAATTAGGAGATTTAAGATGAGAATGTTTTTACTATTGATGTTGATTGGCGTCAGCAATTTTAGCGCGGCGGGCATCAAAAAGTGTCAGGATTTAGACGGCAATTGGCACTACGGAGACAGTGCCGTGAAATCGTGTGAAAACTCTAAAATCACTACCCTAACAAAACGGGGGTTTATTGATGCTGAGCAAAGCCCCCCTAAAACAAGAATGCAAAAACTTGAAGAGCTGGAGCAGGCTGAATTTCTCTTGAAGAAGGAAGCGCAAGAAAAAGACATTGCTGACGATCGATTCCGAATTCTTAGTATTTATGAGACAGAAGACGATATTGATCGGCTAAGGGATGCTCAACTTAATTCGGCTGCAAGTAAGATAGACGTACACAGCGCGTACATTAAAGGAATGAAGTCTCGTATAGGTCGCAATGAAGTTAAATTAAGTCAGTTAAAAACAGCGCCGGCTAAAAAAGAAATGAATAATAAAATAGCTCAAGCAAAAATCAGGATGGCTGATTCTGTGGCAGAACGCAAAGAGTTGTTAGCCAATCGAGAGGAAATAATCCTTCGGTTTGCAAGAGAGAAGGAAATGTACTTAAAGCTAAAGGCTCCGCGTAGCTAGGTTAAATACGCTTTTTATTTGGACTGGCTGAAACTTTATTTTTTCGTCTCGCTTGTGCCGCGCAATATAGATTCCTGTCCACCCGTCGACTATCTAGTGGTCGCGAATTAGCAGTAGGAAAAATCGATGGCAATAATTATGCAAGCACGCCAACTTGGCTTGCGCGCAATAGCTAGCTTTGTTGCGGGTGCGATACTCGTCGCAGCTTTCGCACCGATTGGATTCGCCGGACTGGCGTTTCTATGCGTTGCAGTTTTATTCTATATTTGCCGTGATTTACTCCCACGCCAAGCCTTTTTAATGGGTTTAGCTTTTGGTTACGGTTTGTTCGGTTTTGGTGTTTCTTGGGTCTATATATCACTAAATGTTTATGGTGGTATGCCAATGTGGATGGGATCCATTGCGGTTTTATTATTTGCCGGTATTCTTGCGATTTTCATTGGTTTTACTACCTACTCTGCTGCTCGACTGTCTCCGCAGGGTGGGGCAATGCGGATTCTTACGTTGGCACCGATGTGGGTTGTTTTTGAATGGATCAAAAGTTGGATCTTTACCGGCTTCGCTTGGATGGAATTGGGCGTAAGCCAGACTCCAAGCTGGTTTTTCGGGTTTGCGCCAATTGGCGGTGTTTACCTTGTAAGCTTTATGGTCGCAATTTCGGCCAGCTGCCTAGTATTGCTATTTCGCTATCCGGGCAAGTTGTGGTCAGGCGGGCTCCTCGTGTGTGTCATTCTCGGCTCTGCACTCGCTGACCAAGTTAGTTGGACTAAGGCTGTTGGGCAGCCGGTGAATGTAGGCATAGTACAAGCCAATGTGCCGATTAATCAAAAATGGCAACCGCAATACCGAGAAGAGGTGATTGCTAAGTTACGATCGATGAGTGAATTCATCGTTGAGCAAGCATCTAGTAAGCAAACACCGATTGACCTATTGGTATGGCCTGAAACGGCATTGCCATTATTTTACCAGCAAACCGACCCTAAATTTTGGCAAGACTTGATTCCGAGTAACACTGCCTTGTTAACTGGAATCGTTGATTACCCGAACCCTGATCATAGTTATAATGCCGCGGTATTGAATTGCGACTCTCAACAACAACTTTACCGAAAACGCCATCTGGTTCCTTTTGGTGAGTATTTGCCGATAAGATTTTTGTTCTCTTGGTTATTAGAATATTTACAACTTCCGATGGATGACTTGGATGCATGGCAGGGCGAACAATCTTTGAGCTGCGAAAGTGGCGTAAAGATTGGTTTGTCCATTTGTTATGAAGATGCTTTCGCCAGCGAAATCAGGCGTTATTCAGGTGATGCAACGCTCCTTATCAACATTAGTGAGGATGCATGGTTCGGCGATTCTTTTGCGCCGCATCAACGCTTGCAAATGGGCCAAATGCGGGCCCGAGAGCTTTCCAGACCCATGGCTCGTAGTGCAAATTCTGGGCCATCGTCGATGATTGATCATTGGGGCAGGGTGCTGGTAAAGACCGCTCAATTTGAAGAGACGACTTTAGCCTACGCACTACAACCACAAATAGGTGACACTGCGTTTAAACGTTTTGGCCATTGGATAGTATGGCTGAGTCTAGGGCTGCTAGTGCTTGTGTTCATTCGAAACCACGGCTATTCAAAAGAATAGCCGTGGTTGGTATGTGATTTATTAGCCAAGTCCTTCCCAATTTAAAGGCTTGGGGTCAGGCGCTGCTAATATTTTTAAATAAGCAATCGCGCAGACATCCGCATGCTGCACCAAGCTAGGCCTAATTTATTCTCTTTCCCAAATCGAGATTAACTTCAGCTGCGGTTGATTCATTGCGAGTTAAAACCGCACCGTTCCACTTTGATTCATCCAAAAGAATTCTTGCGGCTTCGCTGTGAAATACAATATTCCAGTGCTCGTCTTCGTCAGGTAAGGGGTTGTCTGCTCTGTTTTTATTGGTGACTGTCTTAAGACCAAGTGTAGCCCGATAACTATTTAGTTCAGACAAAGAGTCTGCTTCTAGCTTATCTCGATGCGTCTGACGCTTTTGCAGGTTCAATGAAAGCTCTTTGATCTCCTTATTCTCCGCAATTCGTTTAGATGTTTCGCGCATTAATGAGAACGCCGGTGAAGATTCTGAACGAGCAAGATGACGCTGTTGTAAATCACGCACCAAATCATCGGAGATAATGCTATGTTCATAAATCGCAGCTTGCGTTCGAGACCACGGCAGTGCGTTATCGTAAGCTCGTTCCCCAAAACTTTCATCTTCGGTGCCTGAATTCAACACGATATTCGGCGTTACTCCTTTGTGCTGAGTGCTACCGCCATTGATTCTGAAAAACTGCGCAGTGGTGAATTTCACCTGACTCTCATGCTCTATTTTGTCACCATAACGAAGTGGCATAACGCGTTGTACTGTACCCTTACCGAATGACCGCTCGCCAACCACAATGGCACGTCCATAATCTTGCAGGGCCGCGGCAAAAATTTCAGATGCTGAGGCGCTATAACGATCAATTAATACGACTAGCGGACCATCATAGGCAACAGTCGGGATTCGGTCTTTCAGAACTGCGCGTCTTCTATTATGTTTAACAACTTGCACAACGGGTCCTTGAGGAATAAACAGTCCTGTGAGGCTGATTGCTTCATTTAGGTAACCTCCGCCGTTGCCACGCAAATCAATGACTAGTCCTTCACTATCAGACGCGTTGACTGCATCTAGTAATTTTCTGACGTCATAGGTTGTGGCTGTATATTTGTCACCCTTACGAGCCTGCCCAGAGTTCGAATAGAACGAAGGAATACTAATTACAGAGTACTTCTTTTTAATACTGCCATCGGGGACTAAAACTTTTGTTAATTTTGCTGCTTGATCGTCTAATTGAACCACGTCTCGAACTAATTCAAGAGTTTCTGGAGGTGAGCCGGGAGCCGAGCCGTTTTTGAGTATTTGTAATCGAACTTTGGTGCCTTTGTCGCCGCGAATCATTTGTACTACATCCA
Organism: Polaribacter sp.; assembly: GCA_047621785.1. GTDB lineage: Bacteria > Pseudomonadota > Gammaproteobacteria > Arenicellales > Arenicellaceae > Arenicella. The sequence continues at coordinate 20,159 of JBLHMH010000029.1, read as the reverse complement.
TTAGCCGCCAGCCGATGACATTGATCATATCTTCACCATCTTGAGCAACACCAACAATCTTATCTTCCGCCTTGATAGCACCGCTTTTTTCCGCTGGTCCGCCCTTCATAACGCGATTAATAACGGTGTAATCTTGGTCCGTGTTGAGCGCGGCGCCAATTCCCTGCAGTGATAGGGACATGCTGATCTTAAAGTTTTCGGTAGTGATATGGGACATATATTGAGTGTGCGGGCCCAACTCTTTAGCATAGGCGTTCATGAACCACTCAAATACTTCATCTGTTTTTAACTGGAACGTTGCATCGCGCTGTCGTTTATAGCGCCTTGTCAGGTTTTCACGTATTTCTTTAAGAGGAGTTTCGGCCATCACTTGTTGCAGAGTGTCGTTCTTAATTCGCTTTTCCCATACAAGCGCTAGATCAGTATCGCTGTCCGACCATTTGTAGTTATCACGATCGATGCTTATTGTATCGTCAATCGTAAAATCAAAATCCTGATTGACTAGTTTAAGAATTAACTCAGTGCGTTGACTCATACGATCGCGAAAAACTTTGAAGATGTCAAAGGCAATTTCCGCATCATTCTGTTTTAACAAGTCGTCTAAGCGGTAGCGATAAGCCTGAAATTTATCAATATCCTTTTTGGTAAAATAGATCCTATTCGGATCTAATAATTTTATATAGCCATCAAGAGTCCTAGCTGAATAATCATCGTTTAATTCATTAGGTGTATAATGATCAAACCTCAAGTGGTGCAGGGTTTGTTGGATGTCTTTGCGCAACTCATCATTCATTGTCAGGAGTGTTGGCGAGACATCAACTAAATCCGCTTGGGATACGCCAACGCTGCCAAGTAAAAAGCAGCTAAGCAATATTGTTTTGAAAGCAAATTTAAGACCGCGTATGGAGTCTGTTATAGGGCGTAAGCCAGAGCGGACGTCTGACGGCTCATCGGCGTTTTTAAAACTGTTCATTACATCTTTGCTATAGTTCAATACATCTTTGCTATGAGAGGTGTATTTGTTTGTATTTATCATTCGATGTCCTTAAAAGTCGTTCACACTAAAAGCGATACAGGCAGGCTAGTATAGTTCATGTATATTCTAAGTCGAAAAAATCCTGAGTGAAAAATAGTTAATGATAGGACGCGTTTTTGGCTAGGTTTGTTTCTAATTCACTCATTTATTTAAATTTTATTAAGGAAAGTCCCTTTTATTATGTTTGAAATTCAAGTAATTCCCGCCATCCTATTCTTTAGTGCTGGGACCATCGCTGGTATATCCGTGACCTTACTGTTTAATAAAATGCGTACCGGCAGTGCCTCAGCCGGGAAAATTAAACAGGAAATGGAAGACTACCAAGGCGAGGTTGAAGCTCACTTTGAAGAAACAACTAAAAAATTCAAGGATATGGCTGCCCAGTATCAAGATCTTTACCGGCATCTATCTGTAGGCGCGACTACTCTGTGTAGATCCGGGAACGTAATCGCGGGTTTAAGTGATCAACGTGATCCCTTAGCAATGGCGCCAACAATCGAGCCGCGAGCTAAGCAAACTGATGCTAATCAAGCAGCAAAATTAGACGTCAACAAAAAATCTGTTCATATACAACGGGCTGCTGAGGAATTAAAAAAATCAAATTTTAGACAGCCTGAATCTAAACAAGCCGAATCTAGTCGAGCTAAACTGGGCCAGACTAATAAAGTAAAGAAAGATCAAACGGGCCAGAAACCTACCGAAGCTGAGTAGAAATCAACCGCTTTGACGTCTAGAAAACCCGTTTAAGGCTCCTTAACAATTATATTGCACGACGACTGGAGTGTGATCCGATGGGCGTTCTAGTTTTCTAGGGCTTTCATCGATCACACAATCTTTGGCAACATCGAGTATGTCAGAAGAACTGAGAATCAAATCAATTCGCAATCCTTCATTACGGCTATAACCGTCAGTGCGATAATCCCACCAGGAGAACTGATCTGGTTGTTGGTGAAAACTTCGATACGTGTCAAATAATCCTTCCGACATTAAATTCTGCAACATTAATCGTTCAATCGGGCTACAGTGAATTTTGCCACGCCATTTGGCGGGGTCATGTACATCTAAATCGCTGGGTGTGATATTGAAGTCGCCGACTAGAACAACTTTACTATTTTGCGCGAGGTAGTTTCGCATGGCTAACTGCAATTTTGCGAACCAAGCGCGCTTGTAAACAAACTTATCGGAATCAAGCGCTTGTCCATTTGGTACATATACATTGACCAGAGTTATCCCTTGATAGTCGGCTTTAATAAAACGCCTCTGAGGGTCTTCAAAGTCGGGCAAATTGGTTTCGACATTTTCGAGCGGTTGCTTGCTTAAAATAGCGACTCCATTGTAGCTTTTTTGCCCCGTGAAATAACTATGATATCCAATCGCGCTGAACGCGGCGACAGGAAAGTCATCGTCAGGAACTTTAAGTTCTTGCAGACAAAAAAGGTCCGGTTGATTTTTCTGCATCCATTCAATGGTGTGCTCTAGACGAACTCGTATGGAGTTAACGTTCCAACTTGCAATTTTCATTATTTTTGGTTTTTCATAGAAAGTGGAAATATCGAAATTAGTCGGCTTGTGTTTGCCGTGCCAGGTGGATTTTAATCAGCTCGTGAGTTCAACTACCGATTCTCCAAATCCTGGTTTACCCTCGACCTTTGAATCACTACCTTTAGGGTCGCTGGGTGCGGGGCTCGTGCTTAAGGCTTCTACAGGTTTAGAATCGACGCTTGCAGGTAGTGTATAGCCTGCTCCCTTCAATGCAGTGATCAACCCAGGCACGGACAGATCGGTGACCAATGTGTTACCGATAAAGAGGCTGGGCGCCGCAATTTTTCCGGACAAGCGCAGAATGCGCGATTGAACCTCGCGGTCCTGCAGTGACAGTTCAACAACAGGGATTTTTGCTTGCTTCAAAAAAGCGATCAATCGCGCACAGTCCTTGCAGTTAGCAATTGTGTAGACAGTCAATGGAATAATGTTTTGATTTTGAGTGCTTGGGCTAGAGCTGGGACTGCTTTGTTTCAACTCAGAAGTCTCTATTAACCTTCCATTTTTTGGCGGTGGTTTATCCTGATAAGAAATATTGCCGTTAGCGTCTACCCATTTATACATTTTGGCCGCCCATGCGGGATGATCGAGCGATGAGTAGCCAGCGCAAATGAACATTGCCATGACGGAAAATTTGGTGATTAACTGAGGGATTGTTTTCATAAGATATAAATAGCGCAGATAGTAAGTTATTTCCAGCTGTATAAGCTTAATTAGAGATGCCTTGGGAATATTTTTATAAACCCGACTGTCTCAGTAGCGGCCGCAATTGTGGAGGACGCCCACGAAACTCTATAAACAGGTCGTTGGGATCATCTACTCCGCCTCGTTGGAGTATTGAGTGTAAAAAATCCTGGCCGGTTTTATGATTGAAAATACCCTCCTCTTCAAATCGTTCAAAAGCGTCTGCGGAAAGGACTTCAGACCATTTGTAGCTATAATAGCCGGCAGCATAACCTCCAGCAAAAATGTGTCCAAAGCTATTTTGAAAGCGATTATAAGCAGGTGCTTGAATGATTGCTATTTCTTCCCGGACTGTATCTAACAGGGCTTGTACATTAGGTGTTTCTTCTGCTGAATGTAGTCGCATATCAAACATGCCAAACTCAACTTGGCGCAATGTTTGCATTCCAGATTGAAAGTTCTTAGCCGCGCGCATTTTTTCCAACAATTGCAGCGGCAGCGGTTCACCGGTTTTATAGTGGCTTGCGATCAGTTGTAAGCTATCGGGGTGCCAGCACCAATTTTCAAAAAACTGGCTGGGCAGTTCTACCGCATCCCAAGCAACGCCATTAATACCTGCCACTCCCATTACATCGACTTCGGTCAGTAAATGATGCAAGGTATGACCAAATTCATGGAATAGCGTTTCTACTTCATTATGGCTGAGTAGTGCGGGATCATCGCCTATAGGCGGCGTGAAATTACAGTTCAGGAAGGCGACTGGTTTCTGTAGAGCGTGCTCTTGGCGTTGGCGATGAATACAGCTGTCCATCCAAGCGCCTCCACGTTTATTTTTACGAACATAGAGATCTGCGTATAAACTGCCAATAGCTTGGCCGTTGTCATGCGCCACAAGATCAAAACAAACCACGTCTGGATGCCATACTTGTAAACTATCATTTACTTGGAACTCAATCCCAAATAAATGTTTGGCAATCTTGAACATGCCCTTAAAAACCTGTTTAGCCGGGAAATAGGGTTTAATTTCTTCGTCACTAAATGCGTATTGATGTTCGCGTAAGCGTTCGGAATAATAGCTAATGTCCCAAGGTTTTAGATCTTTTTGCTGATAGTGATCTGCTGCAAATTGTTCGAGGTCTGCAAGCTCTTCAACTGCAGTGGGTCTGGCGTGTTGCGCTAATTCTGTTAGAAAGTCGATGACTGCTTCACTAGAGCTTGCCATCTTTTTTATCAATGAGTATTGCGCAAAATGGCTAAAGCCAAGCAGCCTTGCTCTGGCGTGTTTAAGCTCTAAAATGGAATCAATCAATGGAGTATTATCAAAACGACCATCGTCTGAAAGTTCGCTGGCACGTTGAGCGTACGCTTGATGCATGTCCTGACGAAGTTGTCGGTCCTGCGCATGTTGCATTACTGCTAAATAAGAGGGAATTTGCAGGGTGAATAGCCAACCTTGTTGATCCTCTAAAGCCGCTGATTGTTGAGCCATATCTAGGGCGCTTTGCGGCATGCCTTGCAATCGATCACGGTCGCGGATAAGCAGAGTCCAGGCTTGAGTCGCGTCTAATAAGTTACGTTCGAACTCATTACTTAACTGCGATAACTGCTGATCGATTTCGGTAAGCCTGCTTTGCTCGTGATGACTCAATTCTGCGCCACCCAATTTAAAATCGAGCAGATTGTTTTCTATTAGTTTTTTCTGTGCCTTGGTCAGCTTTGACCACTGTTCACTCGCGCGGATTTTTGTGTATTGCCCAAACAACTCTTTGTTCTGGCCCACTTCGGAGTGGTAGGCCGTTAAAAGATCTATTCCAGCCTGGTAGGCAGTGCGCAGCTCCTCGCTATCGCGAATTGCGTTTAAATGAGAAACAGGTGACCATACTCTACTCAGCCGTTCATCTAAGCACTCCATTTTATAGGTGAAATTCTTCCAATCAGGAGAAGGGATCTTTTGCAGTTCCGCGATGTTTGCGCGTGACTCCGCTAGTATGGCTTCTAGAGCGGGAATCACATGCTCGGCTTTGATGCTCTCAAAATGCGGCGTTTGCTTGAAATTGAGTAAAGGGTTAGTCATTTTTTAAAGAGCCTCTGATGAAGTAGAATGGCCTCTGTAAGGCTTCAAGCGTTCAGTTATTGGCGCCGTTAGCGCCTAATAACTATTTGGTGGTGACCCCAATGTCCGGCTACAATGTCGCTGCACGGAACACGGTGCTCTCTCGTGTGGTAGGGCGTTGCAGGCGCAAATGCCTTGACCGTGAATTCGCTGCAAAGCCAGTGATCGTTTGGACTTAATCAGGGGGTCCTATTATTTTTTCGGTTCTAGTTAGATCTTCAATGCTCTCACGTTGTCGCACGATGTGTATTTCGTCGCCATCCACCATAACTTCAGGTGGCCGAGGTCTAGCGTTGTAGTTACTTGCCATAACAAAGCAATAGGCGCCGGCTGATTTAACCGCAATTAGATCGTCTGCTTCTATCTTCAGTTTTCGATCGTAGCCTAGTACGTCTGCAGATTCACAAACCGGGCCAACCACGTCGTACACAGCGATTGGCTGATCAGAGTTTTCTTTGACATTAACAATTTCGTGAAATGCCTGGTACAGAGATGGTCGGAGTAAGTCGTTCATGCCAGCATCGACAACCACAAAATTCTTTGCATTAGTGTGTTTTAGATATTCGACTCGACTCAATAACACACCCGCATTACCTACAATGTAGCGCCCAGGCTCGATCGCGATGGGTAGGGAGATGTTTCTTTGACCAATAGTGTCAAGCAGATTGTCGACATAGGCTTGGGCGCTTGGGGGTGTTTCGCCTTGGTAATCAATGCCAAGACCGCCGCCCAAGTCTAATTGTTTAATGCTGATGCCTGCTTCCTCAAGTTCCACAACCATATCCAGAACACGATTAACGGCATCCTTGAACGGACTCAGATTAGTGATTTGAGATCCAATATGACAGGCGATACTAAAGACCTCTATATTTGGCATACTCGCTGCAAACTTATAAGTTTGCAGTGCGTCTTGCATAGGGATTCCAAACTTTGAGTTCTGTAGGCCAGTTGCAATATAAGGGTGTGTTTGAGCGTCGACGTCCGGATTCACACGTAGGGCAATTTTGACGACTTTGTCGAGAGATTGCGCTACATCTTGGATTCGTTTTAGCTCGGCAATGGATTCAACATTAATACAACGAATATTATTTTGAATAACGAATCGCAGTTCGTCTATTGATTTTGCGACACCAGACAGTACCACCTTTGCGGGATCTCCGCCTGCCAGCAATACTCTTTGCAGTTCTCCCCCAGAGACGATGTCAAAGCCGGAGCCTAGGCGGGCAAGCACATTGACTACCGCTAAATTGCTGTTCGCTTTGACCGCATAGCAAATCAGGTGCGGATGATCACCAAAAGCTGATTTAAGATTTTGCCACTGGTGTTCGAGCGCGGCTCTAGAGTAAACGTAACAGGGCGTGCCTAGCTGCGCGGCGATATCGTTCAGCGATACGTTTTCCGCGTGTAGCACGCCACCTTGGTAGGCGAAAAATGACATAGGATGAAGGTCTGTAGTTAAGAGTTAGAAGTCCGAATCAATATAGGAACTAACTAAATAGTTTCTTCAAGTTCTTCTTCTTGTACTGAAGGTGGGCGTTCAATCTCAATCGGGCCTTTTTGACCGCAAGCACTTAGCGCGCTAAAACCGATTAACAAGAAACAAAGTTGGAGGGTGAGGTTTCGATAGTTTTTCATATGCTTTAGGGGGTTGGGTTTTTGTTAATGGGTTTTGTAAATATACTCGACATGAACAAAGTTGTTGTTAACTTTTTAGCCTGCCTTGGGCGGCGTATAGAGCAGATCGAACCTGTATCGGCGCAGTTCCTCCGAAATGACTTCGAGAATTAAGAGATCCCTCTAGTGTCAGCACCTGGTAAACATCCTCATCTATCATCGCACCAAAAGATTGTAACTCGCTTAGGCTTAGTTCAGATAGAGGTTTGTCTTGTTCAATTGCATAGCGCACCGCTGAGCCAACGATCTCATGAGCATCGCGAAACGCAACATTTTGACGTACCAAATATTCGGCAAGATCGGTGGCAGTGGCATAACCCTTGAGTGCGGCCTTATACATGGTTTCTCGATTCACTTTAATGCTAGGAATCATGGCTGCGAATACACGTAAAGAAGCACTGAGTGTGTCTACAGTATCAAAAATTGGTTGTTTGTCTTCTTGATTATCACGGTTGTAAGCGAGCGGTTGAGATTTCATCAACACCAACAGAGTTTGCAGGTTGCCGATCACACGGCCACTCTTGCCTCTAACCAACTCCGCAATATCTGGATTTTTCTTTTGTGGCATGATGCTAGAGCCAGTGCAAAATGCGTCGCCAATATCAATAAATTTGTAGCTCTCAGAGGCCCACAGGATGATTTCTTCACACATTCTTGAAAGGTGCACCATCACAATACTTGCTGCACTGCTAAATTCGATCAAAAAATCTCGATCCGATACCGCATCAAGAGAATTTCGAGATGGTCGATCAAAACCGAGCAGCTCGCATGTATATTTCCGATCTATCGGAAAGCTGGTGCCCGCTAGGGCCGCAGATCCAAGAGGCATTACGTTGATTCGCTTGCGTGCATCTTGAAATCGCTCAATGTCTCTCTCGAGCATTTCATACCAGGCCAGTAAGTGATGAGCAAGGCTGATTGGTTGAGCAACCTGCAAGTGCGTAAAACCAGGCATGATGGTATCGACTTCATTTTCCGCATAATCGACTAAACTGGCCTGTAAGGCAGTGAGTAGCTCGATAGTTTGGTCACTGGCCTCACGCAAATAAAGACGTATGTCAGTGGCCACTTGATCATTACGTGAGCGCCCGGTATGTAATTTTTTACCTGCTTCACCAATCGCCTCGCTGAGTCGCGCTTCGATATTCATGTGCACGTCTTCTAGCTTCTTCGACCAGACGAATTCACCTGATTCTATTTGTTCCTGAATTGTTAGCAACCCTGTCTCAATGTCCGACGCCTCGGCATCATTCAAAACGCCAATCTTGGCGAGCATCTTACTATGTGCGATAGAGCCTTGGATATCTTGGCGATACAGTCTAGAGTCAAAGCTGACTGATTCGGTAAATGCTTCGACTAGTTCATGAGTGGGCTCTGTGAAACGACCACCCCAGAGCTTTTTCTCTTGATTTCGTTTGTTGGGCTTGTTTTCGGTCATGTTGATCGCTGAAGGGTGGCATGAATTATCTAAAGTGGCCGCTAATTATAACGCGAGGCTCGCTAATTGTGCCAGATATAACACGACACCAAGCGATAAAACTAATACGGATTCTTAAGACCATGTGATAAGGTCATGGGTCTTACGTTACTAATAAAGTTACCGCCCGTGTCCAAAACTAGTTCTATCAGAATAGCCACCCGCAACAGTCCGCTCGCATTGTGGCAGGCGAACTTTATTAAGCAAAAATTACAAATAGCGCATGCTGGCTTAAAAGTTGAAATAGTCGGTATGACGACTCTTGGCGACCAGCTGTTGGACCGCAGTTTGTCTGCCGTCGGCGGCAAGGGATTATTTTTGAAGGAGCTAGAAGTTTCACTTCTAAACGATGAAACTGACATAGCTGTGCACTCGATGAAAGACGTACCAGCAGAGCTGCCCCAGGGTTTGGAGATAGCGGTTGTATGTGAGCGAGAAGATGCCCGTGACGCCTTTGTTTCGAATGACTATCAAAACCTCTATGCGCTACCCAAGGGTGCTCGTGTTGGTACTTCCAGTTTGCGTCGGACATCGCAACTTAAAAGTGCGTTTCCTACTTTTGAGTTCGTCGAGTTGCGCGGTAATGTAAACACCCGGTTAGCCAAATTAGACAAAGGCGAATACGATGCGATTATTCTCGCTGCAGCTGGGCTGATTCGTTTGGGCTTTGTTGATCGCGTGAAACAGTATATTACGCCTGAACTTTGTTTGCCCGCGGTTGGTCAAGGTATAGTAGGCATTGAATGTCGTAGCGATGACGAGGCAACCAAGGCGCTGCTGAAGCCATTGCACAATAAGGAAAGCGAACTGTATCTCGCCGCTGAGCGTACTATGAATGCCGCCTTGGGTGGGGGATGTCAGGTGCCCGTTGCGGGTTTTGCTGAGGTCAAAAAAGGGAAAATTCGCATGCGTGGCATGGTAGGTGAGGTCGATGGTTCGACTATCTTAACCTGCAATGTTACTAGTTCAGATTTAAGCGTTAGCAGCGCAAAAAAGCTGGGTCGCGAAGTTGCAGTGGATTTAATACTGCAAGGCGCAGAAGAAATTCTAAAGAATATTGTTCGCCCAGCTCCAGAAGTAAATGACCCACCAGCTATTAAACAGTCGTTTGCTAGCTTGGCTGGAGATTCTGGCACGCAACTCGCTAAACCGTTGGTGGTGTTAACTCGGGAAGAGAAATTTTTAGGAAACATGCCTAGCGCATTGGAAACATTAGGTTTTCGGGTTGAGTTAGTGGGAACGCTTAAATCAGCCCCAGAGTCGAATGAAGACATTACCAATGTCTTTAAAAACATACAGGACTACACGGATATTATTTTTGTCTCGCGTAACGCTGTTGAGTTTGGGATGAGCATTATTGAGCAATCGGGGCAAACACTAGCCCAGGCAACTCAAGTTATAGCGATGGGCGTTGAATCTGCAAAACAGCTCATGAAGCATAATATTGTTGCCCTGCATCCAGATCACGGCACTGGCGCTGAGGCGCTCCTGGCAGTGAAGCGGCTAGCCGACCTGAGTCAGCGAAAGGTGTTGATTGTGCGCGGTACGCACGGGCTAGATTGGCCAGCAGGTGAGATGCGTAAACGTGGTGGACAGGTTGATCAAGTAAACGTATATACGCAGTCCTTGCCCTCAAACGCCTCACAAAAAATGCAAAAATTACTGGTCGAAGAGCAGCAACCACCTCAAGCGGTGTTTTTACACAGCGGTCAGAGTGCTCGAAATTTCATGGAGGTCATATCAGCAGAGCGTGCGCTGTTTTCGCGAACCGAGTTAGTGGTAGGCAGTCAGCGGATTGCAGCAATTACGAATGAATTAAATTGGAATGGTAGTGTTACTATAGCCGAGTCACCATCAAATAAGCACATGTTGAAGGCTTTTATGGCCGGCTAAATAGTGCAGGCAATGGGGTTATGTCGCGCTATAGATTTTCAATTTTGTTAATGTTTTTGTGAATATCCGGTTTGGCCTAAGCTTGAGAATTGGTAGGCTATCTGGCCTGTGATATATTTTGTCATACACTGATTGCTTAGAGAACTTGATTGCTGCGACTTTTGATTTTCGCAAATAGCCCTATAATTAACGTAGAGAATGTTTGAGCCTTCTTAATTATTTAGCGGCTAATATGTTTTCGTGTAAATTCATCAATAGACCGAATCGATTGACCAAGATTAAATTATCTGCATTACTTAACATTTTATTGCTTTAAGCAAACTACCAATATGACTGATTCAGCTACTCCCGCAGCAAGTTCTAATGAAAATCTAGGATCAACCGAAACTTCAAAAACAGAGGTAAATAGCTCAAACAAACCGGTTGATGTAATTGCCATACCCTCCGTAGAACACAACAAGAGACGAGGCGGTGCATTAAGTGTTTTGGCTATTCTAGTTTCATTAATTGCGCTTGCTGGGTCTGGCTACACTTGGTATCAAAATCAAGTGGTGCAAGTTAAGCAAGAATCAAAGCTGTCACTCGGCGTTAGTGAAATTGGTGGACAAGTAGCTAGGCTGGGTGACTCTCTGGCACGTTTACAATCCGATCAGACTGATGTGATTAGTCAGGCTCAGTTAGCGAGAGCTTCCCTACAGCTTGAAAGTAAATTTCTGAATCAATTAAAAATCCTTGCTGATCAACAAGCGGTGCTTGGCGCGGCCGTAAGTCAAATCAATAGCGACCAACAGCAAGGGCTGAATCAATATGTGGTCGACGAATCGGCACAATTGCTTAGGCTGGCTAACAATAGCGTTTTGTTTTCTGGGGATGTGAATTCCGCGGTCAATGCACTAATCCTCGCCGAGGCCCAGTTGAAGTCGCTAACCAACCCTCGTTATTCGACTGTTAGGAGTCAGATCTTAAGAGAAGTTAACGCACTGCGCAATGTACAGCTACCTGATTTAGAAGCGCTATCCAGCCGATTGCAGGCGCTGGCGCAGGTGGTGCCTTCATTGCCCCTAGAAAATGAGCCAGAGCTACTGGTCAATGATGTTAAACAGGTTCAGGTCGAGCAAGTAACAACATGGAAAACAGAGCTACGCAAATTATGGCAAGACATGTTGAACTCGGTTCAAATCCAAAGAATAGATCAGCCCCCCAAGCCTTTGTTGACGCCAGAGCAGCGCTACTTTCTTGACCAAAATCTAATTCTTACTATAGGAAAGGCAGAATTGGCAATGATGCAAGGACGGCCAGCGTTATTCAAAATGACTATTGAAGACGCGGCATCTTGGTTGGTTGAATATTTTGATTTAAGCGACCCTCGGGTGCAATCTGTGAGTCAGGAGCTTAATGAACTGGCGGCTCAGCCCTTTGATAGTGCAATGCCCGACATCTCTGGCTCATATCAATTACTTCAATCAGTCAAAGGTGGGCAATAACCATGCGTCTGATAGTTCTTATGATACTGGCAAGTGTGCTCAGTTATGGAGCCTTTCAGCTAGATAAAATTGATCCAGACAACTATGTAAAAATGTACATCGGTCATTATGTGATCGAGGTTAAATTGCTGGGATTTTTAATCATGGTGTTTGCTGCAGCTGTGTTTATGTATTTCTTGTTTTGGTTGCTTCGGTCGATTTGGCGATCGCCCAAGTCGCTATCTAATTGGCGCAATCGACGTAATCGTGATAAAGCCGATAGCCAATTTGGTGCAGGTTATTTGTCACTCCTTAAAGGTGATTGGCGACGGGCTGAAAAGCAATTGACCGCGAAATCTGATTATAGCCATATTCCTTATGTTAATTTTTTAGCGGCAGCACGAGCGGCGCAAGAGCAAGGTCGTATGGAGCAGAGAGATATCTATCTCAATGCGGCGTATCAGGCTGCGCCACAGGAGCGTTTGGCGATCGGTTTGAGCAAAGCTAAATTGCATGAAAAAGCAGGTCAGATTGAGCAAGCACTAGCGACCCTAGAGGACGTTAGCAGCATCGGGCACAAGAATCCTCAGTACACGGCTATGTTGTTGCAAATACATCAGAGCACCGCAAATTGGCAGGGGGTTCAGGAACTATTGAGCATCGCCAAAAAACAAAAGGCGCTACCCACAGAGGTACTAGAGAAGCTACAGGATGACGTTTATAGAAATTCATTAGATGCCGCGCAAGATAAAAATACAGCGTGGAAGGCCTTGCCGCGTGATCAACGTAAACGGATTCAAAATATCGAGTTGTACGTTAAGAGTTTAGTGTTGAGTGGCGATGTTGCTGGCGCTGAGAAGCTTATGCGCACCACATTAAGTAATGACTGGAGCGATGCACTGGTGCGTATCTACGGCCAGCTAAAGACTGAGAAACCGGAAAAACTACTACGCAAAGTTGAAGGTTGGCTGCACGCTAGACCTGAGCACCCAGAATTAAATCTAGCAGCGGCACGGCTTGCTGTCGCCAGCAATGCACCGGAGTTGGCTAAACAGTATTTACAAGCAGCGATAAATTTAGGTCGTCTACCAGCCGCTTATGCTTTGCTGGGTGAGGTGTTCGAGGCTGACGGTGATAATTCCAAGGCATTGCAGATGTACCGGGTAGGGATTCAGGCTTTAGTAAAAGTAGATGAAGTGCCATCGGTTAAATTAGGTCGTTCGACTAAGCAAGAGCCATCAGCGAATCGACAACCATCAACCAATAGACAGCCTTCAGTTAGTAACAAACAATCAGCCAACAGGCAAGGCTCAGCTAATCAAAAAGCATCAACTAACAAGAAGCCATCAGTCGGCGATAGGCAGTCAAAATTGGCTGTTGTTACTAAGCCTTAGTGAACTTCCTTTTAGATGCCTGAGCTTCCAGAGGTTGAAACTACTTTACGTGGTATTGAGCCCTATTTAAAAAATGCGACCATTAGCGATATAGTGGTTCGCAACACATCCCTTCGATGGCCGGTGCCTGCTAAGCAATTGTCAGCATTAGTTGGCCAGAGAGTAATCGGCGCCGAGCGCCGAGCTAAGTATATTTTAATACACACCAATCTTGGCTCAATTCTCCTGCATTTGGGTATGTCCGGTAGCATCCGTGTGTTGCAAATTGGCACAGAGGCAGGCAAACACGATCACTTAGATATTAATTTGAACGGAAATACTATCATTCGGCTGAATGACCCGCGCCGTTTCGGTTGTTGTTTGCTAGCGCACGAGCCAATAAACGAACACAGGCTGATCGCCAAGTTAGGGCCCGAACCACTCAGCAGTGATTTTGATGGGGAAGTCTTATTTAAACGCTCGCGTGGTCGCTCGATTGCCGTTAAAAACCTCATCATGGACGGTAATATCGTGGTGGGGGTGGGTAATATTTACGCTTGCGAATCACTGTTTATTGCGGGCATTAGACCGACCGTAGCGGCTAAGAGATTAAGCCGACGCCGCTACAACAAACTGGCGGAAATTATAAAAGTCGTGCTCGCGAATGCGATTAGGGCCGGCGGCACAACACTTAATGACTTCACCCAAGCTGATGGAAAGCCGGGCTATTTCAAACAGGAGTTGCAGGTATATGGGCGCGCTGGCGAAGCGTGTAATAATTGTGGGGCTGAAATAAAGTCTCAGTTCGTTGGCCAGCGAAACACTTTCTATTGCCCGACCTGCCAAAAATTTTAAGCTAGTTCAGGCTTAGTAAGAATCAGCATGCTGTGCTTGCGAGTATCGATTTCTCTAAATATATCTTTACCTAATTCATTGCTCGAAACACTGCACCAGAATTTCTATTTCATCTTTCGTATTGTAGATATGTGGAGAGAAGCGTAGACCTAAGGCTCGAGCATCATATTGAACGCCTTTGTCGCCTAAGCTTTTTTCAATGGCACGACGATTTTTAGGGTTAACCACTAAGGTGCCACCCCTGGGCTGATCACTATTAGGCGAAACCAACGCTTCTGGGGGTAGTGAGGCGCTTAGCATATTGATCAACGTTTGGTTGTGTTGTTGAATCTTACTTACCCCAATCAGGTTAATCATATTGATACTATTTGCCGCCACTACATACGGACTTATTGATGGGGTTCCACCCCAAAACCGCGCGCTGTCGTTTGCATACTCAAAGTTATTAATGTCAAACTCAAATGGATTACTGTGTGAGAACCAACCGACATCTACTGGCTTTAGTTGTGGCAAAAGATCTTCGTTTATCCATAAATAGCCTGCGCCCGGACCGCCGCATAGCCACTTAATGCAAGAACCCACAACTACATCGCTATTCCAGTTATGAAAGTCGATTAGCACTACGCCAGCCGATTGCGCTATATCTACGATCGACAATATATCGCGGCTTCGGGCGAGCTCACATATTTGTTGTACAGGTGAACGCTTACTGGTTGCGTATTGAACGTGAGTGATAAATACACTGTGCACTTCATCCGTTAATGCCTGATCCCACGTGTCCATGTCTTGAACGTCAGCATTGACCGGCAATATTCTCAACTCGTATCCCATTGACTGAGCTTGTTGCAGCACAAACCCTGCCGACGGAAAATCACTTTCAGACATTAAAATAACTTTCTTGCTACTTGATTTTGGAAGTGATTGGACCACCTTAACTAAGCCGCTGGAGATATTGCTCTGTGGACAAAAGGTATTGGGCTTAGCATTAAACAAACTCGAGAGTGAGTTGCGAAAGTCGTCGATAGCACCCAACCAGTGATCCCATATGTCGTGGCCGTCGCTTTCCCAGTGTGAGAAGAAACTATCTTGCATCGCTTGCTTCGCGTTTAGCGGCATGCGCCCAACGGAATGACTCAGCAAGTAAATATTCTTGCTGGGCGGGAATAGTTTGTTTTGTGGTGTAGGCATAGTTCCCCAATTTTTAATTTGACTGCGCCTGACTAGACACAGTTCCTTATTAAATTCATGTCTTGAAAGCGTGATTTAATCCCGGTTACATTCGCAGCATTGCGCAGATCGCATAAATGTTTAAGGCTTTTCAATAGAACCGGCAATGGTGGGCCGCTAGCTGTTAGGTCGGAACTATCGTCCATTCCCGCTTGAGCACTAGGTTTTTCAATGAATTTATTAACCAACATATCATGGTGTTGAGACGCGATCTTTGCGTGCATCTCACACACCTCTAAAAACAATTTGGCGTTGTTTTGGAACCAGGGCTTAGCATGGTGTTGCTCACGTGCTTCGAGAAACAGGTTTAGCAAACTTTTGCGGCGCATGCAATCACGTAAAATCAGCTGATCTGCGGGGTGCATGAACAAAAACTTTTCAACCAAAATTTGCGAATAATAAGGGTCTTCAGCTTGGCACAATCCAAGCAGTAGATCGATTACATTTATCCCAGCGAAATCACCGGCGTTAGCTCCGCGGTAATTCGTAGGCCCCACCGTATACGGCTTGAAGTAAGGCCTCACAGAATAGAAGAAACGATCAGTGTCGAGCTTGTTGAATAAATGTGCATTGATCGACACCATATCTTGCAGTGCCCGTTTTGCATTCTCAAGAAGATCGCTTGTAACAGGGTGAGATATGCCCAGAGGAAGGCAGTGTAATAATGCTTCAGAAGCACGTATTAAAGCGAAAACACCGCGCGAATTATATTCTAGGAAAAACGATTCATCTGGCAAGCTCGTAAAGGTTTTAAATAGTCCGTCAACTGCATAATTGTGCGTCTCTTGATGTGCTGAGGCAAAGCGTGGGACCACTCCTAATGTGGCGCCCAAATGCATCGCCAAAGCTGATGCGTCTTTCAGTGATGACGCTGTCTCCCGCTCAGGATCGGTGATACCGTGGCGACGGCAAGCGGCCATAAAAAACCCAACATTGCCGAGTAGATTGTAGCCATTGTCATACCCTTCATCGGTATTGCCTTCTGCTAGTAAAACACTTATGAATTCATTTCCCTGTATTAGTAGCTGCTGTTTATACTCTTCGCCAATACCGCTAACATTCTCCCTTTTCTCTTGTTCGAAATAAAGGTTCTCTAGAATAGTATTGATTTCCTTGAATTCATTACGTATCCAGTAGCCAAAGGCCTGTGCATTGTGTGTGCTCATAAAATGTATAGAGAAGATCAATGGAATTAAAGATTTAGCTTAACAGAGCTGCTGCTTGAGCGTGAGCGATAAAATCACTTTATTATTGAGACCTATGACCAAAAGATTGACTAAGTAGTCGGCTCGCTTAACATCTGAAGTAACAACTTGGTCTTAGCCAAACCGTGATTCCAGTCTCGAGTTTGGACATTGTTCTTGGCATTGACAGGTGGACATTAGATTGTCCTAGGCCAGGGATAGTTGAAGCCAGCGGCCTTTGCCCTTGTTTTGAGTGATGACCGAGCGGGCATTCCAAGGGCAGGCCTTCTAATGGTCAACGACTCCGTCGACTTGAGCAATAGGGTTGTGTTGAAGAGATCTCTTCGTCGGCTTACTAATCGGTATTGCCCTTAGTATATTTTGTAATTTCAATCGCCCCTTTAGCCTCCAGTAGTTAGCAGCGCTGGTAGTTCGAAGTAGGTCACCACTCCCATATAAATACTCGCTAGAATCAAACCAATACCCCAAACAAGCATCCAGAGTTGCCGGCCGCGCTTACCCATATAGATCAAAGCAAAGCCGACAAAAACCCCGAGCACTGCGGTTAACAGCAACATATCATCGCTAGCATGTTGAGCTAGTTTATACCCTTCGAGGGTTTGATCATCTCTATATCGCATTGGAAAGGGCCATAGATTCCTACGACTAGCAATTTAAGTTAGCCGTTATCACGACTCTCTAACCCTTGGTTCGCATGGTGCAAAATTCTTCAGCCGAGCTTGGATGAATACCGACCGTTGCGTCGAAGTCTGATTTTTTTGCGCCGGCCTTAATTGCAATAGCAATACCTTGCATGATTTCTGCGCAATCTGCGCCCACCATATGCGCCCCGATCACCTTATCGCTGTCAGCGTCAACGATGAGCTTCATTAGAGTACGCTCGGTGTTTTCAGTCAACGTGTGCTTAAGTATTTTAAATTCTGATGAGTAAGTGTCGACGTTCGTGTACTGCGCTCTGGCGTCGTGTTCACTGAGGCCGACCGATGCAACTGGCGGCTGCGAAAATACAGCAGACGGTACGTTTTGGTGATCGGCGGTTCGAGGCTTATTGCCAAACACGGTGTCTGCAAAGGCATGACCTTCCATTGTGGCAACCGGCGTCAGCGCAATACGGTCCGTGACGTCACCGACCGCGTATATGTTTGCAACGCTCGTCTGTGATTCTTGGTTAACCGCTATCTGACCTTTATTCCCAAGTTCAACGCCGACCTCGGCTAATCCTAAACCTGAAACATTGGGTATGCGCCCAGTGGCAAACAATACGCAGTCAACTGTGATTTTTGAACCGTCAGTGAGACTTACTATTCGTTGCCCAGCAACATTCTTGGTGATTTCGGTGACATTGGTTTCTAGCTTTAGATCTACCCCTTTCTTATGAATTTCATTTGCTAAATGATTTCGCACGGTCTCATCGAACCCGCGCATTATTTGTGCGCCGCGATAAGCCAAACTGGTGTCGATGTCTAGGCCATTAAATATGCCTGCAAACTCAACCGCAATATATCCGCCGCCCACCACCAACGCTGAATTTGGTTTGTCTGTTAGGTGAAACACGTCGTTTGAAGATATGGCGTGTTCCACTCCTGGAATCTCCGGTAAATATGGAGTTCCGCCAGTGGCAATCAGTACTTTCTCAGTGTTTAGGCGATGTTGCTCCTTGCCTTCACTGTCACGAACAATGACGGTATTGGCGTCAACTAAGCTAGCGGTCCCATATAATATCTCGACACCTGCATTGTTAAGCAAGTTTTCGTATATTTTATTCAGACGATCTATTTCGGTATCTTTATTCTGAATCAGAGTTGACCAGTCAAACCCTTTTACCTCCGTTGTCCAACCAAAGTGTTTACTGTCTTCAAAGTCTTCAGCGAAGTGTGCGGCATAAACCATCAATTTTTTAGGGACACAACCGCGAATAACACAGGTGCCACCGTAGCGATATTCTTCACAAATGGCAACGCTAGCCCCATGACTAGCCGCAATTCTGGCTGCTCTCACGCCACCTGACCCGCCACCAATTACAACCAAATCATATTTTTTCATTTTAATTTCCTCAACACTCTATCTGACAGTTTCATAATACTCTTTGTAGCCGAGTCTAAACCACTCTGATGAAAATCTAGACATAAAAAAGCTCTTTCCGAGGAAAGAGCTATAAATAAAAAATTAAAACTGACTATTGGAGATAAGCGCATGCACAATTTTTCACTAGCATGGTTGGCAAACGGCCAGTCATGCCTGTGTTTTTAAACTACTAGCTGATGCTTCATTTTCTCCATTGCACGTTTTTCAATTTGTCGAATACGCTCAGCCGATACATTGTACTCGCTAGCTAGCTCGTGCAATGTGGCTTTGTCTTCAGACAACCAGCGACGTTGTACGATCTCTTTACTGCGATCGTCTAATTCGCTAATTGCGCTTAACAATGACGACTGATTATCGTCGGTGGTCTGTGTGGCAATCGCTAGTTCTTCTGGGTTGTAACGCATGTCTGGAAGATAGGCAGAAGGACTGGTGCTAAATTCATCATCACTATCTGATCCATCGAACGCAACGTCGTTGGACGTCATGCGTTGTTCCATCTCGCGTACGGCCTTTATCGGCACATCCAGATTCTCAGCGAGGTCCAGCGTCTCTTGCTCAGTCATTGTATTTAATGATTTACGAGATTTACGCAGGTTGAAAAATAGTTTGCGTTGAGCTTTGGTGGTCGCTACTTTAACGATCTTCCAATTTTTCAACACATATTCATAGATTTCAGCTTTAATCCAATGCACTGCATAGGAAACCAAGCGAATGCCACGATCAGGATCGAAATTTTTAACAGCTTTCATCAAGCCGATATTTCCTTCCTGAATTAAATCAGCGACTGGCAAACCGTAACCAGTGAAGCCTTTCGCAACATGTACAACGTGGCGAAGTTGAGAAACTACCAACTCACGAGCCGCTTCTACATCGTCTTCGTCACGAAATTGACGCGCTAAGCTAGCTTCTTTTTCAATTGTGAGTACGGGTGCGCTGTTCGCAACCTGTAGGAAGTTTGCGAGACTCGCTTCTCCGTAAAGAGATACCGCATAGGGTTTTTTAGTCATAAAATTCTCCTCCAATAAATAGGGGCTATTACCGCGAACACATCCGGTAATTAACAGGCAAGCTGGGCTTTATCCTGTTTTGATGAATGCATTTTAGCACTCAGCAGGGCAGAGTGCTAATAAATTTAATTTAATGTTGCGGAATCTTGTTTTAATAACTAAAAGTTATTAAAACAAGATTGATTGACACAATTCTTAACATGCAACCGTTAAATTAATGTGAATCTAAGAGTTTTGTTGATGGCTGACTCCTTGTATGACCTTGTACAGGCTGTATTTCTTACAATATCTATTGGGGCTTAATTTTCCAGAGGTGTTGTGCCGCCGACCATCGTGCAGCTAGCCAACCGAGTACACTACCAATTAAAATGATTGTGAACATTTCTGATGTTTCGAGCGCATAGAGCAAAGACTCTTTCTGATATAAGTTTGCCAAAATGGAGAGCGGCTCTTCAATCAGCTTACTGGCTATTGACATCAGCAATAGCGTCACTATTGCTCCAAATGCGCCAAATAGTAGGCCGT
>JBLHMH010000028.1:0-26489 GCA_047621785.1 Polaribacter sp. | reverse complement strand
CATACCCCAGCCGCCATGCCAAAATTTCCGCAAGCCAGTTCCAACAGATGAATCTGTAAAACCTGATACTGAAAGGCTTTGCTTGGCATAAACTAACCAAGCGATAAGTAAACCAAGCAAAGGAATGCCGATCGAGACGGCCTCAATTATATGAGGTACGTGGTGGCTGGCCTCTGTCGGAAACACATTGCCTAAAGGCAAGGCAATCCATCCGCCGAAGAATGCAAATATACAGAGCATGGCAAGTGGTCCCGCCATGCGCCAACCTAATGCGCGATCGGGCTCAGTTTTGGCTTCGCCCCAAAAAACCACAAACACTAAACGAAAGCTGTAGATTGCTGTTAGTAGGGCACCCAATAATCCGCCGGCCCATAACCACGGACCTACCCCATGCATGTTATACGCAGATAATAAAATTTGGTCCTTACTAAAAAAGCCGGACGTCATCGGCAGCGCTGCAAGCGCGGCTGAACCGATTAAGAAGCTCCAAAAGACCACCGGTAGCTTCTTGCGCAGGCCACCCATTTTGAAAATATTATGCTCGTGATGCAGGCAATGAATAACTGCACCAGCCGCCAAAAATAGCAGCGCTTTAAAAAATGCATGGGTCATTAAATGAAAGATTCCTGCACTCCATGCACCAACACCTAAGGCCAGGAACATATAGCCGATTTGGCTGATAGTTGAGTAAGCCAAAATGCGCTTAATATCATGTTGGTTAAGAGCGGTGAATGCAGCCATTAGGGATGTCAGCAATCCAACGATTGCAACCAAAAGAAGAACATCTGGTGCTAACAGAAACAGGTCATGAGTACGTGCAACTAGATAAACACCGGCGGTGACCATGGTCGCCGCGTGAATCAACGCACTAACCGGTGTTGGGCCCGCCATCGCATCTGGCAGCCATGTGTGCAAAGGTAGTTGCGCAGATTTACCGACTGCGCCGCCAAGCAGTAAAAGGGCAGCAATTGCAGGTAATTTGTCGCCAATAGCCCAGGTCGCATTGGCTGCCTCTAGCATTGGCTGAATCTGTAGAGTTCCCAATTCAGTAAACAATAAAAATAAGCCTAGAGCCATTGCAGTATCGCCAACTCGAGTCACCACAAAAGCTTTGCGTGAAGCAGCACCATTGGCTGGGTCTTTATACCAAAATCCAACCAAAAGATAACTGCAAACACCTACGCCTTCCCAGCCTAAATACAATAATAACAAGTTGTCAGCCATGACCAGAATGAGCATGGCAGCGACAAACATATTCATATATGCGAAGTAGCGACTGTAATCACTATCGTCTTGCATGAATTCAGTAGAGTAGAGATGAATTAAAAAACCAACGCCGGTAATGATGCACATCATTACCACCGTAAGCTGATCTATATAGAAGGCAAAACCGGGCGCAAAGTCGCCAACTTGCATCCATGTCCATAGACTTAACTGAAAGCTCAGTTGCCCTTGCATGAACTGCCACGCTACGCCAAAAACGATTAAAGCCGATAGGCCGATAGAACCTGCGCCCATGACGGCAATTATTCTACGCGGCAGCTTGCCCGCGGTTAATATCAGCAACACCGAGCTGATAAAAGGGAGTAGGGGAATCAACCAAATTTTATCTAGCATATGCGATTCACCATTATCCGTTCAGCTCGTGAGCCTGATCCATATCCAAGGTTTTAAAGCGTCGTTGAATCTGCAACACTAAACCTAAACCAACCGACACTTCGGCCGCTGCCACAGCAAGTATCAACATGAAAATAACTTGCCCATCAGCTTGTTGCCAAGCCGTACCAGCAGCAACAAACGCTAAGGCTGCGGCATTTAGCATGACCTCTAGTGCCATTAAAATGAATATCACATTGCGGCGAATCATTAGTCCAACCAAACCCGTCGCAAACAATAAAGCAGCGAGTATGAGTACATGATTTAGTGGTATTGCTAGGCCGCCCATTAGTCATCTACCTTTGCTTTGCTAAGACTCATGGTATCTGGGAGTTGTGAACTCGCAGGATGTTTCTTCGGCTGCTCAGGCAATACTTGCGAGTCGCTCAACCTAAATCGCCTGCCTACGTGGTAGGCGCCGACCAAGCCAGCGAGTAGCAACATAGATGCGATTTCGACTGCCAGAACATAGGGGCCAAATAAGGTTAATCCGACCTGCTTTGCTGAAATTAAGGCGCCAGTTTCGGGCGCCTGTAAATCGCTGATGACGATCAGCATCTCGATCAGTAATACCGCACTAAGAATAGTTGGCACAATCCACACAGTAGGGTTCAGCCTCTGGCGTTCGCGCTCTTCACCTTCTTGACCTAGATTTAACATCATAATGACGAAGACGAACAAGACCATAATAGCGCCTGCGTAGATCACCACTTCAAGAGCTGCGGCGAATGGAGCACCGAGTAAAAAGAAGATTACCGCCACTGCCAGTAATGAAATGATCAGGTAGATCAGCGCATGTGCTGCGTTGGTTCGGGTCAATGCAAACACGGTTGCGAAGAGTGCAACACCAGAAGCAATGTAAAACAGTATTAGTTCCATTAAGGTAATAAACTCCTAACGTCGATTGGCGGTGCTTCATTTAGAGCCTCGCCTTTTGCTTTGCCTTTGATTTCCATACCGGCAACACGATAGAAATTATAATCGTGGTATTTGCCGGGTCCATCGATCATCAAGTGCTCTTTTTCGTAGACCATGTTTTGTCGGTCGTATTCACACATTTCAAAATCAGGAATGAGTTGAATTGCATTGGTAGGGCAGGCTTCTTCGCATAGGCCGCACATGATGCAGCGAGAAAAATTGATTCTGAAATATTCAGGATACCAACGACCGTCTTCTTCACGGGTACCTTGTTGTAGCGAAATACAGTCGGGCGGACAAGCGGCGGCGCACAAATTACATGCCACGCAGCGTTCGTCACCATCGGGGTCCTGAGTAAGCACGATTCTTCCGCGGTAACGCGGTGCTAAGTAGGGCTTTTCTTCTGGGTATTGAACCGTCTCGGCCTTAGTGAAGGTATGCAACAACACCCGCCACATGGTCCGCAGTTGGCTGAATAATGATGAGAATAAATTCATATTATGTTCCTGCTCCTACTAATGTACTCGCGGCTAAGGCAGCGTCCCGCAAGTAAAGCGCAACCGCGCCGGTGATCACCAAATTGATTAGAGTGATGGGCAGCATGATCTTCCAACCTAGAGTCATTAATTGGTCGTAGCGAGGGCGAGGTATTGCCGCGCGTAACAAGACGAAGAAGCAAATAATAATAAACGTCTTGATTCCAAACCAGACGATCGGAGGTAGCCACTGCGCACCAAAAGGGCCTAACCAGCCGCCGAAAAACAAGGTGGTAATCATGCAGGAGATAAGAATTAGACCTAGATATTCACCAAGCATGAACATGCCAAACTTCATGCCTCCGTACTCAGTGTGAAATCCTGCGGTAAGTTCGTGCTCGGCTTCAGGTAAGTCAAATGGCAAGCGATGACTTTCTGCAATGCCGGCGATGATGAATACAAATAAACCTAGAAACTGGGAGACTGCGTACCATCCATCACGCTGCGATTCAACGATGTCTTGTAAGCTAAAGCTGCCGCTGAGCATCACTACACCCATTAGTGACAAGCCCATAAAAACTTCATAACTGACCATTTGCGCGGCAGACCTTAGGCCACCTAAAAGAGCGTATTTATTATTCGAAGCCAGGCCGCCCAATAACACGCTATATACGGCAAGAGAGGTCATACCTAGAAAAAACAGCAGGCCTATATTGACGTCAATTATATGTAGGCCTGGGCCGAAAGGAACGACCGCAAAACCCAATAACATTGCGATTACAATTGCCGTAGGCGCAAATATAAATACCCAGCGATCTGCAAACGGCGGCGTCCAATCGTGCTTGGTTAATAGCTTGATCATATCCGCTGCGACTTGACCAATACCGAAAGGGCCTAGACGGTTTGGGCCGTAGCGATCTTGCCAAATGCCAAGCAGCCTACGTTCAAACCAAGTAAGTACCGCCGCGCCGCCAACCGCACCTAAGATGACGGCGAGCGCAAACACAATGATCATCCAATCAGCCATTGGCATCTCCATTTTCGACGACAAGCTGTTGGTTTAGCCGACGGATGATGACATTGGTATCGGGCGCTAACCAGATGGCGCCCGGCAAACCAACCGCATAGGAAGCGCATCCAGCCGGAACCCTGTTGCCAATTTTAACGGTTACGCTTAATTTTTCGTCGGCCAGAGAAATCTCTGCTAGGTCACCCTCTGCTATCTTCAAATCGGCCGCATCTGCTTTAGATAACTGAATGTAAGGGGTGCTGGTGAGTGCCTGGATTGCCGGTGAATGAGCACTGAGTTCTTCGCTGCCAAATATTCGATACATGGGCAATAAGCTGAAGGATTTTTTTTGAGTTTGAAAACTATCTGGAATAGTAACCTTAGATCTGATGTCTGAAGATTTACTGACCTCAATTAGTCGGGCACCGGCGGTACCGCCCTTAAGAGCACCACCTGCTTCGCTTTGAAACTTATGCAGCGCCTGATTTGAATTCCAACCAGGTGACCAAACAAAGGGTAGTAATGCACCCGAATTATTTGGCCCATTGATTCCCTCCATAGTATAGGCGAGTGGCGAATCGGAATCTTCAGCTTGTTTTGGTTCATGTACTGAAATATCGGCCAGCATGGCTGTACGGCCTGAGTTGCGATGGGTTTGGCGAGGGATTTTCATACCTCGATCTCGATAACTTGATGACGGGCTAGCTTCAGCTATTTTGCCTAGAACACGATTACTTTGGGCACACGCAGCGACGACATCATCAAAGCACTCAATATCGCTAAACCTTGCTTTGTTTAGTGCCTGTCCCAAGCGAGTTATCCACTGCCATGATGCCCGACGCTGCTCAGCTGGTAGAAAAACTGGGAAGTGGCGTTGGGCACGGCCTTCACTGCTGACTAAAGTACCTTGCGCTTCGAAGGAACTTGCCGCAGGTAGTGCCAAGGATGATTGGGCAAAAGTATCGGTCTCTATAGAGTCCAGAACCACTAAGTTTTTGATGCTTGTCAGCAAGCCATCAATCTGAGCTTTTGGAGCGCGACGATATAAGTCATTTTCGACAACAATTAGAGTGTCAATTTCGCCGTCCTTAGCTCGTTTACAAAGCGCTGATAGAGATAACTGCTCAGGATCGTTATGCAAGATTACGCCAAGGCTATTACATTCAGGCAGGCAGTAGCTCAACATCGCTTGGTCGTTACCTAGAGCTCTGGCAATTGCTGACGCGGCTTCAATTACCGCAGCATTCTGACTTGCTGTGCCTGACACTATTAAAGGCGATTTAGCGGTCTTTAAGTCTTGCGCAATTTGACTGATCAGTGCTTTAGCTGTGTCATCAAAACCATCAACCTTTACCAGCTTGCCATCCAGTTGGGCAGCAATGGCAAAACCAAAGCGAGCTATGTCTTCGGGTGCCAAGACTGTTAAAGTTTCAGCGATATCATCCAAGGGAGTATCGGACATGGCGACACTATGTAGTGGGCTTAAGCGGTCTTGAGCCAAGTTACGAACCGCTTCGTCTTGCCAAAGGGGTATGCGCATATCAGTCGCTAGCTGCTTGGCTTTATTACGCACTGACTGGCGCAACGCCAAAGCCACGCGAGGTGCTGTATTTGTGACATCTTCGCCTAGAACTAACACGGCATCGGCATCTTCGATTTGACGCAAAGACGGAGTGTGAATACCACTGTTCTGTAAGTTGACGCTTATTGCTTCGATTAATTGGGCTTCATGGTCAGCAATGCCATCGCAGAAGCTGGCGCTACCAACTAATGCTCGCAATAAGTGATTGGTTTCTAGTGATGCTCTGGGCGAGCCAACGCCAGCTACGCGCTTATCATTACCACACCAATCAGTAAGTTTCTGCATTGCGTCGCTACGTTCAATTGCGTCGTACTTGCCTTCACTATTGCGCAGGCCAGCAAACGAGGCGCGATTTTCATCGTTGACATAATTGCCGCCAAAACGACCACGATCACACAAGAAATAGCCATTTACATCGTGGTTGAAACGGTTGTGTACGCGCTTGAGCTTGCCGTAGCGTTCGCCCGGCAATATGTTACAGCCCACTGCGCAGCCGGTACAGACCGAGGGTGCAGATTGCATATCCCATTTACGCGTGTAATCGTTGACCAGCGGCTTATCGGTGAATACACCAGTAGGACAGACCTCTACCAAATTACCCGCAAATTCGCTTTCTAGTACGCCGTCTTCATGTCGGCCAAAGTAAACATGATCATGCGCAGCTTGAGCAGATAAATCTTTGCCGCCAGCGTAATCATTGTAGTAGCGAGTACATCGGTAACAGCTAATACAGCGATTCATCTCATGATGAATAAGTGGGCCTAAGTTTTGGTTTCGATGTGTATTTTTTTTGCCGCGATAACGACGGTCACGATGACCTACCATTACGGTCATGTCTTGTAGGTGGCATTCACCACCTTCAGCGCACACCGGACAGTCGTGTGGATGGTTCAACATCAAAGATTCGACGACGTTCTCTCGAAATTCTTTTGGGGCTTCGCCCTGCAAAGAAAAACGTGCACCATCGGTGGCGGAGGTCATGCAACCCATAACAATTCGCCCGCGGGTGTCCTCTTCGTCTCGGTACTGTACTAGGGCACATTGGCGGCAAGCGCCTACCGAACCTAGTTCAGGGTGCCAGCAGAAGTAGGGTAGATCTAAGCCTAAACCGAGCGCGGCTTTTAATACGTTTTCGCCTGCTTCAACTTCATAGGCTACGTCGTCTATATAGATGGTCGCCATTGTTTAAGCACCTCCGCCGGTAGAAGTAGGCGCTGGGTTAGCCTCGCAGTAGGGGCAGCCTTTGCCGTCTACATGGCGTTGAAAATCATCTGCGAAATACTTCATGGCGCTGGTTAGGGGCTCCATTGCCCCAGGCGCGAGTGCGCAATGAGTGTTACCCATGGCGCCAATAAATTTTGCTTGATCGCTCAAGGTAACTAAATCTTCAGGCCGGCCATTGCCAATTTCGATATCTCCCAACACCTGCGCAGACCACGGCAGACCGTCGCGACATGGTGTGCAAAATCCGCATGATTCCTGAGCGAAGAATTCGACTAAATTCTTGACCATCCCGACGGGACAGGTTTTGTCATCGAGGATAATCATTGTGCCAGTGCCCAGACGACTTCCAGCTTTGCCAATTACGTCATAGTCCATGGCCAAATCCAGATGTTCTTCGACTAAAAAGTCAGTTGATGCACCGCCGGGTAAAAACCCCTTTAGTTTGTAGCCATCTTCCATCCCACCTGCGTGCACTTCAATCAATTCACGAATTGGGGTACCCATCGGTAATTCCCAGCAACCCGGATTTTTTACTCGACCACTGACACCAAACAGTTTTGTTCCCGCATCAGCGCCAATGCCCAGAGACTTAAACCAATCAGCGCCATGGCGGACGATATGCGTGATATTGCAAAGAGTCTCTACGTTGTTAACAATAGTGGGGCGTCCCCATAAACCGCTTACCTGAGGGAAGGGCGGCTTGGCTCTTGGGTTCGCGCGTTTGCCTTCGAGTGAGTTAATTAGGGCGGTTTCTTCGCCACAAATATATCGTCCGGCACTGCTATGGACATACATGTCAAGCTTGTAGTCAGTGCCGAGAATGTTGTTTCCGAGGTAGCCTTTTGCATAGCAGGCATCGATTGCTTCTTGCAGCAAGCGTGATGCCAAATGGTATTCAGCGCGGATAAAAATATAGGCGATGTCCGCTTGAATAGTCCAAGCTGAGATAATCATCCCTTCAATTAGTTGATGAGGGTCACACTCCATCAATAGGCGGTCTTTAAATGTACCTGGCTCCATTTCATCTGCATTACAGACCAGATACTTGTGGCCTTCGGAAACGTTTTCCATCGGTACAAAACTCCACTTCATTCCAGTCGGGAATCCAGCGCCGCCACGGCCACGAAGGCCTGAATCCTTGATTACATCTAAGCAATCAGAGGGAGACATTTCTTTAACTGCTCTGCGCATGGCTTGGTAACCATGATTAGCTTCGTAGGCCTGTATGCCAACGGGATCCCGTTCGGCATTAATGTTCTGAGTCAAAGGTAAGGAGCTCATGATGCTTCCTCCTTGCCAGAGCCGGTTGGCTGAAACAATAAATCGAGCTTATCTTCAGTCAGATCTTGGTGTAATTCATTGCCAACCATCATCACAGGCGCTCTGTCGCAGGCTCCTAAACAGGGGGCAGGTAAGAATGTGTACTTATCATCAGTGGTGGTTCCGCCCAGTTTGACGTCTAGGCGTTCAGATATGTGAGTCTGTAATTTGTTATAGCCCTTAATCCAGCAGGTGACGCTGTCACACAAAGAAATAATGGTCTCGCCAACCGGCCGACGGTAAATTAGGCTATAAAAAGTAGCGATGCCATCCAGTTCAGCGGGCGACATTTCAAGATAGGCTGCGAGCGCCTTGAGGCGATCATCCGACACCCATCGATGATACTTTTGAACAATTTTAAGTGCATCAATCGCGACTGCTGAGCGATAGGGCGCATGTGAGATTTCATGATCTATTTCAGCCACTTCAGCGGGTGTCAAAATCGGGTCTGCGATGATCGAATTGTCTACTTTTGAATTCATTTTTATCTATTAAAATTATCCGGCTACCTTATTCTAGTTTTTATCTATCAACATCCGCCATCACAAAGTCAATGCTGGCGATAATTGCAATTAAGTCAGGAATCATAAACCCGCGGCTAATTAACGGGATTTGTTGTAAATGTGGAAAGGACGGAGTGCGTATTCTGGTTCGGTACGACATAGTCCCACCGTCGCTGATCAAGTGATAGCTATTCAAACCTTTAGTTGCCTCAATCGGCACACAGGCTTCACCCGCCGGAATCGCTGGGCCCCAACTGGTGTGTAAAAAGTGATGGATCAGGGTTTCGATGTCTTCCATGGTGCGCTCTTTAGGCGGCGGCGAGGTGAGTCTATGATCGCTTTTGTAAGGGCCTTCTGGCATGTTATCCAAGCACTGGCGAATGATATGCAGGCTTTGGCGAATCTCTTCGATTCGAACCACTGCGCGGTCATAGCAATCTCCGCCATTCGCGATTGGCACTTCAAATTCGAACTGATCGTACCCAGAGTAGGGGCGTTGTTTACGTAAATCCCATTCCAAACCTGTGGCACGCAGATTAGGGCCAGTAACCCCCCATTCGATAGCCTCTTCGGTAGTATATTTACCAATACCTACGGTTCTGGCTTTAAGAATGCTGTTTTGCATCGACATTTTGTCGTAATGATCTAGGCGTGCAGGCATTGAATCAATGAATTCTCGCACTAGTTTATCCCAGCCATTTGGTAGGTCTGCTGCTACGCCGCCAATTCGGAACCAAGCGGGATGCATTCGCCCGCCAGTAATCGCCTCAATAATACCCAACAAGCGCTCTCGGTCAGCAAACATATAGAAAACTGGCGACATTTGTCCCACATCTTGTGCGAAGGTGCCGTAGAACACGAGGTGACTTGAAATTCGGAATAGCTCCGACAACATAATTCGAATGACCTTGGCACGATCCGGCACCGTAATCCCAGCCATACGTTCTACTGATAAGCAGTAGGGAAGGTTGTTCATCACTCCGCCTAGGTAATCAATTCGATCGGTGTAGGGCATGTAAGAAGGCCAACTCTGGCGTTCGCCCATTTTCTCGGCACCACGGTGGTGATAGCCAATATCGGGTACTGCATCAACCACAACTTCGCCATCCAGTTGTAGCGCAATACGAAAAACTCCGTGCACACTTGGATGATTCGGGCCAAGATTTAAAAACATATACTCGGTACCGTCCTTGCTTCTTTGCATCCCCCATTCTTCAGGGCGAAAACGCAATGCCTCTTGCTCTTCAGCCTGCTTAGTTTCGTTTAGGCTAAAGGGCTCCATTTCAGTCGCACGGGCAGGATGGTCTTTGCGTAGTGCATGACCTTCCCAGGTAGGCGGTAGTAAAATTCGATATAGGTTTGGATGATCGGTGAACTTGATTCCGAACATGTCCCAAGCTTCGCGCTCATACCAATTAGCATTCATCCAAAGATTGGTAATGGTAGGCACTTCTGGCTTCGATTCTGGGGTGGCTAACTTAATCCGTATGTCAGCATTGCGGGTCAAAGACAACAAGTGGTAGACCACGGTAAAGTCGGAATCAGGCTGGCCTTGGCGGTTCGTCCTTAGGCGCTCATCAATGCCGAATAAATCATACAGCATCGCATAATTTGGTTTTAGGTAGCGAAGCACTTCGTGTAAGCGATTGGCTTCTACCCATAGGGTGGGGATATTGTCGGCGGTTTCTTGAATGACAAAGCAATCAGCACCAAATTTTCGGACGAGATCGTCCAAAATTAGAGGGTCTGATATTTGTTTAACTGCCAGCATGTAAAATCCCAATTATTATAATTAGTGCCTTCGTACTATCTAGTTACTTAAATCTACATCTACTTCTTCGAATACTTCCTGACTCTGCTTAAAAATGTTTTATCTGTGTGCAAAATTCAGACTTCCGTAGGAGGCCTATAAATTGTTGCTTTATTTCGCTCCGCCTGTAGCTTATCGCGTTGACTTGGCATATCTGGTTTGATAATTGTCTGATCACCAGCGATCCAGCTTAGTGGGCGACGTTCTTGTTTGATGGCATCTTGCAGCATCATCAAGCCCTGCATTAGAGCCTCGGGGCGTGGCGGGCAACCGGGAACATAAACGTCAACAGGAATGAATTTATCGACACCCTGTACAACCGAATAAATATCGTACATGCCACCAGAATTAGCACAGGAACCCATCGAAATAATCCAACGAGGTTCAAGTAATTGGTCATACAGCCGTTGTACTACCGGCGCCATTTTTCGGAAAACTGTGCCAGAGATAACCATCAAGTCTGCTTGGCGTGGCGTGGCACGAATCACTTCTGAACCGAACCGAGCGATATCGTGGCGTGAAGTGAACGACGTCGCCATCTCCACATAGCAACACGATAATCCAAAATTGAACGGCCATAAGGAATGTGCGCGGCCCCAGGCAATCATGTCTTCAAGTTTGGCAAAGGCAACATTACGTTTAACCATTTCTTCGATAACGTCTTGCTCGTGTTTTGAGTTCGAGGCTTCACCAGGTCGAGTTAAATTCCACTCCATCAGGTATTCTCCGTTTTGTTTGCAAGCGGTTCTTTTGAAAACGGCTCTAAGTTTGTTCGAGTTTTAACACCCCAGTCTAGGGCGCCGGACCGCCACTCATAAATTAAGCCGATCACCAACACGAAGACAAAAACAAGAATGGCAAAGTATCCCTGCCAACTAAGCTCAAAGAAGGCTATCGCCCAGGCAAAGATGAAAACGGTTTCAAGATCAAAGATCACGAAGAATATGGCAATTAGGTAAAAGTCGACTGAAATGCGTCCTTGAGCACTACCAACCGAAACTATACCTGATTCGAATGGGTCGTTAGTCGCGTCATTGGCGCGTCGTTGACCGAGTAGCCAAGAAAGGCCCAGCATGGTCAAAACCAATGCAATGACGGCCACAAAATAAACGACTAGTGGCCATAATTCCAAGCTGGCAATTTCATTTATTGGGACTTCGCTCAAGCCGAAAAATCCCCTTGTGAAAGTGCTACAGAAGAAAAATTCTGATCTTTTCTAGCGATCAAAATTTTTCTATTTAGAATTTTTTTATTAGTTGCTTTGTGCATGACTGGCAAAAACTCTAACCGTCTTTTTCGATAAACGCAAACAGTTTAATTTCTATTAGCGATTTTATACTTAAAAATAATATTAGAAAGTATATTAAAGCTATTGATTATAAAGAAGTTATAGGCATTGTAATTCAATCAATATTTTTGTTCATCGAGAGTAATAAAAGTAGTCAAACTTCCAGCGGTGTCTGCTTAACAAACGTGTGTTTTGATAGGGTGTGTTATTAAACTTGCGACTTCCATTCGTCGTGCTACATTGGCTGGAGAAAAATAGCCAAAAAATTACTCTCGATGATGCAGTTTTACTTCCTGCCTGATCCATGAGACTGGTTCTTTGGGTGAGGCATGTGGTTGTTTAGCAGCGGTATGCGAATCTGTCCTTACCTTTTAAGGTTCTATTTCAAAACACACTAGATTTTCCAAACACAGCCTAGCCAAGCTATATTTCTTATCATCAGAATAAGTTCGTCCAAAATAGGCCTATGGCCATTGCATAAATTCTAATTCCCTTGCGTGCAACTCAGTCAGATGGGGGAGCCCAACCGTAGACTATTAATGATGAGCGTCCCTTGATGTTTTTTCTCCCCAAGTCGATTAGAGTTTCGTCTAAATCATCTTTGATTTCCTGTGTGCAAACAATGGGATAGTCGGCCTCTTTGGATACATACTCGAGTCGCGCAGCAATATTTACGGTATCACCGATTGCTGTGTACTCATGCCTGGTACTAGATCCAACATGACCAATTACCGCGTAACCATAGTGCATTCCAATACTAATGCGAATTTCCTCGAGGCCTTCTAGTGTTAGTGACTGGTTCAACGTTTGAAGTCGTTCGAGCATTTCTTTACAGGCTGCGAATGCGCTTCGTGGAGCGTTTTTGAGTTCATTAGGTGCGCCAAAAAATGCCATCAAACCGTCGCCCATAAATTTGTCAACGGTACCGCCATGGGCATGAATAGCATCGGTCATTTCACTGAAATGACGGTTCAATAGCTTAATCACATCTTGTGGTGTCTGATTCTCGCTACGCGTAGTGAAGTCTCTAATATCAACAAAGATCACGCAAATTTTTCGGTTTTCACCGCCTAAGCCCTGTTGCATTCCGCCGCTGATAATATTATTTAGGACTGATGGGCTCACATATCCCGAAAACGACGACTTCAAGAGTCGACGTTCTTGCCAGACCTCGTAGCTATCAAAGGCAATGCGCATCAGAGCAGCAATTACAGCACTTAATAGCGCCGCTACCACGGGTAGCCAGTAGGCATGCGAAAGAAGAACCGTAGAAACAATAACCAGCAGTGCGCTCCATCCAAGTAGTGTAGCGCTAATCGTTTTTAGCCGGCTGCCTAACCACCAAAATAGTGTTGCGACAAGTACCAGAAGGATTGAAAACCAAGATTTTAGCGGGCTTATCATCGAATCACTGATGATCGATCTAAGTGCCTGAGCATGTATCAGGATTCCTGGAACACTATTGGAATAAGGCTCCCAAGAGGCTATTGGAAGCGGCACCCTATGCCGGTCGCTGGTAGACATTACGGTTCCTAGCAAAACAAGTTTTTGACTAAACTGTTGTTCAAGCTTGCTGACGTTGCCCGAATTAATCCACTCGCTAACCAGATGCATTGGAATATACTCGAAGGCATCACCGAGGGTATAGTTGATATAGCCATCTTTTGCCGGCAAATTTAGTTTGTCGGCCATGTTGCCTACGAAAGTATGGAACTCACCTTTTGGCGAAATTCGAGTTTTAACAAACTCGCGCACAATGCCATTCGAATCTTTGTCGATCAGCGCAATGCCTGTATTTTCCTCGCGGATTACGGAAAGAAATTCTGGCAGAATAACGCGGTATTCTTCATCATCATTGACGCCTCTGACTACGACTAAATTGGTGCTAAGGCGTAAATTGCGTAAACCGAGGGCCAGTATGTCATCAAAATTTTCGTTCAGTATTTTATTGTAGGAGCGTGCGTGTAAAATGAAATCCAGCATCACCCCCTTAGTCTCTACTTTAGCCAATCCGTTCGCTATATTTGCTATGTGTGGATGCCATAATCCCAGAGGTTCGTAGTAGGCGTTCACCGTATCTTCGTCAATTCCGATGATCACAATATCCTGTGGCACTGGCTTTGGAGCATATGTCTTAAAAAAGATGAATTGCTGGTCCATTAACTGCCGGTCCAAAGAGTTGGTCAAAGGCAGTATAAACAATACTACACTGCTTATTAGCACCGCGAGATAACCCAATAGTAACTTGTTGTGTCTTTTATTTTTCATTGATAAAATTATGGCTGCTTTGCTAAACACAGTCAACTTGCTAATTGAGCCGCTTGGAATAGATGAAGTACCATTTTGAGCATGGTTTGGATAAGTAACCACGGACTAATTGGCGTTGCGCACCAATGACGTCTAAGGGGTTGCATGTCTGCCGTTCATGCTGGGTGCTAGATCTAGTCCGGTTGAGGTCGTTTATAAAATAAGTTCCGGGGTCTTTTGGTCTGACCGAGTCCTGTTGAATGGGGGGCTTGACAGAGCAGGGCTGGCATCGGTTATTATTGCAAGCAACACAACCGATTATGAAAGTGGATGCCTATGCTAGCTGAACTCGCCTATATAGTCTTTATCATGGCTGTTGCGACCGCGATAGTATGGAAGGCATGCGACTACTTGGAGGACGCTTGCCACGACTTAGCGCTCCGTTACGGATTCCCCGACTCAGTCAAAGGCTCCACAGTGATGGCAATCAGTTCGAGCTTTCCCGAATTGGTTACGATCATTCTCGCGACAGGCATTCATGATGATTTTGAACTGGGGCTCGCTACCATTGTTGGATCGGCGATTTTTAATGTCTTGGTAATCCCGGGAACATCGGTATTCTTCCGCCCCGGTTCACTTGAAGCAGGGCGTAACGTGATCTATCGGGAAGCACAGTTTTACCTGATCAGTGTACTAATAGTCATGGTGACATTGTCGTTTGCGGTTATTTATCATCCATCAACAGTAAATCCAATGGACGGTACGCTCACCAGTTCTTTGATGATCCTACCGCTACTGTTTTATGGTCTGTACATCTACATTCAGTATCAAGAAGTGCGTGACCATGAACCGAAAAAAGAAGAGCTGAGTTCCACTGCACTCAAAAGCTGGGGCAAGCTACTTGTGTCAATGGTTTTGGTTACCATTGGAGTGGAAATGATGATTCGAATGGTTATCGATCTCGGCGAGATGTTCAATACTCCTAGCTACTTTTGGGGCGCAACCATATTAGCGGCGGCAACCAGTATTCCGGATCTTTTTGTCAGCGTCAAAGCGGCCCAGCGTAAGCTTAGCACTGCAAGCCTGACAAATGCCTTCGGGAGTAATACGTTCGACTTATTAGTTGTGTTACCTGCCGGTGTTATCGTTGCCGGTGCAGTGGGCTTCAACTACGCTCGGATCGTGCCCATGATGATGTTTTTAATATTTGCCACGGTTACCGTGTTGGCGCTGGCTCGCAGTGGTTTCGAGCTGACCAACAATAACGGCAAGGTTCTGCTGTTGCTGTATGTCGGATTCATTATCTGGATGGGAACGCAATACATTGGCATGGGTGGTCCCATCGCAATCAGCTGAATGATCGCTGCGAATTGTGTATTGCTGGATCTCTTTTTATTATCTAGTCGTTCGGTCTTCCCCATTCCAGTAAATTTGCGTTATTAGATATCAGTTCACAAAGGAAATCACAGGTGGCTCGAATTCGACTAATGCGCGTTAAGTCATTAGGGACTATCAACCAAATATCCGCAGAGAGATGGAACAAGTCTGGGCGGACAGGCTCTAATTCTCCCGAGCGTGCCGCCATTAAGTGACTTAATACTGAGAGACCAAGCCCTTGTTTTACTGCCGTATGATGATTGCTGCGCAAAGTTTTTCATCTTTAGGGTTCAGTGAGTCGCACAGTGAGCATGACAAGTCTCAGTGGTCTCCTCATGAAAGCCAGATCATGAATTCGTTGCAACTGCTAAACAATATTGAGGCTGATGCCATTTTGCTGGGGGGAGCCGCGGTACGAACTCTGTCGCTCGAAACAAAGATTGGTTCTAAAATAAAGCTACCCGTGATTGCTGCCGATGGTGCTTTATACCGCGCTATTAACCGATGGATGAAAAGTGTAGGTGCGGTAAAGCCCGCACCACTCTAGGCTGGCCTGCAATAGGCATACGGCCTCAATCAGAGGCGGCAACAAACAGTGCGCAACTTAAGGTAAAAACCAAAGGGAATGTTAGCTATTGATAGGCCAGAGCAATCAAACTCGCGATGGTCACAACAATCGCAATATTTTCAAATTCAATCACCGCTGCAAACACCGACTAGGGCGTACTGTTGATTCGTCGTGCTCGTCAGATTGATCCTGCGATTACCAGCTCGGTAATCTTAACCACGTTCACCGATGTCATCGGCCCCGTGCTATTTTTAGGCTTAGTAACCTCTGGC
The DNA here is from genome assembly GCA_047621785.1 of Polaribacter sp. GTDB lineage: Bacteria > Pseudomonadota > Gammaproteobacteria > Arenicellales > Arenicellaceae > Arenicella. Next base: position 10,239 of record JBLHMH010000028.1, on the reverse strand, counting down.
TACTGTAATATTCTCTTGTTATAAAAGGCCCGTCCCGATCCATGTGCTCATCAAGGATGAAGTGTCTAGGCTATGTTGCAATGACGTACATCAAAACACCAGCGCATAAAAAAAGAGCCTATTAAATAGGCTCTTGCACTTATGTAATTTAATCAAAAGAAAGCTGTTTTACAAAATCAAAGTACCGAACTTTTAATAACAAACATCTTGTCGCGCGTCATCTCATGCATGGAGTAGGGTATTCCGCCCATGCCCATGCCGGATGCATCGCGGCCGCCAAATGGCATCCAATCAACCCGAAAGGCGGTGTGATCGTTGATCATGACGGCGGTTGCGTTTAAACGGTTGCCGGTGTCTAAGGCGTCGTCCAAATCTTTGGTAAAGACTGAAGCTTGGAAGGCAACTTCTAAACCGTTAGCGCGATCGACGGCTTCTTGCTTATCTTTATACGAATAAACGCAGACAACTGGGCCAAAAATCTCTGACTTAGAGACTTCAGCATCGTCTGGTGGGTCTAAAATCACGGTTGGCTCATAGCAGGTATCAGAGATTCGTTTACCGCCGCACATAATTTTGCCACCGGCACTTTGAGCCGCATTAACCCACTCTTCAACACGATTGACTTCACCAGGATCAATCAATGGGCCGACTTCGGTTTCTGGATCTAGCTGATCACCTACTTTCATCTTGCTGGCGCGCTCAGCCAAACCTTTTGCAACTTGCTCGCTCATATCTTGCGGAACATACACGCGCTGCACTGAAACGCAGACTTGCCCCGCGTGGTAGAAACCGCCTTTCGTGAGTAAATCCAACATTGGCTCAATATCGGCTGACTTATCAACAATCACCGGTGCCGCGCCACCATGCTCAAGTGCGTAACGAGTGCCCGGTGCTAATTTTGAAGCCAGCATCCAACCGATACGCCCCGAACCGATAAAAGACATAAAATTTATCCTTGGATCGGTTGCCAGGGCGGTTGCATCTTGGTTGCCCAGGAGTAGGGCACGTGCCCATCCTTTTGGTAAGCCCGCTTCGTGCAGTATTTCGATGAACCTAAAGCACGACATTGGCGTTGACGAGGCTGGTTTAACGATTACTGGGCAGCCTACCGCAAGAGCCGGTATGGTTTGATGCACAATTAGATTAAGCGGGTGGTTGAAGGCACTTAGTGACGCCACCACACCAATCGGCTCACGCTGAGTAAACGCCAAACGGTTTGCCGAAGACTCAGTGTGCCCCATTGGAATTTGCTCGCCCTTAATCGCTGGAATATGCTCAATAGCCAGTTTTACGCCATTAATTGCACGCATAACTTCAACTTTTGAGTCCATATAGGGCTTGCCGCCTTCCGATGCACACAGCATGGTCAGTTCTTCAACCTGACCGCTCATTATCTCGACCACTTTTTCGAGAATCTCAACACGTTGATGTGCTGGCAGCCAGCGGTCGCGATCGAGAAACAATGCTTGCGCCGTGGATATTGCCTCTTCAACTGCTACGGCATCATCCACCTCCATCTCAGTGATAAGGCTTTGGTCAAATGGATTGGTGACTTGTTTAGTCGTCATATGATTTTCCTATTACTCGCTTAAATTCAACTTAAAAGATTTAATTAAATCAGCCGCTGCTAAATGATGCAGGCGCTTTCTTTAATCAGCACGTTTAAGATTGAGTGATTGAGAGAATAATCAATCGGCAGATCAATCACATGGACACCTTTGGCATTAAGAGCGGTGTCTAGTACGGTTTCGAATTCGTCATGCGACTCAGGGCGATAGCCATGGGCACCAAAACTCTCAGCGTACTTAACAAAATCTGGATTTTTGAAGTCTAGGCCAAAGTTATTAAAGCCCATGCCTTCTTGCTTCCACTTAATCATTCCGTAGGCGCTGTCGTTAAGGATGATTACCACTAGGTCTAGTTCCATACGGACGGCAGTTTCAAGTTCTTGTGAGTTCATCATGAAGCCACCATCGCCATTGATTGACACCACTTTTTGTTCAGGATTTAATTGCTTTGCCATCATTGCAGAGGGCAAGCCTGCGCCCATTGTCGCAAGTGCATTGTCGAGCAACAGAGTGTTTTGTTCATAGCACTCATAGTTACGCGCGAACCAAATTTTGTAGACCCCGTTGTCGAGAGTTACGATGTCTTTAGCATCGAGCTTGCCACGTAGTACATTGACCAGTCGCTGTGGCAACATCGGGAAGCGCTTGTCTTCAAAGTATTTAGTGAGGTGCGAATCAACTTCATCGTGAACGCGTTGGAAAAAGCTAAAATCTCGTTTCGAGTCTATATTCACACTGTCGGTAATCGCCTCGATGCTGTTGGAGATATCGCCCACCACGTTTAGTTGTGGGAAGTAAACATCGTCAACTTGAGCGGCAAAGAAATTGATGTGGATAACTTTTTTACCGTCTTTCTCCATGAAAAAAGGCGGCTTCTCAATCACGTCATGACCGACATTAATAATTAGGTCCGAGCGCTCAATCGCGCAATGCACATAGTCATCGGCAGATAACGCAGCAGTGCCTAGAAATTTTTCATGTCGTTCGTCGATGACGCCTTTTCCTAACTGAGTATCGAAGAAGTAAATACCGGTTTTTTCAACAAAGCTTTTCAGTGCTTCAGAGGTTCGTTGGCGGTTTGCACCAGCCCCAATTAATAGCAGCGGCAGTTCGGCGCTTTCGATCATTTTGACCGCTTCAGCAATCGCTGCTATATCTGCGGTGGGGCGTCGATGACCGACCACTTCAAACAATTGCGCATCAGTATCTTCTTCAGCAATATCCTCAGGTAATTCGATATACACCGCACCTGGGCGTTCTTCCATCGCTCGACGGAAGCCTTCGCGAACCAGATATGGAACGTTGGCGCCGTCTACAATTTGAACAGAGAACTTAGTGATGGGTTTCATTAAATCGACAACATCAACGATTTGAAAGCGACCTTGCTTACTTTTGCGAATAGGCTTCTGCCCGGCCAACATGACCATTGGCATCGCGCCAAGCTGTGCATAAGCGGCACTGGTAACAAAGTTTGTGGCACCAGGGCCGAGGGTGGATAAACACACACCGGGCTTACCAGTAAGCCTGCCGTAAGTGGCGGCCATAAATCCAGCTGCTTGCTCATGCCGAGTCAAAATCAACTTAATTGTTGAGTTTTGTAGTGAATCTAAAAAGTCTAAATTTTCTTCGCCTGGTATGCCGAAAATATATTCGACACCTTCATTCTCAAGTGCACGTACAAACAAATCCGATGTTTTCATTTTTTTCCTCTGTTGTTTTTAGTTATAACTGCAAGCCTTTCAAGGCTCTCTACTAATGTTTAAGCCCTTCTTCGCCGCAATTCTTACAGCGTTGATCCGCAAAGGATACTACTAAATTGATTTAACTTTAAGAGGCATTTACCTTCAATGCTTCAAATATGTAATTGTATCGACTCGTTCTACAGTAGCGTATCTATCGAGCGCTATTTTAGAAAGTCCTATGTTCGATAGCGCGCATGATATTCATGGAGTGCGCAAGGCTAAAGTTGGCACCAATGTCAGTTGCCAAGAGTTCGTTTTCGACGCGTTGGACTGTAGCGCGATTTTAGCCGATGATCTAAATAGAGCGAGGGATTATTTGAGATCGTTCGTTGCCGATTTTTTTCATCATTGTGTTAAGCGTACCGGCACAAATAAATGATTCTGTTGCTATACTAAACCCAGAACAATATTAGAACTGAAGGTATAAGTTTATGGGAAATACCCAAGTTGCCGTGCAGTACGCCGCACAGACAGGGCAACAGATGCTGCAGGCAACTGAACAACACACCATTGCATTGGTGTTAGGAATTACTGGGTTGCTAGCTTTAGCTGTGCTGGTGGTGCCGTTAGCTGCGCGGCTGAAAATCCCCTTTACGGTGATGCTTGCGGCAGTAGGTGTGTTACTCGGTTTAAGCTCGGAGCTGGTCCTGCACGCTCCTTGGATGGGGTTTCTACATGAATTCGTAGAAGCATTGAATTCGATGGAAATTACTTCGGACGCAGTATTTTTTGTATTTTTACCAGCTCTTGTATTTGAGTCGGCACTGGCAATCGATGTTAGGCGTCTATTTGATGATATTTCGCCAATCCTAATGCTGGCGATTTTGGGTTTGCTAATCTCGACTGCGTTCATTGGTTTTACCATGGCATCGGTCACTGGTGTGTCGCTGCTGGTATGTCTACTGCTCGGCGCGATCGTCTCCGCAACCGATCCGGTAGCTGTGGTGGCAATCTTCAAGGATCTTGGTGCGCCTCAGCGTCTGGCAATTCTGGTTGAGGGCGAAAGTCTGTTTAATGATGCCACGGCTATCGTCGCTTTTACAATTCTTTCGGCGATGATTTTGGGCGAATCTGATCCTACATTGATGTCAGGCACAGGCGCCTTCATTAAAGTGTTTTTTGGCGGCATTCTGGTTGGTTATCTAACCTCCCGAATTGTCTGTTTTACCTTGGCCTACACTGGCGACTCTAACCTGCCTAAAATTACCCTGACCATCTCGTTAGCGTACCTATCTTTTATTATCGCGGAACACAGCTTGCACGTCTCCGGTGTGATGGCGGTGGTTACCGCCGCTTTGGTATTGGGCTCGCTTGGGCGAAGTGTCATCCCGCAAAGCGCTTGGCACGGCCTGGAAGAGGTTTGGGAGCAGATTGGCTTTATCGCCAACTCTGTCATATTTATACTTGTGGGCTTAAAAGTGCCTTCAATATTGGCTGGTATGCAGTCGCAGCAATTTGTGTGGCTGGCAATCCTGCTGGCAGCCGGATTCTCTGCGCGGTTTGCGATTGTATTTGGCCTGGTGCCTGCGATGAGTAAATTGGGTTGGTCGGCAACGGTCAGCACCGGCTATCGGGCTGTAATGTTTTGGGGAGGGCTGCGTGGAGCAGTATCGCTCGCACTGGCCTTGGCGGTAATGGAGAACGATAACTTCGCTCCTCAAATACAAGAGTTTATTGGTATTATGGTTACCGGCTTCGTGTTGTTTACGCTGATCGTCAACGCTACAACGGTACACCTGGTGATGCGGGCGTTTGGTTTAGGCAAGCTTGCGCCGGCCGATGCGGTGGTACGCGATCGTGCATTTTCGGTTGCCATGGCCAGTGTCGGCGAACGTGTACGCAGTACTGCCCGGGCCAAGCATATCGGTGAAGAGCAAACCAATCTAATCGTGCAACCTTATAATGGGCTGGCGCAAACCGAGGACAGTAAAAGTGATTCGAGTAAAATAACTGACGATGACTGGGTGTTGATTGGCTTGCGTATGATCAGCATGAACGAGAATAAGGCCTATCACAAAATGTTCGATCAAGGAGAAATTTCACCTGATATCGCCAGGAGCTTGTTCCGCCATGGGGCTGATGTCGGCGATAGCTTGAAACACGGCGGGGTTGATTCCTACGTTACCAACTATCGAGAAAAATTAACCTTTAAATGGCAAATCCGCATAGCAATGTTGATCCAACGTCATTTTGGCCTGCCGGGTCTACTCGCCAAACAACTGTCAACACGGTTTCAAATTCTGGAGGCGGAATGCACTGTGTTAGATGATTTAAGTGAAAAATCACTGCATCAGATTAATGCGATGGTTGGTGGACAGGCAACGACAGCAATTAAAGTCATACTCGACCAACGAGACGAGGAAACAGAGCGAGCATTAGAGGGTTTGCGGGCTTGTTATCCGGATTACGCAAAGGCGTTGGAGAGACGCGTACTGCAGCAGACCGCGATGCGGTTGGAGTATGGACACTACCAAGACATGCAGGCAAATTCCTTGATTGGTAAAGAAGTGACTAGCAAGCTGGTCGAGGAAATGAGTGGGAGGTATAAAGAATTAAAACAAAAATTAAGTCTTGACCTTGGCCTTGATGCAGCGACATTGGTTGCCAAGATGCCGTTTTTTCAGGGTCTGGAGGCTGGTGCGCAACAAAATATCGCAAAACTACTCAAACCGAGATTAGCCCTACCTGGAGAAAAAATATTCGAAAAGGGTGGTACCCCGGGGGCTATGTACTTTATTTCTTCCGGTGCGGTACGCGTGATGCTAGACAAAGAAGTGGTTATTTTGGGCAGCGGCGATTTTTTTGGTGAGATGGCACTGCTTAACGCACAACCACGAATGGCCACGATTATATCTGATGGGTTCAGTGAGTTGTTAACGCTTTACATCGCTGACTTCAAGCGCTTGCTTGAGGGGGATGAGCAGCTACGCGAGGTGATTGAGCAAGTCGCGCGAGACAGAGCAATGGAAAACAATAACGAAAACTAAGCCAAAGCATTCTTGCGGATTATCGACTCTGTGCTAGTCTTTATCTAGACACGTGTGTGCTAAGAATCATCAGAATCATCAGAACGAAAATCTCAAAAATAGGGTGATTTGGAATCTTGAGCCTAGGAAGAATTAGAATGAATAACAAAATTAAGTCTTTAGTCGTTAGTGCTTTTTGCTGCGTTGCAATTGCCTCCACGATTTTAGTTCTGCCATCAATGGCGCAGGACGATGACGACCTTTTACTTGTTGATAACGATCTTCTGTCCGACGATGATTTACTCTCTGACGATGATTTACTCTCTGACGATGATTTACTCTCTGACGATGATTTACTCTCTGACGATGATTTACTCTCCGACGATGATTTACTCTCCGACTATACTTTCGATGAGGGCGATCTGTACGACGAAGATGAGGATGGCAGCAAAGCCAAACAAGCTGACGAAACCGGAGCGGCACACCTGGAATTGTTCGCCGAAGACCGTTACCCGTCCGCAAATACCTGCAAGGCTTGCCATCCAAAGCATTACGACGAATGGTCAGTATCGCAGCATTCGTATGCGCAATTGAGCCCGGTCTATATGGCGTTTCAAAACTCCCTCAACTCATTAACCAGCAATACCAACGGTGATTTTTGCATCCGTTGCCATAATCAAGTTGGCATGAATATCGGCGAATCAACATTTATATCCAATCTCGACCGGCATCCAACATCCCGTGAAGGCATCACCTGTGTCGTATGTCATCGGATCGACCAGGCTTACGGCAAAGTGTCAGGGCGCATGGCGCTGCGCGAAGGAGACCTACTCAGCCCAATCTACGGGCCGACAGGCGATGAAGAGTTAAATCGTGTTCTGGATAATCGAGATAAATATCGAGTGGTAACTGATCCAGAACGTTCTGGTCGAAAAATTCACACCAAAGTAGGACATTTCCCGCAGTTAGGATCGTCCAGCTTTTGTGGTACTTGTCATGATGTGAACCTGTTTAATGGTTTCCGGTTGGAAGAAGCATTTTCTGAATATAAGAACTCCTCAGCTGCGGCTAGTGGAACCAGCTGTCAAGACTGCCATATGGGGTCAGTGCAGGGTGTTGATGAGGGTTATGATCATGGTCCAGCGGCAATGGTTGGTGGCGTGCCCACTAAAGACCGAAAGTTGACCAATCACTTTTTCGCGGGCCCGGACTATTCGGTAATCCACCCAGGTTTGTTTCCGCACAATGCAGAAGCAGCCGCGATGGCCAGCCTAAGTGATTGGCTTGAGTTTGACCATAAAGCCGGGTGGGGCACTGATGAGTTTGAAGATAATGTGGCGGAAGATTATGAATTTCCCGACCGCTGGCGTTCTATTGACGATCGGTATGATGCACGCTTAATCATGCATCGACAATTTAAGTTGCTGGATTGGGCCAAGACAAAACGCATGGAAGTATTGCGCAAAGGTTATTTGCTTGATCGAGTCGAGCTTGTTTCGGCTAATGCAAAGCGTGGGATCAAGTTTGAGGTAGATATTAAGAACGGCACTAACGGTCATAATGTGCCGACCGGTTTCGATGCTGAACGCTTGGTATGGCTGCAAGTGACGGTCAGCGACGAGGCCGGCAACCCAGTGTTTAAGTCTGGAGACCTCGATCCTAATGGGGATCTTCGCGATACGCATTCGCTGTATGTGCATGACAACCTTTTGCCTTTAGATAAACAATTGTTCAGTCTGCAATCGAGATTTATCACGCGTCTGGTTCGTGGTGGTGAGCGAGAACAGGTGCTTGCAGTTAACACGTCCTCTGACCCGTTGCCATTTGTGCGTCCGTTCACACGGTCACTGACCTTAACAGGACACCCTGGTGGCGCACGCAAGCATCGTCTGACAATTCCGCCGCTGGCTACACGCACCGCCAAATATAAGATTAAGGCAAACGCATTAACCGGCAACGGTAAGTATACCGCTTCAATAAAGCTGATGTCTGCCATGGTGCCGGTGAACTTGATTGATGCAATCAGCGGCGTCGGATTTGATTACGGGATGTCTGCTCGAGAAATTGCTGACAAGATCGTGGAAGGACACGCAGTGATTTGGGAAAAGGAGCTTGAAATTGATTTGAATTCGCCCAATTACACGCAGACCACGCTTGGTGAGTTCACTTCAGGTGAATAGAGTAAACCCGCAAAACAACAAGATGAGGTAGCAGTTGAATATTGATAGTCAAAAACTAGGCGTTATATTAGGGGCTTACAATAGCCCTACCTGCAAGTGCTTCGCATTCAGGCTGAGCACAATGATAGTTGGCTGCTTGTTGTATTCGACCATAGCCACCGCCGCAGAGAAGGGCGGTCATAGCAGCAGCCATGAACCCCGCTTGTCTTCCGAGCCTATGCCATTCCTGACCGAAGCAGAGTTGGGCGAAAGGACACCACCTCTGTTGGAGTTCGGCGGAGATTTTCTAGGAACTGGTAACATTCGACGTGGTTACGAGATCCCTACGGGGGCTATCTGGACGCCGCGACTTTGGGTTTATGGTACCGCTCGAACGGCTTTGCAACAGTTTGAGCGCAAGGGCTCGGATCAAAAAAACTCAGAATGGGTAAATCGCTTCGACTTATTCGCCAACTTACAGCTTACCGGTACTGAGCGTGTGGTGCTTGGAATTACACCATTGCATGAGGATAACCGGTTTTCGGGATACACCTTTTCGCCGGATCAAAGTGAAGGGTCCTTTGACGAGTTCAACTCACAAATCAGGACGTTTTTCTTCGAAGGCGACATTTCCGAGCTATTCCCCAAGTGGGACGTGGAAGATGGCAAGAAGAACGATATCGGTTTTACGGTAGGTCGTCAGCAAGTGCTGTTCCAAGACGGCATGACAATAAACGATACCTTAGACGCTTTTGGTTTGAGCAAAAATAATATCCGATTTGAAGGCGTGCCTTGGTTGGTCAATTGGCGCAGTTCATTTTTGATCGCTTGGGATGAGGTTAACCGCGAAAATAACTTGGAGGATGAAGATGCAACCTTGTATGCGCTGTTTAATCAGTGGGATACGATTAAGAGCACCATTGATTTAGATCTAATTTACGTTGACTCAGAGGCTGAAGACGGTGATCTGTTTGTGGCAGCTATCGACTTCATTCAGCGCTTTGGCAAAATTGGTAGCACATTGCGCTTAGCTCACTCTGCCGCATTGGATGGTGCGTCGGCCGTCGCTGGTGATGGCACTTTATTATTTGGTGAATTCAATTACGTTCCAGCGCAGACACACGACAATCTTTACGCTAACTTTTTTGCCGTTTTCGACAATTACACATCTGCTGCCCGCGACCCTCTGGGTGGCGGACCGTTGGGCCGAGTCGGCTTGCTATATGCCTCTGCAGGGTTAGGAAGTTATCCAGCACCTCTAAACAACCGAGCTAACGATGCCGTTGGGTTTAGTCTTGGTTATCAAAAAATTGATGATCATAATCGACGCCAAATGACATTGGAGGTCGGCGCACGTAATGACGATTTTAACGACGTGACTGAATACGGTATTGCGGCACGATTTCAGCAGGCGCTGGGCAAACGATTTGTGTTACAAGTCGATGGATTTCTGGCTGATGGAAACGACCGGGACTCCACCTACGGGGCTCGGCTTGAGTTTCTTGTGAAACTATAATTAGGTTAAGTAAAAGTAGAGGTCGGACATGCAACTAATTTTTTCACTGCTGGTACAAGCAGCAATAATCATAATGCTGGCTAGCGCAATGTTCTATATGTTGCGTGAGGTTTTTCGGCAGAATAGCGCGCTCAAAGCAGATAGCGTAGTACATGCATTACGCCTGCAGGCATTGAAAGAACAAGTACGTTATCAGAGTCTGCGTGCCACCCAAACCGAAGATAAAAAGCTTAATTCCTGGTCAGGCACGCGCAAATTTCGTCTCGACGAGATCGTGCCGGAAGCTGA
>JBLHMH010000027.1:0-26498 GCA_047621785.1 Polaribacter sp. | reverse complement strand
CAATATCATTGAATGGCAAGGTTAGGGTGTGCTCGGCTACCGATGCTGGAACGCCCGGAGACGTTGGAACACCCAAAGTAAGGGCACCAGAACCAGCCTTCACCAATAAGCTGTCTGAATGGCCGTGGTAACAACCTTCAAACTTAAGAATTTTATCTCTGCCGGTGAAGCCTCTCGCTAATCGAAGCGCGCTCATCGTGGCTTCAGTGCCAGAACTAACCATGCGCACCTTATCAATGCTGGGGATCAAGTCACAAATTTTTCTGGCTAGGGTTGTTTCTAGTTCAGTTGGCGCACCAAAACTTAAGCCGTTTTCAACCGAAGCTTGGACAGCCGCTATGACCTCTGGGTGTGCATGACCTAAAATCATGGGGCCCCAAGATCCTACGTAATCAATATATTGATTATCGTCAGCATCCCAGAGGTAAGCACCTTTTGCTCGCTTTATAAAGACTGGCTCTCCACCCACACTTTTAAAAGCACGAACAGGCGAATTAACACCGCCCGGGATATATTTCTGCGCTTCTTGAAATCTTGAATCTGACATGATGATTACATTTTTTAATATGGCCGATAATTATAGACCATTTGTGTGAATTATTATTCTGCGCGTCATTACTCTTATTATCGCTGGTAATTAGTGATTAGCTAACCCAGGCCCGCAATAAAAAAGGCGCTCGTTGAGCGCCTTTTCTGAACAATACGAAAAGAAGTATTAATATAATTTAATATCTTACTTTTTGCCGTAACGTGACTTAAAGCGACCAACACGGCCTTCAGTGTCCATTACTTTCTGCTTGCCAGTGTAAAACGGGTGACATTCAGAACAAATTTCAACGTGTAATTCTTTGCCTAGAGTTGAACCAGTTTCAAACGAAGTACCACAGGCACACGTTACTTTAATTTGGTCATAGTCTGGGTGGATGTTTGCTTTCATGGTGTTCTCCAAAAACTTATTTATGGGGCTCTCCAACTCTTTTAACAAAAACTATTAGTTTCGATATTAGACAATCTAAAGTCGAGAACAATAGTAACGCTAAAGACAGAGTAGCCAAAGGTCGAGTTAAAACTCGATTACGGTTAGGGCGCGGATATTAGAAGAATGTTACTGGCAATTCAAGTATTTCGGTTCGAAAACTAGAATTAATATTAATTACGTAATAAGCCTTATTTAATTTAAACTGTTAACAGTCTTCAACTCTAGAAGTTGATGGCTAATTCCATTCTTGGTTTGGGTCGCTCCTACCTTACAAAACCCGAATTTCAGGTAAACAGGCACCGCCATAGAGGAAGATCGTACCCAGTAATAACCTTCTTTATTCTTTGATTTACATTCTTCATGAGCGTGTTCCCACAAGAGGCTCGCGATTCCACGTTTAAAGAAGCCAGGATCAACAAATAATTGATCAACTTTTTCAAACTGAAACATTGAAATCATACCTAACAAGTTTTGTTTATGCTCAAAACAAAATATTGAATACTCAGGATCAAGCAAGCGTTTCGAGAATTCGGTACTGGTGTTGGTGTTATCAACCAAAAGTCTGCCTTGATCATCAAGATCATCTTGAACCAAGATAGCCGATTTATGCACTAGAACAGACAACGCAATGGCATCTGTAAGGTGAGCCTTGCGCGCACTCATATTAGGTAAGCTCTGATTAAGGCTTGACGGTTTCGGTAAGGCATGGATAGGATTTGTTTTAGCGCTAATCAATCTGCTGGTGGTTGCGAAGACTTGCGAACCAAGTGCATCTGCTTATGCACGGTCCACGTTTGACCGCGGTCGCTAGAACGTTCTTCCAACAATTGATACTGGTCATCAAGGATATTGAAAACCACTAAACGATTTCGATCAGCCCCTGACATTTTTCGCTGTTTGAGAATTAGCTCTTCCTCGTTTTGCTCCCACCGGTAGTGACGAACCACGCCAGAACTCAAAACGTAGACTTCTAGCCAATCGCCTGTTTCGTCAACGAATCCAAGCGACTCATAATTGACGTTATGCTCGCTACTAATTTCTGCTGCAGTGAAGCTTTGTTTAAGCGCACAACCATTGACTACTAAACTCGTGCTTAAGCTACCAACATATGTTTTATCGGAATCAGCGACTCGGTACCCATCCCAGTGACCAATCAATGGGCGAAAAATTGCCGCGTCTTGGCAAACGTTTTGAGCGAAAGCTGAACTAATATGCAAACTATAAAGAATCGCAACACGCAACACGCACACTATAGTTCTGGTCATAGCTTGACTAGACAAGCTGAGAGGTGAAGCCCAGCATTTTCTTAAGTTGCTCTGAAGTCAATGCGTGGGTTAATACCTTGGCAGCATGCTTAAAGCTCACTGAGGCGTCGTCATAGATGGATTTACCTACTTCTGACAATTTGACCAGACTCACTCTAGCGTCACGTGGGTTGACCTCTTTTTCAACTAGTTTGATTTTCTCCATAGGCGCCAACATTCTAGTGACGCCTGAAGCACTCATGCCAACGGACTCAGCTAAATCCATTCTGCGCATGGTTTTAGTTGGAGCACTGTCGAGGTAGTAAAGGATCATGTATTCACTAAAACTAATGCCATGAACACTCAGTTGAGAATCAATTTTTTTGATTAATTTATGACTTAGTCGTGCTTGCTGAATTATGAAGTCAGCTTCTATTTCTTTCATTTTACACACCAATATATACTTGTGAAGTCAAGTATATATCATACATTAAACAACCACTATAATGTTTGCTAAATACAATCAAGCTAAGGACAAAAAGAAGCTAGCAATCGCTGCGCTCATCAGATTGGCCATAAATGCCGCGGCCACCGCTTTAAAGCCAAGCTTAGCTACATCTGCGCGACGATTTGGCGCTATCGTACCAAGTCCACCCAGCAAAATAGCAATCGACGAAAAATTAGCAAAACCGCAGAGAGCAAAGCTAACAACAGCTTGACTATGGGCGCTCAAAAATTGTTTTTGTTCGGCGAAATCCACAAAAGCAATGAATTCATTCAATACCAATTTCTGGCCAATTAAACTACCTGCGACAGTACTCTCAGACCAAGGGATACCCAGCATAAAGGCAACGGGTTTAAAACAAACCCCCAAGACCAACTGCATGGAAAGATCCGGAATACCGATAATCGAGCCGATCCAGCCAAGAAAACCGTTGAGCATGGCAATCAAGGCAACGAAAGCAATTAGCATTGCGCCGATATTGACGGCTAATCTTAGTCCAGCACTGGCGCCACCTGCAGCAGCGTCGATAACGTTAACGTATTGATCGTGCTCTTGTCGAAGAACTTCTTCGCTTTCTACGATTTCTTCGCGCTCAGGCAGCAACATTTTGGCCATTAGTAATCCGCCCGGAGCAGCCATAAAACTCGCGGCCAGTAAATACTTCATCTCGACCCCAAGAGCGACATAACCAGCTAGTACTGAGCCGGCCACAGTTGCCATGCCACCAACCATAACCGCAAACAATTCCGATTGTGTCATGTTAGCGATATAAGGTTTAACTACCATTGGCGCTTCGGTCTGGCTGACGAAAATATTAGCCGTCGCTGACATTGATTCTGCCCGACTGGTGCCCAATAACTTTTGTAGGCCACCGCCAATAAGACTAATTATGCGCCCCATAATGCCAAGATAATAAAGGGCGGCCACCAAGGCTGAAAAGAAAATGATAATTGGCAGAACGTGGAACGCAAACACAAAGCCAATTTTATAGGTACCTATATTGCCAAACAAAAACTCGATGCCGGCCTGGCCATAACTAAATATGCCGGAAACACCCGTCGATATGCTTAGCAGAACGCTTTTACCAAACGGGATATAGAGTGCGAAGGCACCTATAACAAACTGCAGCGCAAAGGCACCCGCGATGGTGCGCGGGCTGATATCGCTACGATGTTTGGAAATTGCGAAGGCAATCACTAATAAACTGCAGATCCCGAGTAGGCTAATAATAGTTGTCACAGCAAAGGCCTCTTAAAATATAATTTTATAATTGTTTGAACAGCCGCCTAATTCATTAGCCAGCACTAGTCTTTTGCAAGTACCGAGCTGATTGTCTGTTTCAGCAAATCAATTGCGATACGGTTTTTACCACCACGATTAACAACCATATCTGCAAACTGCTTCGACGGCTCAATAAACTCGTAAAACATGGGTCGTACGGTAGATTGATATTGCTCGGTGACCGACGCCAAACTTCGTTTGCGTTCATTAATGTCTCGATCAATACGACGTAACAAACATATATCCAACGGCGTGTCGACGAAAAACTTTATATCGAATTGTTCGCGCAATAATGGATCAGACAGTAGCAATATACCTTCGACGATAATGACCTTTGCTGGCTGTATTCGGCGCGTTTGGTCGGACCGCGTATGTTGCCCAAAATCATAAATGGGTACATCAACATGATTGCCTGCACGCAATGCTCGCATATGCTCTAGCAATAAATTATGCTCGAAGGCTTCGGGGTGATCATAGTTCGTTTTTTCGCGCAATTTAAACGGCAAGTGGCTTTGGTCGTTGTAATATGCGTCTTCTTCGAGAATGGCTAAACCATCTGCAGAGTCAGACTCCTGAGATAACTCCTTGTAGATAGTCTGTGCCAGAAGGGTTTTACCAGAGGCAGAAGCTCCGGCAATTGCAATTATAGTTTGCGTCAATTTATTCTCCGAACTGATTCAAGGTTGCAAAGATTAAGTGCGCAGAATAGAACAGTTTATATTCATTTAAAGCCATCGACTTTTTGACTTTTATGAAATTGTGTTTGCATAAGTTTAAACAGCATTTTTGGGAATAGACGTTTAATCCATAGAGTATGCATTTCGATACCTTTACCAACTGCAATTTCGGGCTTGCCTGCTTGTAAGCCATTCACTACAATTCGAGCACATTCACTGGCACTCATGCCGCCTGCGATAGAACTATCTGTTTTGCCAAAAGCAGTGCCATCGCCGCTCACCGCATTGGCTGAAATATTGGTGTGAATATAGCCAGGAGTAATCGTCGTAACCCGAATATTTTGATGCGCCAGTTCACTACGCAAGGCATCAAAAAAGCCCATTACGGCGTGTTTAGCTGCACAGTAGCCGGTACGAAACGGGACACCAATCTTACCCGCAACCGAGGCCGTTACGGCAACATGACCATTGCCTTGTTGCAACATTATTGGCACCACCAATTTAGTCAGCGCTATTTGTCCGAACACATCAACTTCAAATAACTTGCGATAGGTCGCCATATCCGTAACCAGAAAACTCGATCGTTGTGAAATGCCGGCATTGTTAATTAATAGGTCAATTTGTCCGAAGTGTACTTTGGCTTGCTCTACCTTAGCAGGCAAACCGTCTTCGTCTGTTACATCCATCGGCAACACATAACTAGCATTAGCGCCGCAACTAATAGCCTCACACTTTTGCGCGACAGCGCGCAGTGAATCTTCGTTCCTTGAGGACAAAATCAACTTGGCTCCGCGTTTAGCAAACTCCAAGGCCAGCGCTTCGCCAATTCCAGACGAGGCCCCAGTAATCCAAATTACCTGATCTTTAAACATGAGCAACTCTCTATTTCTTAGTTCTGTATGGTTTTTTATAGACATAGTTATCAACGAGGTAATACCTAGAGTCGTGCAGCGGTGTCCGCATCGCTTATCTCTAAGACGTTGACAAGGTTGCTGACATGCCTACTATATTACTTGTTACATACTATATAAGCCGAACCGATATTGCACGGCATAGTAGGCAACAGGCATAGCGGGCATCTATCGGTTCGATGACACTAACATAAAAACAAACTTGGCCTCTAAAAACAAGCCTTAGAAAGTGGAGGGTGATAGATTACTTGAACCACAGTCCCTTCTGGATCATGACAATAAAAACTACGGGCGCCGTCGCGATGAGTCTTAGGTGCGGTCGCCATTGGCACTTCATTCTGACGTAAAAAATTGTACCAGTCGTCAACAACGCTGATGTCATCAATGATGATGCCGGTGTGCGCCAGAGTCTGCGCCTTAGCCCCCGTGTCGGCAACGACGTGCAGAGCTAAATTATCATTGCCGCTACACAGATAGACATTTTCGGAGTCGGGCCGCCATTCCACTTTAAAGCCCAGTAATTCAACGTAAAAATGTTCGACTAGGGCCAAATCTAAAACGTTTAACGCAACGTGTCGCATTCCGGCATGCTGCGGTCGAGATAATTTAATTTCATTCAAGATCGCTTCTCCAGCTACTTTATGTCTTATCGATAATTTCGAACGAATGGGTGATGTCTGCAGTTTTCCCCAGCATAATAGATGCCGAGCAATATTTTTCTGCCGACAACTCCACTGCCTTGGCAACCGCCTTTGCAGTTAGTCCATCACCACTTACTATAAAGTGTAGGTGAATTTTGGTGAACACTTTTGGCTCAATATATGCCCGTTCAGCTTCAATCTCAGCAATACAAGAGCTCACTTCTAGTCGACGCTTACGCAAGATATGCACGACATCAAAAGAGGCACAGCCCCCCATGCCAATCAACATGGTTTCCATCGGCCGAGCTCCTTTGCCCTCGCCGCCATACTCGGCAGGCCCGTCCATATCAATAACTGCGCCACTGCCAGCCGTCGCTCTAAAGTGGACATTACTTTGTAGTTCAATCGTTGCTTTCATAATATCTTCGGTCAATTAGTATTAAAAATTAAGTCCTTACGCAAAAATTTAACATCGCGATCAGCACGATTAAAAGGAAAATAACTCTGCAAGTTTCTGGCCTGGGTTTTTGGCGCGCATGAATGCTTCACCGACTAAAAAACTGTTGACCTGATGTTCGCGCATCAAACTTACATCTTCGACCGTATGAATACCACTTTCGGTCACCACAATGACGTCATCCGGCACTGACGGGAGTAAGTCCGTGGTGTTGGTTAAAGACATTTCGAAGTTGCGTAGGTTACGGTTATTTACCCCAATCATTGGCATTTTCAAGGTTAGGCCACGTTCTAATTCTTCGAGGTCGTGAACTTCAACCAGCACATCCATACCGAGTTCCAGTGCTTGACCGGCGAGATCTTGCATTAGACCATCGGGCAAGGCAGCAACTATTAACAGAATACAATCAGCCCCCATCGCTCGAGCTTCGAACACTTGGTAATCATCGAGCATAAAGTCTTTGCGCAACATCGGAATATCACAAGCTTCGCGCGCTTCTTTAAAATATTGAGCATTGCCTTGAAAAAACTCTGCGTCGGTTAACACTGACAAACAGCTAGCGCCATAATTTTGATAGCTTTCGGCAATCTCAGCAGGATTGAAATCCGCTCGAATTACGCCCTTGCTCGGCGATGCTTTTTTGACCTCAGCAATAACCGCTGAACGCTCTTGAACCAATGAATGCTTAATCGCCTGCACGAACCCCCGGCAGGGTGCTACATCATCTGCCATCGCCTTAACATCAGCCAGAGACACTCGCGTTTTTTGGTAAGTCACCTCCTCTGATTTGTGCTTCATTATCTTATCCAGCACATCTGATCCGGTGCTCATTACTGTATGCATTTCGATCTATCCTTTAAATATTAGACGGCCTGAGTGGCTGAGATGTAGGCGTTTTTAGCCGCCAAGGCTTTACCCTGCTCGATGGATAAGCTAGCAAGCTCTACACCTTGCGCTAAACTCTTCGCTAGCCCAGAGACATAGACTCCGGCGCCCGCATTTAACACAACAATATCTCTTGCCGGCCCTGTTTTGTTGGCTAACACCTCGTCGATCATTGCTAAGGACTGAGCGGGATTAGCGACTACAATGTCATTAATATTGGCGATACTCATTCCAAAGTCCTGCGGTGTCACGGTATAGGTTGAAACTCTTCCCTCGCGCAGTTCACTAATAGTAGTCGCTGCGCAAATACTGATTTCATCCATTCCATCATCTGAATGAACAACTAGAGTGTGCTGACTACCCAGCTGAGCAAAAACCTTAGCCAAGGTTACGGTTAAGTCTTTGGCAAACACGCCCACAACTTGACGCTTTACATTCGCGGGATTAGTTAATGGCCCAAGCACATTAAAAATGGTTCGCACGGCCATTTCTTTTCGGGCCGAAATCGCGTGCCGCATGGCGCTATGATGCATGGGGGCGAACATAAAACCTACGCCAGCCGCCTGAATCACTTTTGCCACCTGTTGCGCATCCAAATTTAGATTGGCGCCCGCCTGTTCCAACAAATCCGCACTACCAGATTTACTTGAGACAGAACGGTTGCCATGTTTGGCAACGCTAGCACCGGCCCCTGCTGCGACGAAAGAGGCCGCAGTTGAAACATTGAAGGTGCTGGTGCCATCACCGCCTGTGCCGACAATATCAATCAAGTTTGGCGCATCAACCTGAACATGGTCCGCCAGCGACGACATCACTTGTGCAGCAGCGGTAATCTCTTCGATAGTTTCGCCTTTCATGCGCAGCGCTACTAAAAAGCCCCCGATTTGAGAACCGGTACATTCACCAGTCATAATCAAGCCCATTACGGCCTGCATTTCTTCATGGCTGAGATCGTTATTATCAATGAGTCGCGCAATTGCGGATTGAATAGTCATAAATAGATTTATAAATTACGTTCGAGAAAGTTGTCTAATAGCGCATGTCCATGCTCGGTCAAAATAGACTCTGGATGGAACTGCACGCCTTCTATTGCCAGCTCTTTGTGGCGTAGCCCCATAATTTCACCGTCGTCAGTCCACGCAGTAATCTCCAAGCAATCTGGCAACGATTCACGCTCAACCACTAAAGAGTGGTAGCGCGTTACTACCAGAGGATTGGGGATACCCGCGAACACGCCGGCATCAATATGCTTAACTGAGGATGTTTTGCCATGCATGATACTTTGCGCATGCACAACTTTACCCCCATAGGCCTGACCGATACTTTGATGACCAAGACACACTCCCATTAGCGGAACCTGTCCAGCGAAGTGCCGTATAACACTTAAAGAAATACCTGCTTGGTCTGGGGTGCCAGGCCCCGGAGAAATCATGATCCGGTCGGGTTGCATAGCTTCTATGTCAGCTACGCTTATCTCGTCGTTGCGAAAAGTTCTCACATCCTCGCCTAACTCTCCCAAATACTGCACTAAGTTATAGGTGAAGGAATCGTAGTTATCTATCATTATCAACATTTCAGTTACCTCCTTCACTTAAATTATTGCTGTCTTGGTCAGCCACCGGGCCGGTCAAACTTAAGCCACTGGTGGCCATTTCGACGGCACTAAACATAACCCTGGCTTTACTCAAGGTTTCTTTCCACTCATATTCTGGCACTGAATCGGCAACTATTCCTGCTCCGGCTTGAATATTTAGAACACCGTCCTTAATCACCGCTGTACGAATCGCGATGGCGGTGTCCATGTTTCCATGCCAGCCAAGATAACCAATAGCACCAGAATAAATCCCTCTCTTGATGGGCTCCAGTTCAGCAATAATTTCCATCGCGCGTATTTTCGGAGCGCCACTAACAGTCCCTGCCGGAAAGGTGGCCTTTAAAACATCGATCGCGTCAAACTCGGGTTGCAAGCGGCCTTCAACATTTGAAACGATATGCATTACATGCGAGTAACGTTCAACGGCCATCTTCTCAGTAAGTTTGACGCTACCAATCGCAGCGATTCTGCCGACATCGTTACGCCCCAAATCGATCAACATGACGTGTTCTGCGAGCTCCTTCTCGTCGCTGAGCAGCTCTTTTTCAAGCGCTAGATCTTGTTCAACTATTGCACCTCGTTTGCGAGTCCCAGCGATCGGCCGCACGGTTACTGTCTCGTCTTGAACGCGAACTAAAATTTCAGGGGAAGAACCCACTATATCTAACTCGCCAAGATTGATGAAGTACATATACGGCGATGGATTAATGGTTCGCAGGGCTCGATAAACATCAAAGGAACTGCCTGTATACGGAGTGGATAGGCGTTGCGAGAGTACAATTTGCATAATATCACCGTCCCGAATGTAATCACGGCATTGCTCTACTGCTGCTTCGAACTCATCTTGCGCGAAATGGACTTGGTACTCTCTAGGCGATACTTCATATCCATCATCTGCAGAATGCTTACTAGCGGTGGAAACTACGTTGTCACGTAAATTTCGAACGGTTTTAGTCAGTCTGCGCTGCGCTTTTTGGTAAGCATCGGGCTCATTTATGTCAGCCAGAGTGACGATAAACATGCGGCTCAAAAGATTATCGAAAACCAGGACATCCTTCGACACCATTAAGAGAATATCGGCTGAGCCAATGTCATCAGGTTTCATCTGATGTTGCAATTTAGACTCAATAAAACCAATCGTTTCATATCCGAAATAGCCAACCAAGCCACCAATCATATCGGGTAGGTCCGGATAATCCGCAACACGATAACGCTGTTGTAAGATACGCACCTCTGAGAGCGGATCAGCAACCATTTTTTGATCTACAACTTCACCGTTGCTAATTTCGCTTAACTGGTAACCATCGAAGCGAAAGTGGGTCTCACAGGGTAAGCCTATGATTGAATAACGACCCCATTTATCGCCGCCTTGAACCGATTCAAATAAATATGAAAAGGGCTTATCTGCTAATTTCAAATAAGTGCTAACTGGCGTATCGAGATCGGCCAATGTCTCGCGGACGATCGGCAAATGGGTAAACCCTTGTTCACGCAGCGGAGCTATAAACGCATCGAACTCCGCTTGGTTGGAAAATGGTCTTGCACTTCCAGCAATTGCATTTCTCTTGGAGTTAGAATCAAAAGACTGGCGCGAACCGGCACTGGACTGCCCAGAGCGGGTGTTATTGGACTGCCCAGAGCCGGTGTTATTGGACTGCCCAGAGCCGGTGTTATTGGACTGCCCAGAGCGGGTGTTATTGGACTGCCCAGAGCGGGTGTTATTGGACTGCCCAGAGCGGGTGTTATTAAAAGACGGATTATCGGAAGACATGGCAATACTCACATAAATTTAGGGCAGCCAATAAAAACTGGCTCGCTGCGAACAAATACACAAAAACGGGTCGAGCTTTCGCTCTATTCTATTTTCGCCAGCCTTGCCAGCCGGTTATTTGTGCTGAGTAATATTGCATTTAATTGATATAAATTAGATCTCGACTACTGATCTCTAATAATTACGCGAGATGCTTTTCAGGTCAAGTGAAAATTTGCTGTACGCTTCGCTATAAACGGCCTGATGACGGCTACAAATAACAAGACACGCGTAAAAAGCCACTAATTAACTAGCCTTGCTGCCAAACTAAGCATTGATTATTAGCCGGCATAGAGACATCTATTTGTAGGCTATACCCATTTGCAACTGCAAGTTGATTCACTTCTTCAAAATCGCGAATAGCGCTCCCCTGTCCGTTAGCTCGCAAGCTTTGGTCAAAGCCAGCATTACTATTACTGGTAAATTCGCCGGCGTACTTAAATGGTCCATAAACAACCAGCAGGCTTCCGGACTTTGTGACCTGCCTAAGCCCAGCAAAAAACGCCTGAACATCATCCCAACGCATTATATGCAGGGTGTTGGCTGTGTATACAAGGTCATAAACAGTTGAGTCAGAAACCCAAACAGCTTGATTCACGTCTAATTCCAGGGGCGACAGAATATTAGCAATGTTGTTATTGCTTAATTGTGCCCGTATACCTTCTAAATAAAACGATTGATCGCTGGTTTGCCAACTTAAGTGTGGGCAGTTTTGTGCGAAATGCATTGCGTGCTGCCCCGTACCTGAGCCTATTTCCAAGACCTTAGTAACCGCATCCAAATAGCCTTTAATGGTATCGAAGATGATGTCTTTGTTGCGCTCACAAGCCTGAGAGAATGGAAGATTCACGGGTTTATGTAGTGGCATTCGAGATATTTTGACGCATTTCGCTAATAACTTTGACGTAATCATCTTGACCAAATATGGCTGAACCGGCGACGAATGTATCAGCGCCTAAGGCTGCCAACTCACCAATATTATCTACTTTAACGCCTCCATCTACTTCCAAACGAATATCCCTGCCACTGGCATCGATAATCGCTTTGGCTGCCGCTATTTTTTGTTTTACTTGAGGAATAAACGATTGTCCGCCAAAGCCTGGGTTAACCGACATCAATAAAATCATGTCTACCCTTTCAATTGCCCACTCTAGGATAGACAAAGGCGTAGCAGGATTAAACACCAATCCGGCCTTACAACCTTGTTCGTTAATCAACTGCAAACTACGATCAACATGCTTGCTAGCTTCAGGATGAAAAGTAATAGTGGTTGCGCCAGCTTGCGCAAAATCTGGAATGATGCGATCGACCGGTTCAACCATGAGATGTACGTCAATCGGCGCACTGACTCCATGATCTCGCAAGGCCTTACAAATCATCGGTCCAATCGTCAGGTTAGGCACATAATGGTTGTCCATTACGTCAAAGTGAATCCAGTCTGCACCCGCCGCTAAAACATTGTCGACCTCTTCACCGAGTTTGGCAAAATTTGCAGATAGGATGGATGGGGCGATTAGATAATCTGTCATGGTGGGCTCTGATGAAAATGGCGGGCTGTTGGGGCCTGTAGCGCTTTGATTATAGCAAATTCAGCAACACAAACCACTCACAAAGAAGTGCTAGACACGCGCACACAGCAATAAATGACCTGCCGTTGCACTGTTACTGCAACAACAAATATAGAGCCCCATTACCCCTAATGATATTCAGCAGAACAACCTCTAGCTTGCCAACCGCCATGCGAAAGCCATCTAGGTCCTTCACCGCTGTCCTATTTGCGGATACTATTATATCGTTAGGCCTAACTCCGTTGTTCCATGCCGAACTTCCCTGCTCGACGCTAGTCACAATTACGCCGCCGTCAAGCCCAGAAGTTAGCTGTACATCACCCAACTCGCTAAAAAATGCACCTTCTAAGCGCGGATTTAAGTTAATCCCTACCGTCTTATCAATCGTAATATCACCAACACTAGTAGCGATCAACTGGCTAATGCCGGCACGCATCACTTCTAAACTAAGCGGCGCACCAACGCGCAGTACTCCGATCGCATTACGCAAATCAGCGCCGCGAGTAATAATCCTGCTATTAGCTCGAACGACGACATCTCCTGCTTGTACTCCAGCTTTGTCAGCCATTGAGCCCCTTTCGACCTTGGTGATAATTGCGCCTTGTGTTTGGCTTATCTCGAATGCTTCAGCCAGTTCAGGCGTTAGATCTTGAATTCGCACCCCAAGGCGACCACGTTGCACTTCGCCATACTCAACAAGTTGATCCTTAATTTTTAGAGCCATATTGATAGGAATCGCAAATCCGATACCAACATTACCCCCGCTAGGAGCAACGATGGCTGTATTGATGCCGATCAGCTCACCTCTTAAATTCACTAGGGCACCACCTGAATTACCTGGGTTAATCGATGCGTCTGTCTGAATAAAATCTTCAAAATCTTCGATTCCCAAACCACTTCGCCCTAGAGCACTGACGATTCCAGAGGTCACTGTTTGGCGGAGACCAAAGGGGTTACCAATTGCGACCACAAAGTCGCCAACCCTCAAGGCTTCAGAGTTTCCTAGCGCAATCTGGATTAGACCCTCTAAGTCAACTTGGATTACCGCCACATCAGAATCTTTGTCGACACCAACCACCGTTGCCAAGGCTTCACGCCCATCCTTCAAATTGACGGTTATTTTATCTGCGTTCTGGACAACGTGCGCATTGGTTAATATCAAACCTTGTGCAGCATCAAATACCACACCAGAACCAAGGCCTTGAAGCTTACGAGAACGTCGTTGTGGCGCTTGCCTCTGCTCGAAAAAGCGTCTAAAGAACGGGTCGTCTGTAAACGAGTTAGTGCGGCGGCGAACCTTTACCTCGGATTCAGTTGAAATATTCACTACTGCATCACGTATGCCTTCCAACATAGGCGCTAAGCTTGGCAAGGGTTGTCCGTCTACCGCCACTGGCAGACCGGCGTTGACCCGCAAGCTAGTTTGAAAGCTCAATATAAATAGGCCGCATACTAGTGATAGAACGGTGCCAATTGTTTTTATTCTAATCAACTTCATTTTTATCTCACAAATCTTGGCTGACTCCATAATGAAGAATCACTGTTTTTGGTGTTCACAAAACTATTGCTGTTTTCTATAGGCTAATGTTAAATTTTTATTTGTTGTCACGCTTTGAAGGCTTGTTTGCAACACCATGGGGCACGTGCCCTGTGGGAACATGTTGGCGTGCAGATTCACAGTGCCCTTGTTGGTCATCAAAAAATATGTCGGCACCAAAGGTTCGCAAAAACTCACCTTTATCCAAGCCCCCTAAAAACACGGCTTCATCAATGCGAATATCCCATGCGCGTAGAGTACGAATGACTCGCTCGTGTGCTGGGGCGGCGCGTGCGGTAACAATTGCAGTTCGAATTGGCGACTCATCTGCGGGAAACTCGGCCTGAATCTTATGTAATGCCGCCAACATATTGCGAAATGGTCCGCCGGGTAACGGCTTTTTGGCAGCTTTTACCTCATGCCGGGCAAACTCGACCAAGCCTTTACTCTTGAATACCTGTTCCGCTTCATCAGAAAAAACGACCGCGTCACCATCAAAGGCGATACGCAGTTTATCTTGGTTAGCCGAGTCGCCTGATTGATACGATGGCAACATGGTAGCCGCCGCTATACCGGCGTCCAGAGTGCTCGCAACATCTTCTGGTTCACTGGACAAGAAAACGTCAGCACCAAATGGTTCTACGTAACGAAACGGACTCTGTCCGCTGGTAAATGCAGCTCGTGTGATTGGTAGTTTATGTTTTTGAATGGAGTTAAATACACGCAAGCCTGTGTCAGCACTATTGCGCGACAGCAAAATAACTTCGACCCGCTCGCGTGCTTCACCCAAGCTATTCAAACCCAACAATTTCCTTACCAACGGAAACGCTACACCTGGTTGAAGCAATTCGTTTTCATGCTTGATTTGGTAGCGACAGTAGGCTTCGACTCCTTGCTCTTGGTAAACGCGGTGACTTTCTTGCAAGTCAAACAGGGCCCGCGACGAAATTGCCACCACCAGCTTCTGCTTGCTTTGTACGCCTGAACTCGCGTTATTTTTTTCACTTGTATTCTTAGTCATAGCGTAATTCCCCCGAGTTTATCAACAATACTCTTTAACAAGGCAAAGCTAACAAACAATTTAGTTTCACCCAAGCCATGCGAAATCTAAACTCGGCTACTGCTGCAGCGCTAACAATTACCGGCTTTGCAAATTATAAAATGGTCGCACAATCAATCCTCAAACAGAACTATTGAAATGTGTAATGCGGTGTGTGGGCGTGCATTTTTCGACAGAAGTCTATCAAATCCTCTGCGTCCTCTTCAAAAGTTAGCATGGGAGCCCGCGGCGGCATCAAAGTGAACGTTTTAGCTTTGAAATCAGGCCCAGCTAGAACAATGGGAACATTCGCCTTCTTAGCAAGATAGTAATAACCGCTTTTTAGTTGTGGGTTAAAACTACGAGTTCCTTCTGGTGTGATCACGGCGATTAAGGTCTTGCTCTCAGCGAATTGTCGTGCCACCGAGTCAACAAAATTAGTACTTTTTCTGCGATTAACAGGTGCCACACCAAAAAATTTACAAACGTATTTTAATGGCCATATAAAAAAAGCATCTTTAGCAAAAATAGTGAGGTCCAAATCCAACGCCCTGATCAACAACCAACCGTAAACAAAATCCCAATTACTGGTATGGGGCACGGTAGCGAAAATAAATTTGTCGCCAACTGGCACTTCACCCACCAATTTCCAACCCAGTAAATTAAAGAAGATATAGTGACAGAGCTTTTGAATCATAATATTGGCTAATGTCTAAACTGTGCCCAGAAGCGATAAGCGTAACGGTAGAGTTCTAGTTGCTTATGAAAAATTTTACTTAACATTGTTCTCATTACGCTTGGCGACCAAGCTTTGACTAAACTCAATTAGATCTGCTTCATCGGCTTCGAAAGTATTCAGTACTGGGCGTGGTAGTTTGATAACCAGTTTTTTATGTAAATAATCCATGCCGAGAACCGTGACCCACACATCAGCTGTTTTAGCTAAATGGTAATAGCCACTTTTAAGACTGTTTATCTTACTTCGGGTTCCCTCTGGCGCCATGCCCGTCCATAAAGCGACATCGTTTTCGTAGAGTTTGGCTGCTTGTTCTACGAAATTACTTTTTTTGCTTCTACTAATGGGAACGACATTAAAAAATTTATAAAGAATGGTTAGCGGGAAAAAATAAAACCCGTCTTTGCCAAAGATAGTAAGTTGCAATTTTTCTGCTTTGAGGAACAGCATTGCCATCACAAAATCCCAATTGCTGGTATGCGGCAAACACAGTAAAACCAAGCGAGGATGATCACGAGGGACTTCTCCCTCAATCCTCCAACCGAGTAGGCGGTATAAAATAAATGCACAAATTTTTTGGAGCACGATAGATCTTTATAAAAGGACGAGTATTTAAATGGGTGTAGGTCAAGCATCGCAGACACTCGAATTAGTCGAATGGTTTAATCAACTAGCAGTTTTACTATGCATTCAAAACGACCGTTATAATAGGCCCCCTTAACTGCGCTAGCATAATACAGGACGTTAGCATAGAAGAGGTTATTTAAAGAGACCTAATTGAGTGCTTTCTCGCACTAACTGAGAATCCGAGTTGGCTCTTTTTTGATCCTCTATTTGCACTAAATTCGCCAATGTCACTCCGATCAAACGAATGGGTCGTTTACCAACCTCCGTTTTCTTTAATAATTCAGGTAATACCTCAAGTATTTGTGCTTGTGATTGACTAAGCTGTGAGCTTGTCTTACTACGAGTAATTAGTTGAAAATCGGAATACCGTACTTTTAGCGTCACCGTAGCAGCACCTAAGTTCCGTTTCTCCATGGATTGTGCCACGCTCAAGGAAAGGCTTTGTAAGGTCTGCCATATCTCCTTTTTGTTGAGTAGGTTGTTCTCGAAAGTGGTTTCGCTACCAACAGATTTTCTCATTCTATGAGGCTTTACCTGGCGATCGTCGATACCCCGAGCGATATTGTAGTAGTACGCACCCGTTCGCCCAAACTGAGTTTGTAATTGAAGCTTTGTTAGTGCTTTTAGATCCGCGCCTCTATAAATACCTAAAGCTTGAAGTTTTTTTTCGGTAACTTTACCAATTCCGTGAAATTTACGAATTTCCAATTGCTCAATAAAGCGCTCTGCTGCTTCGGGACGAATAACATAAAGGCCATCAGGCTTGTCCATATCGGACGCTATTTTAGCCAAAAATTTATTATACGAAACGCCTGCCGAAGCAGTGAGATTTACGTCTTGCTGTATTTGTTGCTTAATTTTTCGCGCGATATCGGTAGCAGAGCCTGCTGCGCCAGCAAGCTCAGTAACATCTAAAAAGGCTTCATCTAGTGAAAGAGGTTCAATTAATGATGTATAGCAATTAAACACCTCATGTATTTTGCGCGACGCTTCTCGATAAGCTTCGAAGCGAGGCGTCAGGAAAACCACCTCCTTACATAATTTAATAGCCCGGCTTGAAGGCATCGCCGAGTGTATGCCAAATTTTCGTGCTTCATAACTACAGGCGGCCACTACGCCACGGCGTTCAGGCCGGCCACCGACAACCACTGGCTTACCCCGTAAATGCGGATTGTCACGTTGTTCGACTGAAGCATAAAATGCGTCCATATCAATATGTAAAATCTTGCGCACCGCTGAACTCTGCCCCTTTAGCTTTGCTTGTATAGCTTAGTTATTTGCCAGTCAATATCAGCCTGACCCAGTGATCGGAAATAGCTGTTGGCTTGAGAGAAATGTTTACACCCCAGAAACCCCCTGTGTGCAGATAATGGAGAAGGGTGCGGCGCGCTCAGCACCAAATGCTTCTGCCTATTAATCGACTGACCTTTTTTATGGGCATAAGCACCCCACAACATAAAAACAAGCCTCTCGTTTTCGCGATTTAGGATTTCGATAATTTTGTCGGTAAATTGTTCCCACCCCCTACCTTGATGGCTCGCAGCCTGTCCCGCCTGCACGCTTAGAACACTATTGAGTAACAGCACCCCCTGATTGGTCCAACCGATCAAATTGCCGTTAGTCGGAATGGTTCCACCAAGATCACTAACAATTTCCTTATAAATGTTCCTTAGTGATGGCGGAATTGCGACACCTTCGGGCACTGAAAAACTTAGCCCATGTGCCTGATTCGGACCGTGATAAGGGTCTTGCCCAAGAATGACAACCCGCACTTTATTCAATGGGGTAGCGTTTAAAGCTGCAAATATATTCTGGACAGAAGGATAAAATACCCGGCCTTGAGCCTTTTCGATTCGTAAGAATTCAGATAATTGATACATATATTCGAGTTCGAATTCAACATCGAGATGATTTCTCCATTGAGGATGTAGGTCTATGCTTCGATACGGCATTTGGATAAATATCTATTCGATTAAAAAAGTGTAACTGGATTTTACGCTGCTTGACTAATGATATGTGCTTTAGATACGGTAAACCTCCCTTCTAACGCTCTTTATTGCTAGATCGAAAAAACCAAAGCTATCTAAAATTTATGTCTTTGATAATTCGTATTACCAAACAGTAAGGGTTGTTGAGGCACGATATGTGACTTACTAGATTTGCATTTAGTAACTGTCCAGAGCAGAGGTAGCTAAGCCTAAGCAAGCTAAACCAAATCGCTCAAATTCGACCACAGGAGTTAACTATGATATTACTTAATTCATTACAGTCTAATATTATCAAAGTATTAACAATTGCCAGCATTGGCGTTTTTAGTCTTAACACTGTTCCCGATCATCACGGCGATGCTGAAGAAAAGGCAAGCAAAGCAGCTGAGATGTCGAAAAATCTCGAAGCTACAGGCATAGTTGGAGAAGCGGAACATGACCTAAGTGCCGAACAGCTTAAAATAAAAATGGATGCTGAAAAAGCTAAAGCTGAATTGAAAAAGATGATGGCTAAGGATCCTAAGAGAAAACCTGATGCAATTTAACACCCTGCTCCTCATTAAAAGCGCCAGAATGCCCACCTTAGTGGTACTGTCTTGTGCTGACTTGAGTTATTACTATAATCTTTAACCTGTCCTTGTTTGTCTAAGTCGATTAGCGAACCTGAAAATCGGCTAATTAATTTGGCCTTTCAAAAAAATTAGCAGAAGCGTTCCATCATTTCTAAGGTCTGTGTACCTCATGTATGCTCGCTTGCTTTATACTGCTCTTTGAATTAACTAACAATATTGGAGCTAACAATGATTAAGATTGGCGATGCAATTCCTGACGCTACGATTACCGTGATAGATAACAGCGGTCAAAATAATGTTTCAGCAAGTGAGTATTTCGCAGGAAAGAAAGCCGTGCTGTTCGCCCTACCCGGTGCGTTTACACCAACCTGCTCTGAAACCCATCTACCGGGCTTCGTAGTGCAGCATGATGCAATTAAAGCAAAAGGCGTTGATGTAATCGCCTGCTTATCAGTCAACGATTCCTTCGTGATGAAAGCATGGCAAGACGCGCAAAATGCGGAACACTTAGCGATGGTTGCGGATGGCGGCGGCGCACTAACAAAAGCGATGGACCTAGTTCTGGACACCGGCGATTTCGGTGGAACCCGTTCACGTCGTTATTCAATGATTATTGAAGACGGCAAAGTAAGCCACTTAAACCTTGAAGAAGGCGGTGGCTACGAGGTCAGCGGCGCAGACACAATTCTGTCACAGCTATAAGACTTAATCGAAAAATCAGAACCCCCGAGTTCTCGACTAAACAGCCGAGAGCCCGGGGTCTTCTAATTCCAACCAAATGCGTCAGGAACGTTTTGAACTGCCGAAGGCAGCCCGAAGGGTGAGTATCAGGGATGGTACGAATACACGGCCCGCCAATTGCGCAAAAATTTAAGCGAATAGTCAGAAGGGAACTGGGTAGCGCTTTATCACAATATCAATCTCAGCCAGCACGTCCTCAGACAAGTCGAGCTTCCAAGCATCGATATTTTCTTTCAGATTATCCATCGACGTCGCACCAATAATGGTCGAGGTGACTCCGTCAAATTGAAAAACCCACGCTAGAACCATTTGCACAAGCGACAAACCGTGACGTATAGCAATGGCATGATAGTCGGCGATGGCCGCATGCGAATGAGTAGTATCTCGAAATATTCCATTGCGCTGATTCATCGTCCAACGACAACCTTCCGGTTTGGCGCCATTCATGTACTTTCCGCTCAGTGCACCTCCGGCTAGCGGGGACCAAGGTAAGTAAGCTATCTCATTAAATACACAGGTCTCCATAACGTGAGGCGCGTCGGTTAAGTGCAGTAAACTGAATTCATTTTGTACAGATACCATTTTTGGCAAATCCTGTTGCTCTGCGAGCCGCAGATACTCGTTGATTCCCCAAGGCGTGTCATTCGACAATCCACAATGTAAGATCTTACCTGCATCGACGCATTCGCCTAAGGCAGTCAGAATATCTAAATGCTCTGCTTGCTGTTGCGTAACATCAATTTCAGTGTGTTTATAAGTTCCTGGCCAATGCTTAGAAAATTGCGGCGCGGGGCGATTCGGCCAGTGCAGCTGATAAAGGTCTAGATAGTCCGTTTGCAAACGTTGCAATGATCCATCCACCGCCTTCTTTAAATCAGCCCCAGTAATCTTGCCTCCGTCGCGTAGCCAAGGCACGCCAATTCCACCTATTTTGGATGCCAAAACAATGTCTTTGCGTTTAGCCGCATTGCTACTCAGCCAATTACCAATAAAGGTTTCCGTATGACCATAGGTCTCCGGTTTGGGCGGCACTGAATACATCTCAGCAGTGTCAATAAAATTAATTCCTTGCTCCAAAGCATAGTCAATTTGGGCATGCCCTTCAGCCTCAGAATTCTGTTCACCCCAAGTCATTGTGCCAAGACACACTTCGGATACCTGCACGCCGCTACAGCCTAATTTTGTATAGTTCATTGATTTCGTTAATAAAAATAGTTGTAATAAAGATTGTCATCTGCGATCAACTGATCAAACAGACTGTTTACGCTTGATAGTCCCAGCTGCGCAATTTACCTAGCATGGGAAAATAGATCGCCAGTTTAATCGGCCTGTCATCAAGTTTACTCATCAATGCGCCATAGTGTTGTAACTGGGGGCGATGACGCTTTTCAATTTGTTCGTCTACGAATAAATCGATATCTTGAGCATGGGTCAAGGTAGTCTTGTAGTCTACAATCCAGCGCGTGTTGTTTTGGTCAACGAAGGTGCGATCAATTCTAAACGTTTTGACCAAACCTTGCTCATTGCTGCCAATCGAATATTCATTGTTTTGGTCTGGATAGTCAGCAAATAAAAATGCTGACTGACTGTCATTTTGGATGTTCTGCAAGGCTGAACATAAACGCTCCACGCCATATGCAAGGCGTGCTGATGGAACTCTCAGGGCCCGAAGTTCGGCCCGCCATTGATTACGTAATTGATCGTCTGCTTTAAGTTCATATAGGCGAGACTGATTGAATTGCAGCCACTCATGCATTACCACGCCCACTGCCGTTGCAACTTCAGTAGACCACTCGAACTGAATTTGTGCGGTTTCAGCATCCGGTTCTTGTGCGCTTAACTGATTCGCTGCTTGCCAGTTAATTGGCAGAGCTAGCGCAACTTGATAATCTGCAGGCAGTCTAGATAAGGTTTGATCAAGAACATCATCCTCTACTTCAGATTTAACTGATTCCGCCGGGCCACAGTCGGCAATAAAACCCGCTTCAGTGGCGCTCCAAATGCTGGCCAGCAAGGTATTGGAAGCAGGCTTTCGTATCTCACCGCTCTCTTGGTTTTGTACAAGGTGCGATAGCAAGATCAATTTTTCTTCCGCTCGGGTGCAGGCCACATACATCAATCTGATCGCCTCGTTGGCAGCGCGCTGCTTATCCAGCTCTCGCAAATAGTGATAATGGCTGCCAGGCTTATCTTCTAAACGCAGGGGCGCTAGTAATAGTTGCGATTGTCCAGAACTGGACTGGTGTTCCGCCCACATCATCATTTCTTTATTATTGGCACCCGCAGATCTACTCAAAGTAGGCAGAATCACTGTATGGTATTGCAAGCCCTTGGCCTTGTGCATAGTGCTAACAATTAATCGGGCTGTCGGGTCGCCGGAGGGCTCGGCATAGAGCCTTTCAATTGCTTGATCCAGTTCTGTCAAGGAAGGCAGGTCACCCCCGCGTTGTAAATCCTGAATCAAATCAAACACCGTTTCGACGTCTTGCTGCGCTACGCCGAACAAGGTGGCTTCGCCGCCTAAAGCTTGCCAGGTCCAGCGTGTCAAGTTGGCTAAATCAACTTGCTGACGTTGTTGCATAGCTTGACCCATGACATTCAAAAAACGCCGTAGGCGTAGCCAGCTGTCTGACTCGAGTGCAGGCTCAGTTACGGCGGTGATTTGAGACAATTGTTGCCAAATCGTTCGCTGCTTATCATTGAGTAATTGGATCAACTCAGACAGAGTCAGGCCACACCAAGGACCGCGTAGTAATGCCATCCAGGACACGCGGTCATCTTCCCGACATAATGCCTTGAGCAAGGCGACCACGTCGATGACCGCTTGTTGATCCTGCAGTGGTTGGATATCAACGCCCTGATAGGCCACGCCATTTGCTTGAAGCGCCGGAACAATTGTTTTTAATTGGCTACGCGCCCGAACTAATAATGCAACTCGCGCTTGATCATTCGGTAACGCTTGAATTGCCTTGAGCACCGCCGCAACCGTGGCTTGGGCTTCATCTTCTTTATCAAGGGTGAGGTGGGTTACTACGGCGTTTTCACTTTCTTCGATACTTGAGTTTGAACTCGCCGAAGAATAACGAATGGCCCCGCTTAGTACATCATTGGCTTTAGGAAAGCTGCCCTGAAAAGTATTATTGAACCAGTTAACCAAGCTTGTTGATGAGCGGAAGTTTTCGCTCAGAGTTAAAGACCGAATGTCGACATTGTCAAAAACTTGGCTAGTGGCATTTTCCGCTACGCGTAGAAACAAACTCACATCGGCTTCACGAAAGCGATAAATCGACTGCATGGGATCACCCACTAAAAACAGTGTCTTGCCTTGATCTTCTGACCAACCTTCGGTCAACCGCTTGAGCAACTCGATTTGTCCATGCGAAGTATCCTGAAATTCATCTACCAAAATATGCTGCAATTGGTAGTCCATTCGCAAGGCGAGGTCGGTGGGGTTGTCCAGCTCTTGCAATGCCAGGTTGGCGCGCTGCCCAACTTCACTATGATCACATTCTCCTGCAGCACGAAATTGTAATTGCAATAAACCGGCTAGTGATTTAAGAACCTCTTCTAAAGAAATTAAGTACTCCCAATCACTTTTGCTAAAGCCATGGGTCGGAATATGATCGGTTGCGATCAAAGCGTCCCTCAAAACATCATCGTCGGCTAGTTCCGACAGCAGGCTTTTAAAGCGGTCTATGTTGGGGTCGCCCTTCGGAAATCCGATGGTTTTATTTACTTGCTTACGAATTGTGGTGCCTTTTCCACAAAGGAAAATACGCAGAGCCTTCCACTGTTCTATCCCCAATAAGCGCACTGATTTGTCAAATGCTTCGAAACCTTTGAGTGGAGAATCTTGGTCCTGCTTTGGCTCTATATTAGCCGCAGCTTGCTTTGCCAATTCTACAATTTCAGTTAATAAGTGTTCGCCGATTAATCCGCTTAGAGCGGCTAGCTGCTCATTGCAAATACTCAGCCAGGCATACTCCAAACTTGACTGCAGGGCGTACAAGTCTTTGCCTAGAAGATGCCTTAACCACTGATCGCGCTTGGCCAACATTGATACAAACAAGCGGCGAGCGCGATTGTAGTCAAAGTCCATTTCTAACATCACCGTCTGCAAGCAACGGGTTAGCTTAGAGTCACCTTGTAACAGCTCTGAAAACAATTGCTCGACCGCTGCTGCGTAATGCTTTTCTGCATTGTCGGTGGTGCGTGGTTTATCTCCTAGGCGACTTAACCAAGGCATGCTGGTGGTTAATCGAGCACAAAAAGCATCGATCGTAAGAATTTGTAATTGGTGCGGTGAGTTTAGTAAATTCCACCCCAGTTGCTTGTCTCGTTGCACCACCACCCAAGCCAGATCGATGCCTTGTTGTTCAAAACCATCGTTACTTTTTTGGTTATTATGAGCCCTATTGATGAGTTCAAGAACCCGCTCTCGTAATTCAGAAGTCGCCTTGCGCGTAAAAGTAATCGCCAGTACTTGCTGAGGCTGCTCAACGGTTGCTAACAATGTCAACATGCGATAGACCAACAAGCCGGTTTTGCCTGAGCCAGCCGGCGCCTGCACGATAAACGACGCTTCAGGGTTTAAGGCCTCACTGCGAGCCAGCGCGTCACTAATCACCTGCATCTCCTAGCTTTGATGGCGCTAAATCCGCCATTTGTGAAAGTGCTGCGGAGCGATCCCGCAATTGCGAAACTCGACAAACCGCCTGCAGTTCACAATAGTCACAAGTCTGTTCGTCAATCGGATTCACTTGGGCATGGCCTTGCAAAAAATTGTCCGCCAAGCTTTCAAATAATTGCGGCCAACGCGCGCGCTGCTCGTTCCACTGCACCTCGCGCTTTGCAACAATGCTACCGGTGGGCCTTAACAATCCGGCTTCACATAGATCCACAAAATCAGGCTTAGACTGTTGCACTTGAGCGAAGCTAATACCAGAGACTGGTGACGCCTTAGTTTTGTCATGACATAAAGCATAAAGAGGCATTTGCGGGCTTTTTATCCGCTCACTCGTCCAGTCATTGCGATTAGCCGCACCAGTCTTATAGTCAATAATTAAACTACGACCGTCATCAGTCAGATCTAGCCGGTCAACAATATAGTCAAAGGTGATGCCGCCTATGTTGCCAGTACCCGCTGCTTCACGCTCGACCACGGAGAAACCGATTGGTCGACGCTTCTCAACTTCAAGCCAATTTTTCAGTAGAGCTCGTAACCTAGGCTGTTCATAGTTTAGCAAAAGCTTCTTATCGTCACTGAGTTCGAGACTGGGGTCCAGACAGACGCGCTCGACTACCTCGTTAATCGTTGCTTGTAAGGTACTGTCGTCAAGGTCCAGGAACTTGGCTTGAGTCTGTAGCTCGCCCCAGATAGCATCTAATAGAATATGCACGATATTGCCACGATCCAGACTGTCTAAACCAAATTCTGCTTCATCTGCTCGCAAAAAGCCTAGCCTGTGTGTAACAAATCCGCGGAACGCACACAAAGATTGGTTTTGGAAAATTTGAGTACCGCCACTAACCGTTTTTGAACTTGGCCATGCTGGTCCTTGACTATCAATATATTGCTCGAGAATAACGATTGGGCTGGTCAATTCAATCTCACGCGCTAGCTCAAAATTTTCTTCTCGAAATAGTGGCGATACCTGATTTGTTACTTCACGATCCCTATCATGATGCTGCGCATAACTGACAATATACTGGTGTGCCGACGCGAATAAGCTGGCTATCACCTGCTCAGCTTGTTGAAAACTGGCGTCTACACTGGCATTAGGGTAGTCACGATTTCGTAGAACACTATTCGATACAAAAGCATCTGCCTGTGGTGGTACTGGGTATGCTTGATCCATAGATAATAAAAAACAACTATCGACGGGCCTGCCAATAGCTTCAAATATTCCAGAGATCAGTATTGGCGATGCAACTGCTTGAGGTTGGAAAATGGCATCACGAGCCATCTGCCGAAGCACTTCCAAAGCCCGAGCTAGGCCCAATTGTTGCTGCACTAACGCTAGACCCGAAAACTCTTCTAAAAGGCTCATCCAACGAGTGTGTAATTGATACTGCACACTATCCTGAGCCTGGTCGTCAACTTGCGTATGCCAGCCCCAGGCTCCTAGCCATTGATTAAACGTGATTACCCAGTCAGTAAAACTCAATGCCGCAAAGCCATTATTTTGTTTCTCTGCGCTAAGTTTTTGAGCCAGCGACTGGCGTAATTCAACAAGGGCATTCAAGGTCTCTAACAACTTTGTTGATTCTAGTGGTGGCTGACGCGAGCTTAAATAATTAAGACATTGTTGATAAAGTTCCGGTAAGTGGTCGACGCTGATCTGACGAATCCTTTGACGTTGCAACCAGCGCTCAAACAGTCGGCATTCTTCGCTTGAATCTCGACAAAGCCCAAGGAAACGATTGCGCAAGAGGAAGCTCAAATCGGCAACTGTAGTTCGATTATTCAATAGTTTGAGTACGCTTAACGCAGTTTCAATTGCCGGCCATTTATGTAAAGGCTGCCCCAAACTAAAGCGATAAACACTTGGTTCACTCCGAACCTTCAGAGGTGAAACACCTGGATAAAACACACTCCTAGCGATTTCCTCTACTGCAGGATAGCGTGTCTGGAGATCTGGAATAACGATGTTGATTTTAGTTTCGGGGTTCTGCTCCACCAAACCGCGCGCCTTTTCAAAAGTGT
>JBLHMH010000026.1:0-27616 GCA_047621785.1 Polaribacter sp. | reverse complement strand
TTGGGGTTTTTCGATCGCCACTCGCCAAACTCTTTGATCTACATTGAGACCGCTTAAGCGAAGTTCACCCCCAACGTCTATCAAAAAATTACTAAATCGCTTTGCTAGCAACATTCTAGCCACCTGATCTACAGCATAGCCTTTGGCAATCGCAGATAAATCAATTTTTGTAGCGGCATTCAGCTTACTCAAAGAACCCTTAATCAAGCTTAATTTTTTATAACCTACACTGACCTGCAGGCGAACTAATTGCTTTGGGCTTGGCTGCGCAGTGATTGTGCCATCGGGTCCAAAACCCCATAAATTTACCGCATCCGCCACGGTTACATCAAAGGCACCCTGACTTAGTTCAGAAATTTCTAGTGCCTCTGACAGAACTGAATTTAGTTCGGGCGACAGAGCAAAGGGCGTATCCGCAGGCAGCCGATTGATTTGACTCAATTCTGAATCTACAAGATAAGTCGACATACTGGAATTTACTGCATTCATCTCTGCCAAAACATCGAACTCAAGCTGATCGAGATCATCCGCCCCAGGCACAACAACGGTAATACGGTATTCAGTACCCATGATCGGCCCACTGAACGTCACTGACTGGGGCGCTGGGCGCTGCTGGCAAGCGCAAAGTATCATAAGGCAGGCCAGCGTCCAAACTCTGGTGCTCGCGCCCAATTTTGGGCTAGTCCAGTAAATGCCTAGCAGGGGGAAAAACAGCGAGCACTGCTCGCTGTTTTTAAACTGTCTAATCAATCCCGGTACTAAGACAGCTCTGGAATTAGGGAACTTGCCAGTTAAGCTATTAGCCGCCAAAATCATCCAGTAAGATATTTTCATCTTCAACGCCTAAATCATGCAACATATTGATTACAGCTTGATTCATCATTGGTGGCCCGCACATATAATATTCGCAATCTTCGGGAGCCGCATGGTCTTTTAGATATTGCTCGAACAAAACATTGTGAATAAAACCAGTATGGCCGGTCCAATTATCTTCATCTTGTGGGTCGGATAAAGCAACATGCCACTGAAAACTGTCGTGGTCGGCAGCTAGTTTGTCAAAATCATCGACATAGAACATCTCACGCAAGCTTCGTGCGCCATACCAAAAAGTAGTCTTGCGCTTACTTTGGATTCGTTCCAGTTGATCAAAAATATGCGAACGCATAGGAGCCATACCCGCGCCACCACCAATAAACACCATTTCTGCCTCGGTCTCTTTGGCAAAAAATTCACCAAAGGGGCCAGAAATAGAAACCTCGTCACCGGCCTTAAGGTTAAAGATGTAAGATGACATTTGACCAGGGGGTAAGCCTTCAGTCCTTGGCGGAGGAGATGCAATCCGCACGTTGAGCATAATAATACCCTTCTCATCAGGATAATTTGCCATCGAGTAAGCACGAACGACAGTCTCTTCTACGGCCGATTCATATTGCCATATATTGAAGTGATTCCAATCCGGCTTATATTCTTCCTGGACGTCAAATTCAGTGTACTTTAGGCTATGCGGAGGGCATTCAATTTGAATATAACCCCCAGCACGAAAATCCACACTATCACCATCAGGCAACTCCAAAACCAATTCTTTGATGAAGGTGGCGACGTTCTCGTTGGAACGCACTTTGCAGCGCCATTGCTTGACCCCAAACACCTCTTCAGGCACTTGGATCTTCATGTCTTGCTTAACCGTGACTTGACAGGATAAACGACAACCGTCCTTCGCTTCACGTTTGGTTATATGGGTTTCTTCGGTAGGCAGGATAGACCCCCCTCCGTCCGAAATTATTACTCTACACTGAGCGCAGGTTCCGCCGCCACCGCAGGCTGACGAAACGAACAATTTATGCTCAGCTAAGGCCCCAAGTAACTTACCGCCAACTGGGACCTCGATGCTCTTTTCACCGTTAATAAGAATATTAACGGTGCCAGAAGCTACCAACTTACTTTTGGCAAA
Organism: Polaribacter sp.; assembly: GCA_047621785.1. Taxonomy (GTDB): domain Bacteria; phylum Pseudomonadota; class Gammaproteobacteria; order Arenicellales; family Arenicellaceae; genus Arenicella. Next base: position 25,665 of record JBLHMH010000026.1, on the reverse strand, counting down.
TAAAATTATTGCCACCAACGTTAGCACGATCAGTGTAAAAAACCCGACGCCTAAACCAATTTCTAACATATGCGAACTCTGTTACGTTTTTGAGTAATACTAATTGTTCGGGAACTTAACGGGCTAAAGCTGAATGCCAGAAAACGCCAAGAAACCTAAGGCCATCAAACCTACGGTGATGAAGGTAATCCCCAGACCTTGCAGCCCATCAGGAACATCGCTGTACTTAAGCTTCTCGCGAATACCCGCCAACAAGGTAATAGCCAGCGCCCAACCGAAGCCGCTACTTGCACCGTAGACAACACTTTCTGTAAAGCTATAGTCGCGCTCTACCATGAACAATACTGCGCCCAAAATAGCGCAGTTAACTGTAATAAGTGGTAAGAACACACCTAGGGCGTTGTACAGCGTTGGCACATAACGATCTAAAAACATTTCCATGATTTGTACTAGCGCAGCAATAACACCAATGTAGCTAATAAACCCTAAAAAGCTAAGATCAGTATCTGGCAATCCAGCCCAAGCTAGAGCGCCTTCTGCCAAAACATACTGATATAACAGATTATTGACTGGTACGGTAATTGCCAATACCACAAACACTGCTAAGCCCAAACCGAGCGCGGTCTCAATCTTTTTTGATACCGCTAGGAACGTACACATTCCCAAAAAGAATGAAAGCGCAAGGTTCTCAATAAATACGGCCTTAACCGCAAGACTAACTAAGTCCATTAGAGTGCCCCCTTTGCGGTGGCGTGATGAGTGCCAGAACCGTGGGTCGGTATTTGGTGCGCGTCTTGCATGTCAAAATCTGCTTGTTCAACTTGCTCGGGGTAAACACTGCGAATCACCCAGATAATCATACCAATGATGATAAACGCACTCGGCGCTAGCAATAACAGCCCATTTGGCTGATACCATCCACCATCCGCTACCAGCGGAAGAATTTGATATCCTAACAATGAACCGGACCCGAATAATTCTCTAATCACCGCTAAGATAATTAAAATCAAGCTATAACCGAGGCCGTTGCCGATCCCATCAAGGAAAGACGCCCAAGGGGGGTTTTTCATCGCGAACGCTTCTGCACGCCCCATCACTATACAGTTAGTGATGATTAATCCAATGAAGACCGTTAGTTTTTTACTGGTTTCGTAAGAATATGCTTTAAGTATTTGGTCAACAACAATCACCAATGAGGCAATAATAGTCATCTGCACAATAATGCGAATACTTGATGGGATATGATTACGTATCAGACTAATCGACAAATTAGAGAACGCGGTTACGCTGGTCAATGCCAGGCTCATAATTAACGCTGATGAGAGTTGCGTGGTAACCGCCAAGGCAGAACATATTCCAAGAATCTGTAATGCGATTGGATTATTCGCAACTAGCGGCTCAAATAACGCTTTTTTTGCTTCACTTGCCATCGTTTAACCCTGACCTGTTTGATTTTTGGTTCGAATAATGACCGAAGAGCTGATCTTCTTAACGCTATCATCACGGTTCGAACTGGCTTGTTGTAATTGACCACTTTGTAAGCGGAGTTTTTCAAGATAAGGGCCAAACCCGTTATCGCCAACCCAAAACATAATCAGATTACTGACTCCATTGCTGGTTAGCGTTGCTCCCGCTAAGCCATCTATTTGATGAACCGCGTCGGCTGAATTTGGATTAACCCCGCCTTTAATGACACGTAACGCTGGCTGACCCCCTTGATCGATAATTTGCTTACCCTGCCAGCTAGCCTGCCACTTTGGATTTTCAATTTCACCGCCCAGACCAGGCGTCTCGCCATGCTCATAAAAAGTGATCCCTGAAACGGTGGTAGCGTCTTTTTCTAAAGCCAAAAAGCCGTACATGGTTGACCACAAACCATAGCCTTTTATCGGCAAAATAATTCGCTCTAGTTGATCGCCATTGTTGACTAAATAAACACTCGCGTATTTAGATCTTCCGCCGCCAAGTTTGGCTATATCTTGATCACGGTCAAGCTCAACTCGATAAGTAGAGTCTTTACTGGCCTTGCGTTGGTCAAATGTATTGGCATCAACCGCATCAGTATAATCACCGCTTCGCATATCAACCACACGGGTTTCGATTTGCGTAAACAATTCATCTACCGATTTTCCATTCAACTCGATACCTGAGACGGCAAGAATATTTTTCTTTTTATCCAGTAGCTTATTTACCACCTGCCTTGGCTTTAACAAGGTTGCAGCAGTTGAAACAATTATCGAGCAAACCAAACACAAGGTAAGCGCGACAGCCAGGGTTTTAAACATGCTGTCATTGGGTAAACTCAAAAAACCTGCCTGAGTACGACTATTTTGCATAGCGAAGCTCCCTTCTACGGATATTGGCTTGAACAACAAACCAATCGATTAGTGGCGCAAATAAATTGGCGAATAAAATAGCCAGCATGATCCCCTCGGGAAAAGCTGGATTAACCACCCGAATTAGCACCGTCATCAGACCGATTAAAAAACCATACCAGAAACGACCGACGTCTGTCATAGAAGCACTGACTGGATCTGTGGCCATATAAACGGTACCGAAAGCCAGACCTCCAATGACAAAGTGCCACATTGGTGTAAGGGTAAACATGGGGTTAGTGTCACTTGGAAAGGCATTAAATAATAACGCGGTGGCAACCACACCGGCGACCACACCGGCCATTATTCTCCAAGAAGCGATCTTAGTAAGCAACAAAAATGTTGCACCAATACCGATAGCAATGAGTGACGTTTCGCCGATAGAGCCAGCAATATAACCCGTTAGAGATTGTTGTATTGTGAATCCTGCGTCAGTCAAAGCTTGCATTCCACCACTGGCTGCTACGCTCAGCGCGGTTGCTCCAGTATAACCATCGACTGCAACCCAAACTGCATCGCCCGACAATTGGGCTGGATAGGCAAAATACAAAAAGGCTCGGCCGGTAAGCGCTGGATTCAAAAAGTTTTTGCCGGTTCCGCCAAACACTTCTTTACCAATAACAATACCAAAGCTGATACCCAATGCGGCCTGCCATAACGGTAATGAGGCCGGCACAATCAAGCTAAATAAGATAGACGTTACGAAAAAACCTTCGTTAATCTCGTGGCCACGCACAGATGCGAATAAAACTTCCCAAAAAGCACCGACGATAAACACCGTGGCATAAATAGGAAACCAATACCAAAAGCCATGCCAGAAATTATCCCAAATACTGGCAGGATCAATCCCAATATTCAACATTGTCAGAATGTCGCCACGCCAACCAGCAACTTCAGTGAGGCCCATACTGGCCATCACTGTATTTGCTTGCAATCCAACGTTATAGCAACCGATGGCGACACACGGCATTGCGGCCAGCCATACGTAAATCATCACCCGCTTCAGGTCAATTCCGTCACGAACGTGATTACGCCCTTGATTTACGTCGGCTGGAGAGTAAAAGACTGTGTCTATAGCCTCATACAAAGCATAAAACTGTTTATATTTACCGCCTGCAGAGACATGCGGGTATATTTTGTCTAGGGTATTGCGCAATAAAGACATTATCCTTCCCTCTCAATTTGGCTGAGTGTGGTTCTCAATACAGGGCCAAAGTCGTGTTTACCTGGGTCAACAAATGAGAATAGGGCCATATCTTCTTCTATTAGCTCCAAACAACCAAGTTGTTGAGCCGCATCGGTATCTTTGACTAAGATTGATTTTATCAGTGGTGTGGCTAAAATATCCAAAGGCATCATTTTTTCGAACACGCCAATCGGAACAATTGCTCGCGGACTACCGTTTTGAGAACTAGTTATTTCAAATGCTTGTGGCTTAATAATGCTCGATACAAATATATTCAAAGCCGAAAACCGCTTCGCGCCCGGCGCTATCCAACCCATAAATTCCCGATCATCATTCTCTTCGATTACCGACACCTGAACATCGTAACGGCCTAGGAAGTCAAAGTGACCAACTGCGATATGACCATTGAAAACCGAACCGCTAATTACACGCGACCTTCCGGCAACCATACGCCCCTGAGTTAAATCAGAAACTTTGGCACCCAATCGCGCTGCGAACACTCTCGGAGAATTTACCAAGGGCCCACCCAAAGCAACGTAGCGTTCCACCCACAGTTGTCCATCAACAAACAGCTTACCAATTGCAATCACGTCCTGATAAGCAATGGTCCAGACGGTCTTTTTTGAGTTGACTGGGTCGATACTATGGATATGGGTGCTGCTAAGGCCTGCAGGATGCGGCCCAGAAAAAGTAGCCACCTTGGCATTATCCGCAGTCGAATCAGGTAGTTGCGCATTGCCCGCTTGACAAACATAGACCGGCACACCGAATCTGCTAAGCACCGTCACGCCATTCAGGAAGTCGCCAATATGTTGCTTAATAATTAACTGCGGATCAACGGCCAGTGGATTGGTATCCATGGCATTGACAAATATCGAGTTCGCGACAGAATCGATAGCCGGCACTTTGCCATACGGGCGAGTCCGGATTGCGGCCCACTGACCGGATTTCTGTAAAGTACTGCGTACCTGATCAGCAGATAAGTCACCTAGTTCAATTTCGGCGGTTTTATCAAACTGTACGTACTCATCGCCTTCGACGTCTATTTCTACTGAAATTAGAGCACGCTTAGCACCACGATTGATAGAATTAACGACCCCTGAAGCGGGCGAAGTAATTACCACGCCGGGGTTTTTCTTATCTTCGAATAAGGGCGTTCCGACTTTTACACGATCGCCGTCTTGAACCAGCATTGTTGGTTTAAGCCCTACATAATCGTTGCCTAACGCCGCCACAGCATTAATCGTACTAGCGGAGTCTATTCGTTCATCTGGTCTTCCCTTGAGAGGAAGATTGAGACCTTTCTTTAGTTTAAAAAACAATGATAACCTCTGCTCATGGCATGCCTGCGATCACCTTAGCGCATGCAATTTAAAAACACTGTGTAATTCTGGTTCGAGCTGATACAACTGACTTTACTTGTTCTCTATATTACTCTTTTTTGGTCCTCGAAAGGACTTATAAAAGAACACAACGCCAAGTATTTCTCACTCGCTTAATGGGCGCACATTATACAACTTTGACCTTCTTGGGCAACCACTACTTCGATCGCTTCTATCCCAAATATAGCCTTTTCTAGGCAAATATTGGTGATCATTCGCTTAAAGCTTTATGCTAAGCTCAGACTCGGTATTGAAGACCCACCGATAACAGGTTTCGACGGTACTTAACTGCAAATCCTAATCATTAGCTGATAAGTGAAAAAGATCACTTTATTCGCTTCTTTGAATCATTGGAACACAAGCCTCTAGGAGATTAATCTCATGAACTTTGAGAAAGTTTTATTCGCATTCTTCATTATTCTCGCCCTCTCTCTGAACTTTGGGTTTTTTATTGGCGATATCTCTGATTCAGCACACCACCACCCATATGAGCTTTTTGCGGCGCTCGTGGTTAGCCTTATTTGCACCCTGATGAAGTTTGGCGATCGCACTCAATTCGGCTCCACTGTTCTTGCCTCCAGTCTAGTCGTAGATTTGCAGTTAATCGCAGCGATGTTCTACTGGTGGTCTGCCACAAATGGGGTCGACGGCAGCATATCCGCAAATGCGATGGCCAGCATCACATCTTTGGCGGGTGGCGCACTGATCGCCAATATGCTTTCGGTAGTACTGCTAATAATAGAAACCAGCCAGGTACGTAGATAGAGTTTGAGTTGATCTTGATCCTTTATCTACCTTTTCTAACGCGATGCAATTGTGTTGCACGTTATTGTATTGGATTTATTCTGAGGTGCGCTGAGTAGAATGTCTAACGTTTTTTTCTTAGTTCTGCGGCGACTGCGAATACCACTCGCTTTACTAGTGATGGTCTACGCTATAGCCACGCTCGGCATGACGCTTATACCTGGGATTGACCCAAACGGTCAGCCTTGGCACATGAGTTTTTTTCATGCATTTTATTTCGTCAGCATTACCGCCACAACAATTGGCTTTGGCGAAATCCCCTATCCCTTTACTGATACTCAACGCGCATGGGCATTAATCTGTGCTTACACTTCAGTTGTGGCGTGGTTGTACGCTATTGGTAATATACTGAGGTTACTGCAAGACCCCACGTTTAAAAACGCAATTGCAGAACGAACCTTTGCAAGAAACATAAAGGATATCGGTCGGCCTTTTTATATTATTTGTGGTTATGGTGAGACTGGCATGTTTATAAACCAGGGCTTGTCTCAACTGGGCATCCAAACGGTGATTATTGACCGCGACCATGAACGTACTAATTCTTTAGAACTAGAAGACTTGAGCCTGCCACCGATTATTCTAAACGCAGACACCACTGATCCACGAAACTTGGTGTATGCGGGTTTGCACCATAGTAAATGCGCAGGGATCATCGCTGTTACCGAAAATGACCATACAAACCTAAAAGTCGCCGTGGCGAGTAAGTTATTGAACGAAAATGTGCCGGTAATTTGTCGATCAGAGATTCAAGATGAAGCCGATAACATGGCTTCCTTTGGAACCAATGTAATAATCAACCCATTTCTGACTTTTGCCAATCGATTAAATTTGATGGCCCACGACCCCTCTCTGCATCAGATTCAAAACTGGTTCATCAATCAGCATAGCGCACAACATTTGACTGAAAGACTTCTACCAAAGGGCCGTTGGATCATTTGCGGCTTTGGCAGACTAGGAAAATCAATCGAAGCAACATTAGCCAAAGACGGCATCGAGATGGTGGTGGTAGATCCCGAGCCAACTCAAAGTGGGGCCCCAGCTGGAAGTATAGTCGGCCGCGGCACTGAGGCGAAAACGTTGCACGAAGCGGGGATTAGCGATGCAAATGTGATTGTTGCCGCCAGCAACGATGATGCCAACAATCTTTCTGTGATGATTACGGCACATGAGATTAATAAAGAGATTTACACCATCGGTCGAGTTAATAATGAAGCGAACCAGAGTTTATTCGAGCAAGCCAACTGTGATTACATCATGCGCCGCAGCCAATTGATCGCGAATGAAGTTTTAACATCAATTTCTAGGCCATTAGTATCAAAATTCATTAAATATTCGAGTAGCTTAAAGGATGATAGTACCGAGCGACTTATTGAAGAGATTGACAAACTCACCGGCAGATACGACCCGATCACTTGGCGATTACTGTTAAATGCTGAACAATCTCCCGCTTTAGCAAGCCATTTAGAACAGGGACTCCCGCTTAACATTGGGCAGATATGCCAAAACGAGTTGCTACCGCATAGTGATTGCTTGCCTTTGCTGTTGCAGCGAGGAAGCGTCAGCCATTTACTTCCAAGCAGCGATACGCAGTTGTTGGTGAATGATGAATTGCTTGTGTGTGGTAGAAGACGCAATCTATTACTTCCTCAGCGCTTACGTGAAAATAGCGAACTCATCGATACCTTGATCAATAAAAATCCGCGCCATATCCCACTACTTCGATGGTGGCGGCGTAACGCGTCTCGGCGAAATCTGAAAGCAGATCAAGGCATTGAACAATAATCTGATGCCGACAGATCTAAGCCAGATACTTTTGGCCAAAACCTGTTAGAGATCACCTGAAACTAGAAACGCGGCTCAAAGGCTTAGTGGATCACGACGACCTTTGCATCCCTATTAATAAACTCTTCATATCAAAACGAAAATATGAGCATCGAAAAACTTGAGCAACTACAACAAGACTTAGATCAAATAATTCTTGGCAATCCCTTGGTCACGAAACTGTCAGTCATATGCTTGTTGGCAAGAGGCCATTTATTAATTGAAGACATTCCGGGTGTTGGTAAAACCACACTGGCCCACGCTTTGGCCGACCTATTTGGCCTTCCTTTCAAGCGAGTTCAGTTCACCAGCGACTTGCTCCCCACCGATATTATCGGCATGACCATTTTTGATATGGACAGCAAAAAGTTCCTGTTTAAAAAAGGCCCCTTATTCACCTCTACCCTACTGGCTGATGAGATTAATCGAGCTACCCCAAAGACTCAAAGTGCTTTATTACAAGCAATGGAGGAGCAGCAAGTATCTGTCGAGGGTCGACAAATAGATCTACCCGACCCCTTCTTTGTAATCGCCACACAAAATCCGCTGGAACAAAGTGGCACATTTCCGTTGCCAGAATCACAATTAGACCGTTTCTTAATGCGTCTATCGCTGGGTTATCCAAGCGAAAAATTTGAGAAAATACTACTCCGACAACATAGTAAGAATGCAGCTAAGCAGAGCGTCGATAAACAAGCTTTATTCAGTAATGCTGAGCTACGCGATTTGATTGCCGCAGTCGATGACATCCATGTTAGCGACGCTTTGATCGATTACCTGCAGAGCTTACTCAGCAAAACTCGTAATAATGGTAAATTTGTAACGGGCCTATCACCCCGCGCCGGTCTGCAATGGCTACAAGCGGCGAAAGCATTAGCGATGGTGGAAAAACGCGATTCGGTTTTACCAGAAGACATAAAGCTGTTGGCGCCTTATACCGCGGCTCACCGGCTCCACTGTAATGATGGATCAGATACAGTGTTGGAGCTTGCTGCCATTATCGAACAAACTGAAATACTTTAAACCGATTTTAAGCATGACTCATTCAGCTATTGCCAGCAGTCTGCCGAAGGGTAGTCGCTCGCCACGCAACACACCTAATGTATCGGCTAGATCTGCGGCGGGATTTAAAAATGCCCGAGTTTGAAATTGGCCGCCGCGAACTTTATATTATACCAACTCGAGTGGGTTGGTACTTTTCCTTAATTCTACTATCCCTGTTCGCGATCGCGGTAAAATATGATAATCAATCGGCATTTATGATGCTGTTTGTTTTGGCCTCGCTGGGTATGGTGGCGATGCTCTACACGCATAACAATGTGATTGGGCTGAGTATCAACAGCATACAATCTCGATCAGTATTCCTAGGTGAAACTGCGGTTTTCCCAATTCAAGTTTTCAATCCCAGCGACTCTTCACGCAGTGCAATATGGTTGGTCTGCGACGGTTTCCACCAGCTATTAGATCTACCCGCTGGCGAACATCGCGCAGTGGAGTTGAAGCTGCCTACCTTGAACCGCGGTTATCTGAACTGTTCACCTATCATCATCACATCACAATTCCCTATAGGGATCTTTTTTTGTTGGACGAAGCGGTTTCAGGCTAAGCAACGTTGCTTAGTGTATCCACAGCCATTGGATATTACGCCGTTGCCCGCCAGTGGCGAACATAGTAGTGAGTATCAAGAGCGTGCATCAGTACAGTCCAACAATGAGGATTATAGGGGCATGAAGCCTTACCAGGCCGGCGATCGATTACGTGACGTGCACTGGCCTTCCCTAGCGAAAACGCGAAAGCTGGTCACCATTGAGCACGAAGATCAGAATAGCAGCTCGATCAATCTAAGTTGGTTTGCGCTGCCCGCTCATCTCGACATTGAAGACAAACTCAGTCAGCTGTGCTTTTGGGTTACTCGTGCGCAAAAGGATGGCACCTGCTATCAGCTCGAAATGCCAAATCATACCGTCGCGTATAGCTCTGGCCGAAATCACTATCATGAATGCTTGTCGGTTCTAGCATTATGGGATTGAAAAATACATTGCTGATCCCTGTCAACTTCATTGATTATTCGATGCTCAAAATTCATAGGCAGGGCTGCACAAGACTGATGGTGAGGCAACTGCAATGAATTGGCATAACAAATTCAAGATCAGTCTACCGCCGCTGCCCACCCCGCCACCGGTGCACGCAGCCGATCGCAGTTCACTTTTGCAATTATCCGCGTTGGTGTTGGTCGCGGTATTGATTCATTTTACGATCGCTAAACCAATAATCGGTCTCTACGCCTTAGTCGTTTGGGCTCTTAAAACTTTCTCCGTGTATAAAGCGGGTAGTAATCCGCCACGTTTGCTAGTGCTACTACTCACCATAATGAGCTTTGCCTTAGTTCTGGTTCTATACGGAGGTTGGAATGGACAACGTGCTGGCATCAGCTTTTTGGTGTTACTGGTCAGTCTTAAGTTTTTAGAGTCTAAGACTCTTCGTGATTACTACATGGTGTGTCTGATATTATTTTTCTTAGCATCCTCTAGCTTCTTGTTTAATTCCTCATTGAGTAGCATTTTCTTTGTTTTAGGATATTCCGTGTTGGTTACCACGGTAATGATTAGAATCACCAACCCAACACCAACGCCATTATGGGAGACTACCCGAACCGCCGTTAGCTTTATGCTCAAAGCTCTGCCTCTGGCGATCCTATTATTCTTCTTCTTCCCACGCGTTCAGGGAAATTTTGGCTTCATCCCTTCGCAAGATGAAGCCCGAGGAGGCAATAAATTAAACAACTCCCTTCTCGCCGGTGATTTTGCCGATCGTGCTTTCGACAATTCCTTAGCTTTTCGCGTCGAGTTTGATGGCGCCACGCCAAAATATGAGGCGCGCTATTGGCGATCCAAAGTAATGACCAAGGAGAACAATTTTCAGTGGTCGGTTGAATTACCAACCCCGGAAGACATTAGGGCAGCGAAGTCTCGACCACCGCGAGCCTTAAGTCCTCAATGGGCTACAGCGGATAAATTTGTTTACGAAGTAATTCATGAACCCAGCAGTGATTCTTTTGTACCGTTTTTAGACTACGCTTGGAACCAAACTATCGGCACCCAATTAAATGATCATTCTGTTTATCTGGACAACAAGATCGACAACGTTTTTGCTTATCGGGCTATTTCCAGCAGCGCCACAACCATTAAATCTGAGGGTTTAATCGACTTCGCTGCACTGACCCGTACCCAAAGCATTCCTAAAGCTCGAACTCTTGCTCTTCTCAGTCAATGGCGAGAACAAACATCCAGCGACCAGGAATTGGTAGAACGCGTTTATCAATACTTTGAGCAACCTCAATTCACCTACACATTACTGCCTCCTGAACTGGGTAATAACCCAGTTGAGGAATTTCTATTTGAGGTCCAATCTGGCTACTGCGAGCACTATGCCAGCATTTTCACCCTATTGATGAGATGGCTGGAAATCCCCTCAAGAGTAGTGGTAGGTTATCAAGGCGGTTCGCAAAACGAGGTAGGCGGATTCATTGAAGTACGCTATTCGGATGCGCACGCTTGGAGTGAAGTGTGGGTAGACGGTGTCTGGCGGAGAGTTGACCCCACCGCTGCAATCAGTCCAGATAGAATCATATATGGCATGGATGCATTGATGTCGATGTGGGACGGCGTACCCTTTAATGGCAATTCAACGGGCAGGGCCTTGGCCAACTACTTAAACCCTAACGGCTTTGCGACGACCTTTCGACAATTGACTGATAGCTGGGGAAATATTGGCTACCAATGGAACAAATGGGTAGTTAACTATGACTTTGACTCACAGCGACAGCTTTTGTCAGCATTGGGTTTAAAGCATCGAAACAGCCTCTATACGCTGGTAGGTCTAGTGATTGCAGGCACCATTTTCTTCATGTTGTTTTATTTTTGGCAACTGCTGCCACGAGCAATAAGAATTGCCCCAGCCCAGCAAGTTTATCTGGATTTTGTCAGCCGCTTCAAGCGACATGACTTAGTGAAACAGCCGTCAGATACACCTAATGAATTTGCCGCGAAAGCCAAATCAAAGTTCCCTCAGCAAGCTCAAGAGATTGGCGATATTAACAACGCCTATGTGCAAATACGCTATGGTCGGGATCAAGTTAATTCATCAAACCAGATTGAATCGTTCAAACAACAGGTAAAACGGTTTAAACTTAAGCCTAACGTGCGCTCTAGCACCAACATCGATCAGAATAATTTTATGAACCACTTAAGCGATCATCTTTACGTTGCCGGCCAACTAAGCACCGCCGATATTGAACAAGCAGCGACAGCTGGCATTAAAACCATTATTAATAACCGCCCCGATGACGAGGAATCCGGCCAGTTGAGCCATCAAGACGCCAGTAGTCTGGCATCATCACTGGGTTTAGATTATCACTACCTGCCTATGCCTAACGGACAGCCCATGCCAGCAAACTTGGTAGATGATTTTTATAAGATATTAGGGGACTCCGACCAGCCGGTATTGGCCCACTGCCGAAGCGGCATGCGCTCTTCAGTCATTTGGGCGATGGGCCAAATTAAGAACGGCAAGACTGATCCTGATCAAGCCATTGCCGCTGCCACGGCAGCGAATATACCTCTAGGGAATGCACGAGCACTGCTAGAAAGTATTACTAGCTAGAAAAACGGTATTATCAATGCCTTGTTTAAAGTAATTCAAATCGGGCTCTGAGCTCAGGTTTCCTAACTTTATTCTAGGTTTGCCCCTCGAATCCCAATAGATGCGACTAAGAAAGTATTCGCCTTGCAGGTCTATCATTAAACACAAGAATAAAAATAGCGCCTCAAAAGCAAGCTTACGTCGTCAAGACATAATCTCCAAGCCGATTGGGCAGCAACTGGTCAAACTGACAATTCCAATGCTGTACGCTTTGATATCCATCATGGGCCTCGGTTTGGTGGATAGTTATTTCATCAGTTATCTAGGCACCGAGCAATTAGCAGCGATTGGTTTCATCGTTCCTATCACCTCGATCGTCACCAGCATTGGCTTAGGCTTAGGTATGGCAATCTCGTCATTGGTCTCGAAATTAATTGGTGCAGGCCAGCTATCTTCAGCCGCCCGCTTAATAACAAATGGCTTCTATTTGACTGCTGCTGTTTCACTTATTACCGTAATTATATTGATCTGGCAAATGGATGTCATATTCAAGAGCATTGGGGCCAACGACGAAACACTTGCCTTTATCTCTCAATATATGTCAATTTGGATCTTTGCAGCGCCTCTAACTATGCTCACCATGGTTAGCTCCAGTACATTCAGATCATTGGGTGACACCGGAACTTCCGCCCGAATCGCCTTATCCATGACCATCGTAAATGTGATATTCGACCCCCTTTTGATATTTGGAATAGGCCCATTCCCCGAATTAGGCATGCACGGCGCTGCACTCGCAACGCTTTTGGCCGTCGTAACATCGTGTCTAATGGGGTTTTATGAACTGGCTATAAAAGAAAAATTCTTGTTGACCATACTACCCAAGTGGCAAGAATTGAAGGTTAGCATTATGCAACTATTGGATATCGCTATTCCTGCGATACTGGCAAATGCAATCGTACCAATCACTGCTGCAGTCCTCACAACCCTTGTTGCAAAGTTCGGGGTTGATGCAGTTGCCGGCTACGGTGTCGGAATCCGACTCGAAGCCGTTAGCCTGATGATTGTCTATGCATTGTCTTCCACCCTGCCGATGTTCATTGGTCAGAATTTGGGGGCTAAAAAACTGGATCGTGTCCACCAAGCAATAAAAATTGCATTTCGCTTTGTATTAATGCTACAACTCGCAATCTATGTGCTGTTGTTTTTTAGTACGAGCTTGATTGCAGGCTTATTTTCCAGCGAGCAATCGGTGATCGAGACTATAACGCTCTACCTATGGATAGTGCCGATAAGCTACGGCCTGAGCGGGGTTGTGATTTTAGTTAATGTTTCAATGAATGTGCTTGGCAAACCGCGCCTGGCTTTATATATAAATATAGTCCGCTTAGCCGTGTTTTATTTCCCATTGGCCTATCTTGGTGCGCACTATTTTGGATTAAAGGGCCTATTTATTGGTATAGCAGTGGGCAATTGTTGTGCCTACTTAATCGCCGTAGTGTTACTTAATAAAACCATGCAGAAAATGAATATTGAGGAGCATGAGCACCTGAGCACCTGAACATGCTTATACAGACATTACTCAAACAGCTGGGTAATTGCGATGCAATAACATCGCATCACCATAGCTAAAAAAGCGATATTGTTGCGCAATTGCATATTGATATGCGTTCATTACCTTCTCCTTCCCAGAAAAAGCCGAGACCAGCATAAGTAAGGTCGACTGAGGTAAATGAAAATTGGTCTGTAGAACGTCAACTATCTTAAAATCGAAACCTGGGTAGATAAATATATCGGTTTCGCCTGAGTAAGGCTCAATCAAAGCTTTTGTTGACTGTCTTGCAGCCGACTCAAGAGAACGCACGACGGTAGTTCCAACCGCAATAATCCGACCTCCACTTGCTTTAGTAGCGAGAATCGATTGGCAAACTTGTTCGCTAACGTGAATCCGTTCAGAGTGCATTTTATGCTCTGCAATAGTGTCCACACGAACCGGCTGGTAAGTGCCTGCGCCAACATGCAAGGTGATCGTTTCAATGTTAACGCCTTTGGCTTTGATTATATCGAGCAAGGCTTGGTCGTAATGCAGTCCTGCGGTAGGCGCAGCAACAGCCCCCTGATGCTGGGCGAAGACGGTTTGATAGCGACTTTGGTCTTCTTGTAGGTCAGCACGATCAATGTACGGAGGCAAAGGCATATGCCCAACTTTTTCAAACCAATCACAGAGGTCACCGTCGACATCGGCGCTTAATTCAAAGAAATTGTCTTGTCGGCCTGTAACAGTAAGCCGTGCAGCAGAATCGCCATCAACGAACAAAATCTGACCAATCCGAGGCGCTTTACTTGATCGAATTTGGGCTAATAATTGCCTGTCGCCAGAGATTCTTTCAAGCAAGACTTCAACCTTACCACCGGTCTCTTTTCTACCAAACAATCGAGCGGGGATAACCTTAGTATCATTTAGAACCAACAAATCTCCTGCAGCTAATTGATCCACAATATGCGGCAGCTGACAATCATCGAGATCTCCATTGGCATTCATTACCAACAAACGGCTATCAGTACGATTGGCAGGCGGAAACTGAGCTATAAGCTCTGGCGGAAGTTGGTAGTTGTAATCAGACACGTTCATCGCAGCGCATCCTAACAGAGCCTTAAACCCGATTAAAGAGCAGCATCAGTGGAATCTATAATTCGATAAGTAAAAAAATGGCTCAAACTACTTTAATGGACCTAGGTTCGCTTAGACTGATTGCAAAAATACACGCTAAAGCTAGCGCTATTCCGCCAATGCTAAGCGCATTAATAGGTAACGCAATAACGCTCATAACCACAAAACCTGTGTACTTAATCAATTCAAGTCTCAGCGCAAAGGTCCTAGCCTCAAGCATTGCGCCCGTCAAAAAGGCGCTAATCAAAATAAATACAATGATTAGCAACTGCTGTGACGGAGTCAGTAATTGAGAGTTCATCACTAACGCCAATGCCACGCCAGCATTAAATGCGTATGCGATAACCGCATAGACTTTAATGCCCCCGCTCAATACCGTGTCGAACTTCGTAAAATCACTTAAATCGGTTTTATTCAAAGGGTATTGCTGTACCACATCGGGGGGTCGCCAGCCAGTTCGACGAAACCAGATGGTTAGCTTATGCCACCAATTTTTGCTGTGTCGGCAATCATCAATCAACTGTTTATAAACCTGCACATTTGCCCACAACGGATTCCAGCTATTTAATGCACCTCGAATCCCGTAAATTGGCAAATCATCATCCAATTCTTCCTGGTACGATCCAAATAGACGATCCCAAATAATGAAAACACCACCATAGTTTCGATCTATATAAACCGCATTTTGGGCATGATGCCCTCGGTGGTTAGACGGCGTTACAAAATACTTCTCGTACCAGCCCAACTTTCCAATATGTTGAGTGTGTACCCAATATTGATAAATTAAATTGAACGCACCTACGGTCGCCAGCATTAATGGCTCGAACCCAAGAATCGCAAGCGGAAGATAGAATAAGAAGCTAAGCGCGCTAGTCCCTGTTTGCCGAAGCGCCGTGGTCAAATTGTATTCTTCGCTTGAATGGTGAACTACGTGCGCCGCCCAAAGAACGTTAACTTCATGCCCACATCGGTGTAACCAGTAGTAGCTAAAGTCGTAGAGCACAAACGCGACAATCCAAACCGGAGCCGAATCAGCAAGCCTAAATAGGCTGAAATGCTGGAACACCATCACATAAATAGTAAACGGAACCATTAACTGCACTACTTTTAATAACTGACTCAAAGTACCCGTAGTAAGACTGGTAATAGAATCATTCAGACGATAATAGTTTGTGCCACGTACTTTTTCGGCAATCAGTTCAATGCCTATTAGCAAGAAGAAGAACGGTACTGCAAGAAGAATTAAATCCATAGCTTAACTATGCCAAACAATCAGGCAATCGACAAAGGTTAAGGCAAAAAAAGAAACACTCTACAAAGATGAGCCATCAGCTCGGAGATTTTCAATTCTACACAAATGCGTCAGGAACGCATTTGAACTGCCGCAGGCAGCCCGAAGGATAGGCCTAGGGACTTCGGCAGCCCTTGTCGAGTATGGTACGAGTAAATAAGCCCTCAGATCGGGTGGCCAGGGCCACCGATTGCTATGCAATCACCGCGAATAGAAAGCCCTCAGATCGGGCGGCCAAGGCCACCGATTGCTATGCAATCACCGCGAATAGAAAGCCCTCAGATCGGGTGGCCAGGGCCACCGATTGCTATGCAATCACCGCGAATAGAAAGCCCTCAGCTCGGGCGGCCAAGGCCGCCGATTGCTATGCAATCACCGCGAATAGAAAGCCCTCAGCTCGGGCGGCCAAGGCCGCCGATTGCTATGCAATCACCGCGAATAGAAAGCCCTCAGCTCGGGCGGCCAAGGCCGCCGATTGCTGCGCAATCACCGCGAATAAAAAGTCTGCTTCTGAGCAACCAGCTCTACCAGCATCGGTGCCGGCGTAAACCGTTCGCCGTGAATTTCACGTAGGGCAATTAATTTCTCCAACACAAGGTTAACGCCCAGAGCATCCATATATCGGAACGGTCCACCTAAGAAAGGTGGAAAACCTAAACCAAAAATCGCACCGATGTCACCATCTCTGGCACTTCTTAGAATGCCCTCTCCAAGGCAATAAGCCGCTTCGTTCAACATACTCAAAACGATTCGTTCTGCAATATCGGCTCCAGACAATTCCATATGCCCTGGCCGTGTCACATCAATTAGTTGATAGATACTTCGGTCAACCTCTTTGCCCTTAGACGGCCCTGAATAGTCATAGAAACCTCGGCCGTTCTTTTTACCTTTGCGGTCGTCCGCAATTAAGGTTTCGATACCCTCAATCAAGGGAACTCGATCACCAAACGCTTGGTTCAGTGTTTCAACAATATGCGCGCCAACATCGATACCCACTTCATCCATCAACTTTATTGGGCCAACCGGAAAACCAAATTGTTCAAGAGCGTTATCGACATCCTCGATGGACACGCCTTCTAAGACCATACGCACGGCTTCCATATTGTACGGGACCAATACTCGAGTCGTATAAAAGCCGGGGCCGTCGTTAACCACCACCACTGTTTTGCCCTGCTGTTTTCCTAGCTCGACCGCAGTAGCTGTGACCCAATCGGCGGTCTTAGCACCATTAACAATTTCCAACAAAGGCATTTTATCAACCGGCGAGAAATAATGCATACCAATTACCCGCTCGGGGTGTGCTGCTTTGGCAGCAATATCATCGATCGGAATGGCCGAGGTGTTGCTAGCAAAAATTATTTCCTTAGCAACCCCTGAATTTAGTGCTTCAATATCAGCAACCATACGTTGCTTTAGATCAAGGCTCTCAAACACCGCTTCGATAACAACATCGGCACTCTTGAAACCAGTATAGCTAGTAGAGCCCGTTAATCTCGCCATTACTTGGTTTCGCTGATTGGGCTGCATACGTCGCCGTGATACACGTTTATCTAGGATCTTACCAACATAAGATATGCCGCGGGCCACGCCGTCTGCATCAATGTCCTTAAGCCGAACATTGGTTTTCGCTTGGTTGGCAGTCACATAGGCAATACCTGCGCCCATTAAGCCAGCACCCAGTACGCCAACTTTATCTATCGGCCGTGCAGTCGCATCGCTATCAACACCAGAATCCTTTTTCAGATCAGTCACCGCAAAAAAGATATTTATCAATTGTCTTGACTCATCGGTCATCACCAATTCAGAAAATCCTTTGGCTTCAATCTCTAAGCCCTGCTGTAAGTTGCTTGATAAGCCTTTTTGAATCACGTCCAGTATTTTTAATGGCGCAGGGTATTTTCCTTTGGTTGCAAGCAGTGTTTGCTTGCGTGCTTGCGAAATAATAAAGGCCCGCATTGGGGCTAAGCCCATCAACTTTTGTTTAAAACTTTTTTTGCGTACAGGACTGCCTTTACCAGCAAACTTGGTGGCTATCTCGATTAGAAGCTCTGGCTCAACCACTTTATCAACGAGGCCTGCTTTACTGGCTCGTTCAGCATTGAGTTGCTTGCCGGTTAGAATCATATCTAAGGCGGTCGGCAGATCTATCAGGCGAGGGATGCGTTGCGTTCCACCGCCACCTGGGAGTAGCCCTAACTGAACTTCCGGTACTCCGATCTTGGTGCTTTTATGGCTAGTCGCAAGACGATAATCAAAGGCCAAAGCCAACTCCAATCCGCCCCCTAGACAGGCACCATTTATTGCTGCAACCGTGGTGATTGGCAAATCTATTATTCGCTGCATCATGGCATGCAATACCATGCACATCTCGCGAGCTTGTTCTGAGCTTTCAATCGTCTGCAACATCGCGATATCCGCGCCTGCGACAAAGCAATCCTTCTTGTCCGAGGTGAAAATCAAACCCTTTAGGCTTTGGTCTGCTGCCACATCGGCAAAAATTTTCTCAAACTCACCCTGCATCGCTTCATTTAGAACGTTCTGGGCTTGCCCCGGATCATTCATCGTGATTAATGCGATATGGTTGCTTTTTTCTAACTTAAAAATACTCATATTTACCTGCTAATTTAATCTTTTTCTATCGTCGCTTCTTGCGCACTACCTAGTGGTCGCTGCAATATAATCACTAACAATGAGGGTCCAATATGCTTACGAATTACGCGGCTTCCAACACCATCGCAGCACCTAAGCCGCCTGCAGCGCAAGCCGTAATCAAGCCATATTGGCCGCCAGTGCGTTTCAAGTCATACAACATTTGGGTTAATTGTCGCGTTCCAGTGGCAGCGAAAGGATGTCCTAAGGATAAAGAGCTACCACTTACATTAAACTTATCCCAATCAATATTGCCGATTGCAGTGCTACGGTTTAAATATTTTTCGGCAAATTGTTTTGATTCAAAAGCCTGAGTATTTGATAGCACTTGCGCTGCAAATGCTTCATGCATATCAATTAAATCCATATCAGCTAAACTCAGTCCCGCCCGATCCAATGCTTTTGGAGTAGCGAAAGATGGGCCCATCAACATCTGCCAATTCGGATCTATGCCAACGAATGAATAGCTTTTAAGATAACCTATTGGGGTATGTCCAAGTTCTTTGGCCTTACTCTCGCTCATCATAAGCACTGCACTAGCACCGTCTGTTAGCGGCGAACTAGTCGCTGCCGTTACCGTTCCATTATCACGGTCGAATACTGGTTTTAGCTTTGCATATTTCTCTAATACTGAATCCGCACGAACCATATTGTCCTTCGAAATCGCCTTATAATCAGGCCCAAGAATGACATCCATCACTTGTTCGTCAAACCAACCTTCGCTCCAAGCCTTGGCAGCATTAAGGTGGCTACGGTGCGCGATAACATCTTGATCAGCTCGTTTAATGCCATTTTCCTTGGCCATCTTTTCAGCAGCTTGGCCCATTGTGTAGTTACCAGATGGATCCTTAATAGCGGGCTGAGTAGGCATTAAATCCTTTAGTCCAATTCCTTTAAACGCCTTAAGCTTACTACCTTTCGAATAACTGGATCGAACCATCGCCTCAGTCATTTTTTTGTTAAAGCTAATCGGCGGTTGCGACATTACATCGGCGCCACCTGCGATTCCTACGTCGATATTGCCGGTGATGATGTTCTGATACACATCGACTACTGATTGGTAGCTACTGGCACAGGCCCTTGAGACTGTAAAAGCATCGACCTCGACCGGTAAATTTGCACCGGCAACTATTTCACGGGCGACGTTAGGTGCATCAGGTGCTTGTACAACCTGACCAAAAACTAACATCTGTAATTGCTTTGCATCTAAGTCGCTGCGCTGAACTAGCTCAGAAACCAAATGTGAACCAAGCACACGCGTTGGCACCGTGCTATAGCCCGTTGCAATGCGTAAAAAAGGAGTTCTAAGGCCTGCAACTATAGCGACCCTATCTTGAGAAACTTCGGACATCTAATCCTCCTAATAACAGCCCTGTTGGCCACAATGACCTCGGCTAAATTGTGTGCAGATTATAGCCTACCAATGCCCAAACTAGCGTTTTAGTTAACTGAATAGAATTTGGTTTCTAAACTAGTCCTGTCTATTCTTTAATTCCTGCAGGTGAAGCCGCTTTAGTCGTCGATCTAAAAGCCCTGGGAAAAGTCGAGCCAAAAACATTACCACCCTAGTTTGGCGCGGCGCGACAATGATTGCTTTATTGGCGGCAATTTGATCGAGCGCGTAGATTGCAAATTCTTGGACTGGATAAGGTGGCGCAAACTTGCTTAAAAAACCTCGGACATCAGGACGCCAAATTTGCTCATCACCTGCGGCCATATTTGCATCCAATAACGGCGTTTCAATAGCACTAGGACACAAGGCATTGACTTGAACCCCATAGTGCTCACCTTCTATTCGCAAACTTTTACTCAATCCAACAATCGCATGCTTAGTCATCGCATAGGGCGCCATCAACGGCACACCTCCAAGGCCTGCCGCCGAGGCCGTATTAACAATACAACCGTGTCCCTGCTTCACCATTACAGGATAACTTGCAGCCACTGAGTTCATTACACCACGGATATTGATATCAATAATTTTATCAAAATGCGAAACACCCAAGGCATGCATTTCTCCACCCATTCCGATACCCGCGTTATTGAACATAAAGTTCAACTCTGCGTTTTCGGCGACTATCTGATCTACCAATTTTTGCACAGCAACAGCATCGCGAACATCAAGCGCAACCGCATGTGCGTTTTTACCTAATTGCGCTGCTCCTGCTTGGGCTTGGCTATAACTGATATCGCTTAGCCATACCTTCGCCCCCCTCTTGATTAACTCTGTCGACAGTGCCAGACCGATACCCGATGCGGCTCCGGTAACAATTACAGTTTTATTCGCGTAGATATTTTTAACACTCATATTCCACCAGTTGGCAAACTCCTATAAGGCTATTGTTGTAGGACTGAGGCGACACTGTCGGATTCTCCAATAATCTGTAAATCACACTGCCCCCAACTATCAGGCAGCGTGTATTGGGCATCGACTCTGAATGCAAATTCCTTAAATTTTGTGTCACATCTTAGTTTTAGCGTGTTAATTATCCCCTTATCCACTTCGACGACAAATGAGCGCTTAAGCAAGGGTAAATGTGAATAGCCATTGTCACCAATATTAACCACACGCTGAGTAAGCTGATCGCTTTCCTTTAGGAGTATTATTTTGCCAATATAGTCCTTAAACATATTACCGATTTTGCGGTCAGACTCCTTAAACTTTGAATAATTGTCTAAGGCCTCAGCGTAATGGCCTAACTCTATTTGAAGTTGTAGTAACGCTGTATAGACAGTGCGCTTTAAGTCTTTTTGGAGAACCTGATGTTTAGTTTCAACCATTTCATCAAACCAAATTAGATCTTCTAGAGCTTGCATCTGACCCAGTTTATCGTCGATTTTTTTGGCCGCGCGGTAACGCGCTAAGCTGAGGTAAGCCAGGCTGTAGAAGCTCTGATGCTTAATCTTAGCCATTTTATTCAAGAGATGTTGCAGTTTGTCCTGATCGGGCTTAACTTGATTAAACTCCTCGCTAAACTGGTCGTAGTAGGACTTAAACCCATCGGGCAAACTAAAACGCCGCGCGGCCCCAATAGAACGTTTATTACCGCGGCTATCGTGTAAATCAGCTTCATCAAAAACGAATTTCAGCTCACTGGAATGTCTAGAATCAACCGGCTTCGCATTCTTCATTGCAGGCTTGAACTGATATCTAGTTATTGATTTTATTGCCTCTTCACTAAATTTTGGCATACTGGTTCGATCAACCATAACTTGGTATGGCTCACCGCGCTGATCAACCATGTAAATTAGCTTAACTAGGCCATCATCAATACTCTGTTCACCACTACTCCTAGGAGTTCGTTCCTTTGGGTAGCTCGGTTCAACCGATTCTACTAATTCGGCCTCTATTAAATCGGCTGTTTGAGCTGAAGCCATACTACAAAACAATAGAAAAAATACAGAAGAATAAAGAGTGTTGTTAGATTTCAATTTGAGTTTCCCTATTAGTATTTTGTGAAAATTCGGCTTATCCATGCTAAACCAGACAGCAAGAGACTTAAAAGTATCTTAAGCAGCCTCTGCTTAAGTGTCAACAATCAAGGTCACTCTAAGAATAGCGTGACTCATAGCTCAAACTTAGTTGTCTGACTTGTGCTGATTTTTGCGCTTCTCTAACGACTTTAATCGCTGACTGATTGACTTAACCTTTCTTTCGCGTGCTCGCTTTGCTTTTAAATGATTTTCAACGGCAATCACCAACATAAAAACCAATGCCGCTATTAATATCCAAAACAGCACGTACTTATAAGCTGGACAGTCGTTGGCAAGCATAGACTCGAGCCTTCATAAAATTAAGCTCCAATCAAAATATGGGCCAGGGTCTGGCTTGCGGCCAGGGGCGATATCGCTGTGGGCGAATAGATTGTTATTTTCTATCTGTGGGTAGGCTTGCATGAGACTCCGCTTGAGAGTACCTAGCTGACTATATTGGGCTGAGGTAAACCCCGCTGGGTCGGTATCCAGACCCTCAAGCTCAACGCCAATAGAAAAATTATTAACCTTTGGTTTGCCAAGACAAGTCGATTGACCTGCATGCCAGGCTCGTTTATTGGTTGGAACAAACTGGATAAGCTCTCCACTGCGCCGAATATAGAAATGTGCAGACACTTCGAAGCCTTCGATTTCTTTGAAATAGTCATGGGCGCTGCAATCAAGTTGATTGGTAAAGAAGTCAATAACTTGGTCACCGCCATACTGGCCTGGCGGTAAGCTAATGCAATGCACAATGATTACTTGAACTTGATTGCCAGAATCTCGATTATCGCTATTAGGCGACGGTATGTATCGCGCCGTATCGAGTAAGCCGGTTGCAAGATCTAAGGGCATGGACTAAAAATAAGTGTTAATCGGTGCTTGTAATAGATGCAGGATCAAGCAAGCGGCAATACCCGCTATCACATCGTCAACCATAATCCCAAAGCCCCCATGTACTTTCTGATCTACCACTTTGATGGGCCATGGTTTATATATATCGAAAATTCTAAATAGAATAAAACCAAGCACGATATTAGTTAACGAGGGCGCGATAGCCACCATGGTAACAAAAAAGCCGATGATTTCATCCCAGACAATCGCGCCATGATCATGCTCCCCTACATCCTGTGCGGTCTTTCCGCAAAGGTAGACCCCAATCAAAAAACCGAGGCCAGTGATAGTCAAATAAACTTCGAGGGGCGTTTGTAAATAGGCTGCAATCAGCCAATAGAGAGGCACCGCAGCCAAGGTTCCCCATGTGCCGGGCCCAGGTTTTAACAGACCAGAACCAAAACCGAGCGCAAAGAAATGAACAGGATTACGCAAATTAAAATCGGGTTTTTCAGGCATTTTATTTATGGTGATTGTATGTTTTGGTAAATTTAATTGTTATGTCTGGTTTCTGCAAAACCCGGGTTTAACTGAAATGCTGGAAACCAGTGTTGCGCTTTAACGCATAAGGTTCACCATGATAAAGCAGATCAAGTTTCGCTTCATTTGGTTCTTGGGCTTCAATTACTCTGCCAATTCGACTAATGCGAACATCTAATTTTTTGGCTATCTGGCTAAGCCTATCTCGGTGAATCCGTTTCGCGGTAAACGCTAATTGGTAGTCATCACCGCCGGTCAAAGCTAAATCTAAGCCGTGGTTACCTGGATAAATCTGTAAAAATCGCTTGGACAATGGGATTGTATCGACATCTAGTTGAATATCAACCTTGCTGGAGGTGGCTATATGCCCTAGGTCTGCGAGCAAACCATCTGAAACGTCGATGCAGGCACTGGCTAGTCCCGATAAGCTTAGGCCTAACGCCACCTGAGGCGTAGGTGTATCTAAACTAAGTCTTAAATCAGCCAGAATATCGTCTGCGACTGCTACTCGACCCTCTAAGGCTGCAAGCGCTAAGCCCGCATTGCCGATGCAGCCAGAGACATAAACATCATCGCTAGCGCTTGATTTTGATCGAGTGAGCGCAGCACCTTGGTCCACTAAACCCATGATCTGCATAGATAAAGTTAGCGGCCCTTGGGTTGTATCACCACCGATGAGCTGTAACTGATATGCCCTTGCAATTATATTTAATGAGCTTGAAAATGCGCTCAACCACGTGTCATCCACTGCCGGAATAGTCAAAGCTAAGGTAGCCCATTTGGGTTGTGCGCCCATAGCCGCCATATCACTAAGATTCACAGCCACTAACTTGTGTGCGATTAGCTTTGGATCGGTATTCGAAAAGAAGTGCACTGCCTCAACCATGGTATCGACACTGATTACTAATTCTTTAGCGTGTGGAATTCTAACAACCGCCGCATCATCGCCGACACCGATCTGAGTCGAGCTATGAGATGTCCCGACGTCTTGGCAATACCGCTCAATAAGTGAGAATTCAGCCAAGTTAGCTTACCTATTTGACGTCGGGTTTTTGCAGAGTTTTCTTAACCGCCTTGTTACTCGTTTTCTTGGCAGGTTTTTTTACTACAGATTTAGAATCAGATTTGTTTGCTGTGTCGGATCGCATGGCTTTTGCCATCTTGTCCATCACTCCATTAACAAATTTATAGCTATGGTCTGATCCAAATACCTTGGCTAATTCGATCATCTCATTCATCACTACTCGAGTCGGCACATCAAGACGGTGAGCTAGTTCATAAGCGCCTAGTCTAAGGATTGCTCGCTCAACCGGGTCTAGTCTTGCAAAGTTACGGTCTATATGCACTGAAATAGCAACCTCAAGATCCGTAGCCAAACGAGGCACTTCTTTAAGAATTTCTCTTAAATATTTCTTATCGACATTTTGCATATCGTGAATCTGGCTGAACTGAGCTTCAATTTCGTGCGCAGCCTGACCAGTTAAATCCCATTGATACAAAGCCTGTACAGCTGCTCTGCGTGCATCATGACGACTAGACATAATATTGTTAAACCTTAGCCAGGATGTTAACCATCTCGAGCACGGTCATTGCGGCTTCACAACCTTTATTCCCAGCCTTGGTTCCAGCTCGTTCAATTGCTTGTTCGATACTATCGACAGTAAGCACTCCAAAACCGACTGGTATGCCAGTCTCAAGCTGCACTGTGTTGAGACCCTTAGCACATTCGCCCGCGACATAATCGAAATGTGGGGTTGAACCACGAATCACCGCACCTAATGCAATAACACCATCATACCCACCGCTCTCGGCAAGTTTCTTTACCATTAGCGGAATTTCAAATGCGCCGGGCACGTAGGCGACGGTTATGTTTTCCGCTTTTACGCTTGAGCGCTTAAGGCTATCTAGCGCGCCGCGTAACAAAGCGTCGCCGATAAAACTATTAAATCGCCCGACCACAATAGCCAGCTTTTGATTGGCGCCTTGTAACTCGCCTTCGATAA
>JBLHMH010000025.1:0-27877 GCA_047621785.1 Polaribacter sp. | reverse complement strand
TATTTTCCGACCCGCCGCCCTTCGCCGCTATGTCGATTTCTACGGTATCACCGGCCACTATTTCATAATGAATAACCGCTGGGGTATTGTCGCCCGTATTTCTTCGAGCCCCCAAGGGATCATCCAAGATCGATGCACGTAAGATGTTGTCTGGATTTTTGTATGCGCGTCGAACGCCTTCATTAATCATATCCGTGACCGACATCTCAGCATCCCATTTGACATCCATTCCGACCTTAGCAAAGACCACCACGATGCCAGTATCCTGACAAATTGGGCGTCTTCCCTCCGCGCACATTCTCGAATTGATTAAGATCTGGCCCATCGCATCCTTGGCAGCCTGCGACTGCTCTCGTTGATACGCATTATGCATCGCGTCAACAAAATCCTTAGGGTGGAAGTAAGAAATAAACTGTAGCGCGTCGGCGACACTGTCGATTAAATCATCTTGCTTAATAGTGGTCATAAGGCGCTCAGAAAATTGAATTATTAATAGTTTAGCAAACTTAATAGCAAGTTTCGCAAGTCTAATATGATATTCATTATTTACCTGACAAAGGGCTTACACCGCCATCTACTAAAATAAACACCTAGTAAGCACCGAAAACACACAAAATTAGGGTAGAATTCGCCGCTCGTGCTGCGCTAACGTGCCCTAAATCAAGAACTCATATAATGCGAACCTCAAAATATTTACTCGCCACACTCAAAGAAACACCTGCTGACGCTGAAGTAATTAGCCATCAGTTAATGCTGCGTGCCGGCATGGTTCGCAAAGTTGCTGCCGGCATTTATAATTGGCTACCGGTCGGCCTGCGGGTTATGCGCAAGGTTGAAAACGTAGTGCGCGAAGAAATGAATCGCGCTGGTGCTATGGAAGTCCTGATGCCCGCCATTCAGCCAGCCGAACTTTGGCAAGAATCCGGTCGCTGGGAAATGTATGGTGGCGAATTGCTGCGCATGCGTGATCGGCACGACCGAGAGTTTTGTTTTGGCCCAACCCACGAAGAAGTCATCACGTCCCTGATACGTAACGAAGTACGTAGCTATAAACAGCTACCGTTAAACTTCTACCAAATTCAAACAAAGTTTCGCGATGAGCGCCGCCCTAGGTTTGGGATAATGCGCGCACGCGAATTTGTTATGAAGGACGCGTACTCGTTTCACCTAGATCACGCGAGCCTTGAAGAAACCTATCAGGCGATGTTCCAGGCCTATACACGTGTGTTTTCACGTTTGGGGCTTGGCTTTAGGGCGGTTGAAGCAGACACCGGCACTATTGGTGGCAGCACTTCGCATGAATTTCATGTACTAGCAGACTCTGGTGAAGACGCGATTGCTGTTTGCGACAAATACGATTACGCGGCCAACGTGGAGCTTGCAGAAGCACTAGCAGTTGGCGGCGATCGACCAGAGCCCGCGCAAAGTCTGACCAAGGTAGATACACCGGGCCAACATACGATTGCAGCTATCAGCGACTTTCTTAATATTGATGTCCAATCCACGGTAAAAACCTTATTGGTCAAAGCCTGCGAAGACAGCGAGCACAAAGCCGTTGCCTTAGTATTGCGTGGTGACCATCAATTAAACGAGTTTAAGGCCGAAAAGCACCCCTTGGTAGCAAGCCCAATTACCTGGCTTAGCGATGAGGAAATTAATGACGCTGTTGGCTGCGGGCCAGGTTCGATTGGCACTATTGATCTTAGCATTCCGGTTATTGCTGACCGCTCGGCGGCCAATTTGTCAGACTTTGTGTGTGGTGCAAACGAAGAGGATGTGCATTTTACCGGTGCTAATTGGGGCAGAGACTGCCCCGAGCCCGAAGTATTTGATATTCGTAGCGTCGTTGAAGGCGACCTTTGTGCCCGCACCGACGGTGATGACAGTGCCGCCTCTCAAATAAGCATCAGTCGCGGTATCGAAGTCGGCCACATATTCCAGCTTGGAACAAAGTACAGTGAGGCAATGAATGCAACTTGCTTAGACGTAAACGGCAGGGCTGCAGTGATGCCTATGGGCTGCTATGGCATTGGTGTTTCACGAATCGTAGCCGCAGCAATTGAACAAAACTATGATGACCGTGGGATTATTTGGCCAGCCAATATGGCGCCTTTCGAAGTGGTGATCACACCTATCGCCTACCAAAAATCAGAACAAGTCAAACAGACTTGCGATGCACTTTATCAGGCACTATTAGACATGGGTGTCGATGTATTGCTTGATGACCGTAAAGAACGTCCAGGCATAATGTTCGCAGACGCAGATCTTATTGGCGTACCTCATCGTGTGGTGATCGGCGACAAAAGTTTGGCTAATAGTTTAGTAGAGTATAAATATCGGGGAGCAGAAACCGCTCAAGATATGCCGCTTGACAGCATTGCGAAATACTTAAATGAACAAGTCCTGGAAACCCGCCGAGCGCATCAATAATGGTAAGCAGCGCGGGTCAATTAATTCGAAATTTAGCCACATCGCTACGCTTGAGTTGCGCGGTATTTACATTATTCGGCTTTAGTCAACAGCAAGTACGAGCTGAACCAGTGGACCGTTTGTTAATTCAGGCGCTCCAGCAAGCAACGCACGACATCCATGAGCAGACCATAGATTTCGATTCATTGGTATGGCTATCCAGCATGTCAGAGCGGTTAGTAAAACGCATCCCTGACCCATTTTATCGGGTTAGGTTATTAAAAGCAGTTCGTGCCGAGGCGCAAAGAGCGGCGCTTGATCCGCAACTAGTTTTGGCCGTGATTGATATCGAGAGTAATTTTAATCGCCACGCCCTGTCCCACGCAGGCGCTCAGGGGTTAATGCAAGTAATGCCATTCTGGAAAGATGTACAGGGTACTTCCGACGACGACCTATATAATCCTTTAGTTAGCCTGCGTTACGGATGCACAATCTTACGTCATTACTTGGATAAGTACAAAAACCCAAGTCAAGCTTTAGCTGCCTATAATGGCTCACTGGGACGTAGCATCTATTCAGATAAAGTTGAGAGTCGCTTAAAGAACAGCTGGCACTATCAAGCAGATAGTTTCTCAAAAGAAGAAACTAAACTCGCCGCGCGTTAGATAACTCGCTCTGTTTTTGTAAGCTGGCCGGCTCTTGCTATAAGCTATTGGCGTGTAAGGGATGTTATTTTACGTCACGCGGGTCTTCGTTTTCAATCGCATCAAAACCAGCAAGCATTTTCTTTTGCTGTAAAACGGCGACTACTTCGGCGCCGATAAGGGCTATCAGCCAGGATAAATATATCCAAATCAAGAAAACTGGCAAGGTTGAGAGCGCGCCATACACCACTTCATAGTTTGCGAAATTACGTACATAGCCGGCAAATAACGACTTAGTTATCTCAAATAGAAAGGATGCAACAAATGCCCCAACCAAAGCATGAATCAAACTGACTCGTACATTTGGCATAACTAAGTACAGTAAAAGAAAAGCCATCATCTCGAATAACAGCGGCAAAGTTGCAAGACCAAATGATTGCGCTTGTCCGGTCAACATCGAAGACGACAATACATAGCTTGATGTGACTAAACTGGCACCCATTAGAATCGGTCCAAGCGACACCAGAGACCAATAAACGGTGATCCGAGCGATTACCGTGCGGCCCTGACCTATACCCCATATATCGTTAAACGACTCCTCAATATTGAACAGCATTAGCAATGCGGTCAGAAAAAAGAAGACCAAACCAACCAGACTGAGTTTTCCTGCCTGCCCAGCAAATTGCTCTAAGTACCCACGTAAATCATCACCGACGGCGGGTACTAAAAACTGATAAATGAAATCTTCGAGAGGCGTCGCCATTGACTCGAAGGCACTGAACAATGACAACATCGCAAACACCAATGCCATCATTGGAGCAAGAGCCAATAAAGAGCTAAACGACAATGCTGCAGCATGCCGAGTCAAGCGATCACCACGAAAGTTTTTTGTTACCTGCGTAACGACATCAAAAAGTTGTAATAGCGTTTTCTTTAGCGAATAATTAGTCATAATGCTTGAGTCGATGGTCAAGGGAATAGCTGATGTTGTCTATTGTGTAGCCTATACGTTTATTAACCTTTTAATCTATTTTGAAAAATTTATGGAAGTTTCTATCTATCATAACCCAAGATGTTCAAAGTCTCGGCAGACTCTGGAGATTGTGCAAAAGCACCTCGAGTCGAGTGACCTAGAACTGCGGGTAATTGAGTATCTCAAAACGCCTCCCACGCATCAGCAACTCGATAGCATATTGCGTGGACTGGAAATGCAGCCCCGTGATTTGCTTAGAACCTGCGAAGCTGAGTATCTCGAATATGGCCTGAATGATGAATCATTGAGTAGAGATCAACTCATTGCCGCCATGATAAGCCATCCTAAATTAATCGAGCGCCCGATCGTAATTGCTGGCAACCAAATTGCGATTGGACGCCCTCCTGAAGCGATTATCGCCATACTACCCTAAGCATCCTGTGATTGAGTATAAACAGCCTGGGCAGCGCACTCACACTGCTCCAAAAATAGCCGAGTATTACCTATGCCAATAGAAGTATTAATTTTATACCACAGTCGACTTGGTTCGATACAAAAAATGGCCCGCCTGATCGCTCGTGGCGTTGAGTCGGTTAGCGGTTGCTCTGCCCTGTTAAGATCTGTTCCCGAAGTAACAGCACAATCAAGCTCAGAACAGGCGGGCAAATCTAAATCAGAATTAGCCGAGTCCGGAGATCCCTATGTCGAACTCAGCGAATTGGATAGTTGTGCGGGGCTGATTTTTGGTAGCCCTACCCGTTTCGGCAATATGTCTGCAGCGATGAAGTATTTCTTAGACAATACCAGCAGCCAATGGATGTCTGGACAACTGGTTGGTAAGCCGGCTGCAGTTTTCACTTCCAGCTCGTCTATGCATGGTGGTCAGGAATCTACTCTATTGTCGATGATCAACCCTCTTTTACACCACGGGATGCTGATTTGTGGCATTCCCTATACCGAAAGTGCTCTACACAAAACTACGTCTGGTGGTACCCCTTACGGTGCTAGCCACGTTGCGGGTTCAGCTAACTCCAACCCGATTAGCGATCATGAAAAAACCCTATGTATAGCTTTGGGTAAGCGGGTTGCAGAATTAGCGATTAAGCTTCAGGGAACCCCTGATTGAGGGCAAATGGCCTGTGCATGTTGCGGCGAGCCGCGCATACAAAAAAACCTGAACCACAAAACTCAGATCCAGGGTTAGATCAAACTTTGTAAGAAAGGAATTGTTAATTTTCGTTTTTCAATTAGCGAAGCTTGATCAATTTCGTCGAGTAGCGCGAATAATTCTCCAGTATCCCGGCTTGATCTGCTCAATAAATACTTCACGGCATCATCGGATATGGTAAGCCCACGATTATTTGAACGCATCTTAATGGCTTCAAACTGCTGTTGTTCACTCAGTTCGCTAATCGGGTAGACCAAGCCACTGGATAGCCGACTAATTAGATCCGCTAAACCAAATCCACATAACTCAGGCGCTTGGCAAGCACTTAGTAACATTTGCCCACCCGCGTGCTTCACTTGTTCGAATAAGCTAAATAGAGCGCGTTCTTTATCTGCGTCTCCCGCCCATGCTTCAAGATTATCGACACAGACTAAATGAGCAACGTCAATAACGTCCAACATTTCTGGCCCGACATTCGAGTCAAGCAAGGAGACGTAACTAGTATTAACCACTTCTTCCTTCGCTAATCTCATAGCCGCAAACAGTAAATGACTTTTACCCGAGCTACTAGGTCCATAAAGATAAACTAAGCTCGGTTCGCCTGTCTTCACGCTGGCCTTTATCGCATTAACCAATTCAGTATTATGACCAACCCAAAAGTTGTCTAAGGTTGCTTTATCACCAAGATTTAGCGGTAAAGGAATTTGTGATCCGGGTTGCTGATTCATTTGATTTTCGCGCGACGATCGAGGACGTTTTCAGATAAAGATCCTCGTTCCGAACTCTCCAAATCATGGCCAGTCTGAACTTCTGAGGTTTGCGCTTGTGGGGTTTGAGTAGCTTTCACAGCACCAATATAGACATAGGCACAGCCACTCGCAATGCTGGTAATCAATACGGCATAACTAAGGGGCTGGATCAAAATTGAAAGCTCACTGGCACCCGCCAACATACCTAAGACCGTCACAATAAATACGATTTGTAGAAATGTGTTTAATTTACTAATTTTTAATGGTTGGGCTTCCACTGCTCCAAAAAACAAAATAAAAATTAAATACCCACAGACAATCACGACGTCACGAAATACTACCGCGACCACTAACCAAAAAGGAATCAGCTGCATCATCGATAGCATAACAAAGGAACTGACTAACAAAGCCTTATCAGCAAGCGGGTCCAGAATAGCGCCTAGCTGCGTTTGCGCGTTGTAATGCTTGGCAATATAGCCATCTAGGCCGTCGGTAACACCGGCCACAACAAAAACAATGAGCGACGTCAGGAACTGCTGTTCTTGGAGCAGTACGATCAACCATGGCACCAACGCTATGCGCGCCAAGGTTAGTAAGTTGGGTATATATATCATTTGTCCATCAACAGCATAAAACCTATATTACTCGCGATTATCCATGGCTTTTATTCTATACACAATAGCTAACGAAAACGCTACAATACCGAACTTTGAATGCGGACTGTAAATTTAATCAAAATTATTGCAATCTAACGACCTAGATTACCGTTTCGCAGAGTCATTCAGGCTCTTATTATTATGCGTTTTATATAACGATCACTTCTACTAAACACACTTTTACTGTAAATTATGTCTGAGAAACCTAAATCACTAAGCTACAAAGATGCTGGTGTTGATATCGATGCTGGTGACGCCTTTATTGATGTAATCAAACCCATCGCAAAACGAACCCAACGCGAAGGCTGCATGAGCGGCTTAGGCGGCTTTGGTGCGTTGTTCCAGATACCCAAGAACTACCAAGACCCTATTTTAGTATCGGGCACCGATGGTGTGGGCACCAAGTTAAAACTAGCGTTTGACTTAAACAAGCATGACACGATTGGCATCGACTTGGTGGCAATGTGCGTAAATGACGTATTGGTACAAGGTGCGGAGCCCCTGTTCTTTCTTGACTATTTCGCAACCGGAAAATTATCCCCTGAGATTGCAGCACAAGTTGTTAGCGGTATCGGTGAAGGCTGCATCCAAGCAAATGCGGCACTGATTGGCGGCGAAACAGCCGAAATGCCGGGGATGTACTCCGAGGGAGAATACGATTTAGCTGGCTTTTGCGTTGGCGCTGTTGAAAAATCTCAGATGATCGATGGGACTAAAGTTGCTGCTGGTGACAAATTAATAGGCCTGGCGTCCAGCGGGGCACACTCCAATGGCTATTCTTTAGTCCGAAAAGTCATCGATACTTACCAAGTACATCTCGATCAAGAGATCGGTGGGGTACCCCTGTCCGAAGCTGTGATGGCACCGACTAAGATCTATGTTCGCTCTGTGTTAGCCCTACTCAAACAAGTACCCGTTCATGCATTGGCGCATATTACTGGCGGCGGCATTGCGGGCAACTTGGTCCGGGTATTGCCAGACGACTGTCATGCCGTGGTGGATGAGTCGAGATGGCAGTGGCCCGCGTTATTTACTTGGATGATGGAAACCGCGAACATTGAGCGCACTGAAATGTACCGCACTTTTAATTGCGGTGTCGGCATGATATTGGTAGTGCCTGATGCGTTTCATCAACAGGCCATAGATTTGCTAAATGAACTCGGTGAACATGCATTCCTTATTGGTGATATCAAGTCGGGCAATGCCGTCGATGCTGTTCAGTTTATTTGAAATCAGTCAATTTCGAGCAATCCTATCTACTTTTTCGACTTTAAATCAAAAGCTTAAGCTCCCTCATGATAAATGCAGTGGTTCTTGTTTCAGGCAGTGGTAGTAATCTTCAGGCGATTATCGATCAAATAAGCAGTGGTGATCTGCCGGTTCGGATTGGATTGGTAATCAGTAATAACGCCGATGCTTACGCCTTGCAGCGCGCCAAATCAGCGAATATCGATGCGACTCATATCGATCATCGGGCATTTGCTTCGCGCCTAGAATTTGATCGGGCATTGATAGATAAAATCGATTCGCTTAAGCCTGACTTGCTCATATTGGCCGGCTTCATGCGAATACTGACCACCGAATTCGTTGAACATTATCATAATCGCCTGATCAACATTCATCCCTCGTTACTACCCAAATACCCTGGCACAGACACTCATCAGCGCGCCCTAGAGGCAAATGATGAATGGCATGGCGTTAGCATCCATTTTGTGGTTCCAGAGGTAGATGCCGGCCCCATCATTGCCCAAGGTCGGTTTCAGATTAAGGCAGATGATACGCCCGAATCTTTACAACAAAGAGTTCATCTGATTGAACATAAGCTCTACCCGCTAGCGATGAAGTGGTATGCACAAGGTCGGCTAAGGATAGTCGCCGGAAAAGTATTACTAGATGGTGAAAACGCCTCAGATCAGTTGCAAAGCTTTGACCTGTGAGTTAGGTTTCGGTGCAATGATAAAAACAAGCAACACAGTGTTTTGCCAAGCCGCAAGACGATTCCATATAACTGTATTTTGGTTGGTCTCTGCCTTTATGCTGCTGACCTCTCTCGCGTTAACTCAGATAGTGATCGCGCAAGAATTAAAACCAATTTCAATTCGCTATACGGTAAGTTTCGAAAGTGAAAAATATGGCAGCGCCACTTTAGGCCGATTTGAAACTCAATTGAGTCAGGCAAAAGATGGTGGCTATCGTATAAAGTCTGCTCTTCAGGGACAAGGTATTGCTGCTATTTTAATGGGTAGCAATTACCAAGAATCATGTGACTTTAGTATTGAAAATGGACGTGCGATTTCAAATGACTATGCTGGTGGGCGCAAAGCTCTAGAGGACTATCAAGTGAAATTTGATTGGACCGAGCGATTGATAAATTTCAGCGACGGCGAATCTTTGGATATGCCAAAAGGCTATGTGGTCGACAATTGTAATATGTTCTTCGCAGCCGCTTTGCTCAAAGGCGAAGGCTTGTCCGAACAACCCTTATACATAGTGGACGGCAAGAACAAACGTATTCGCGGATACAATTTAAGATCCACTACTAATGAAATACTCAGTACCAATTTTGGCGATATAAACACTTTGAAAATCGTCTTGGAAAGAGAGCTACAACCGGATCGCACAATAAGCTTATGGTTGGCACCCGAAAATTCTTACATGCCGTTAAAAATGGAAGAACGACGACGCAAGCGAACAACCACGATGATTGTGGATCAGATTAATAACTAAGCCTCACTTACCACACCCAACTGCGTGGGTTGACCTCAGCTTTAATCACAAACGGATGCCTAGCCTCGAGTCTACTAAATTAGTACTAGTGGACTAGCAAGGCCTGATTAGGCTTGATGGTGAAATGTAACTCTCCATCTACTACCCCTATATCAACTAATCCGCCATCACGTAACTTACCGAATAATAATTCGTCTGCCAACGCTCGCTTAACTTCTTCTTGAATTAAGCGTGCCAAAGGCCTAGCCCCCATGGCCTCGTCATAGCCGTTTTCTGCTAACCAGTTGCGGGCATCTTTATCGACACGCAGTTGCACATTCTTGTCCAGCAATTGATGCTCCACTTCCAAAAGCTCTTTATCCACAACTTTAGAAATCACATCTTTGCTTAGCGAATTAAAGCGAACAATAGAATCAAGTCTATTGCGGAATTCAGGAGTGAACATTTTTTGAATCGCTACAGTATCGTCGGTTGCATGATCTTGCTTAGTGAAGCCCATTGAATTTCGTGAGACTTGGATGGCGCCCGCGTTAGTCGTCATCACAATGATGACATTTCTGAAATCGGCCTTGCGTCCATTATTATCGGTTAACGTACCGTGATCCATAACCTGCAACAATAAATTAAACACATCTGGATGTGCTTTCTCAATTTCATCCAACAGCAGTACCGCATGCGGGTGCTTGTTTACTGAATCAGTGAGTAAACCACCTTGATCGAAGCCAACATAACCAGGGGGGGCACCGATCAAGCGAGAGACCGTATGCCGCTCCATGTATTCGGACATATCAAAACGAATTAATTCTACTCCTAGGGTAAGCGCAAGTTGCCGAGTAACCTCGGTCTTACCCACCCCGGTTGGGCCCGAAAATAGGAAAGAACCGATTGGCTTATCCGGTTTGCCTAATCCAGACCGTGACATTTTAATCGCCGAAGCTAGATTAGTAATCGCATCATCTTGTCCAAATACCACCAACTTTAGATCACGCGCTAAGTTTTTCAGTGAATCAACATCTGATGCCGATACATTTTTAGGCGGAATTCGAGCGATAAACGAAACAATTTCTTCTATCTGTTGAATGTCGATAACGGGTATTTCGTCTTCTTTACGCTCAAAAAGTCGGGTTCTAGCACCCGCCTCATCAATAACATCGATAGCCTTATCTGGTAGGAATCGCTCATTGATATATCGGTCGGCAAGTTCGGCAGCTAAATTGATCGCCTCTGAGGTATACGTCACTTCGTGGTGTTCTTCATAACGGGACTTCAAACCCCGCAAAATTTGGATGGTTTCGTCGACAGTAGGTTGTTCAATGTCAATTTTTTGAAAGCGTCTGGCCAAGGCTCGATCTTTTTCAAAAACACCTCGGTACTCCTGATAGGTAGTTGAACCAATACACTTTAACTCGCCGCTAGACAAAGAAGGCTTGAGGAGGTTAGAGGCATCCATTGCTCCACCCGAAGCCGCCCCTGCACCAATAATGGTATGAATTTCGTCAATAAACAAAATCGCATGCGGTTCCTTAACTAAGGCCTTAAGCACTGCCTTCAATCGCTTCTCAAAATCACCTCGGTACTTGGTTCCTGCTAACAAAGCCCCCAAATCCAAGGAGTAAACGACGGCATCAGCAAGCACAGTGGGAACTTGTTGTTCAACAATTTGTTTCGCCAGACCTTCTGCGATGGCGGTTTTACCTACGCCCGCTTCACCCACGTAAAGTGGATTATTCTTTCGCCGGCGAGAAAGTATTTGAATTGTTCGCTCCACCTCTTTTTCGCGACCAATTAAAGGATCTATAAAACCATCCGTCGCCCTTTGATTGAGATTGACGGTGTAAGCCTCTAACGGCCCTTCTTTCTGTTCGCCTTCAATACTCTCTTTGTCCTGCGGGTAGGGCAAGCCTTCTAGCTCCTCCGCATCACTACTAGCACCATGTGAGATATATGAAACGGCATCGAAGCGAGTTACGTTTTGTTGATCCAAATAGTAGGCGGCGTGCGAGTCTTGTTCGGAAAAGATAGCCACCAACACATTCTCG
This sequence comes from Polaribacter sp., assembly GCA_047621785.1. Classification (GTDB taxonomy): domain Bacteria; phylum Pseudomonadota; class Gammaproteobacteria; order Arenicellales; family Arenicellaceae; genus Arenicella. Next base: position 16,512 of record JBLHMH010000025.1, on the reverse strand, counting down.
CCTTCAACTTCGGATTTTCCCGAGCTTTGAACATGCACAATGGCTCGTTGCAATACTCGTTGAAAGCCAATACTTGGCTGAGTTTTCACTTCAGGTAAATCGTCTACTTGGGGTACATGTTCACTTAAATGCGAGGTCAGCTCCATTCTCAGTTGTTCAACATCTGCTTGACAGGCCTGCAACACTGACAGTGCTGAACTATTATCCAATAGAGTCAGCAGCAAGTGTTCCGTAGTGACAAATTCGTGCCTAGCCTCATGCGCTACTTGGACCGCAAAGTTAAGTGATTTTTCAAGTTCTTTAGATATCATGTTTGCTTCTTATAAGTCTGGTTCTGGTTACTATTTTAATCAAATACTAAATATTATCAAAAATGTATAGCAGGAATTACTCTGCGTCTTCGTCGCTTGATTCTGGCTCCATCGTGCACTGCAAGGGATGTTCGTTTTGTTCTGCATATTGGCGTACCTGTTCTACTTTTGATTCCGCCACCTCACGAGTATAAATTCCACAAATGCCAGCACCCTTTTGATGAACATGCATCATAATCTGCGCCGCTTTTTCTTCAGAATGATGAAAAATTGCGCGTAATACTTGCACCACAAACTCCATTGTAGTGTAGTCGTCATTCAACAACATCACTCGATACAATGGCGGACGTTTCAATCTAGGTAACGCCGCTTCAAGCACTAGATCATCATGGTAAATTGGTTCGGGAAAATCACTCATTGGGAAAATATTTCGCGCTGTGTTAATAGACTTTGTTTCAGACACTAATTCTGCGCCCAATTTTAATTATTTCAAGGCTTTTTTAGTTTACAAAATGTTCATTAAAATGAGCAGTGGCTCTACCTACCCCGACCTTTATCAAAAGTAGACTTGACCTTGAACATAATTGAGGGTTAACTGGGTAGCATCAAATTTTATAGATCTATTTGATGTCTACAGTGAAGTAGTTTAGAACAAAAAAAGCTTTAACGCTTCATTGATATTTACCATTGTAAATCACCGATAACATAAACAGAGTGATTACATTAAAGCGAGGAAGAAAAGATGGCTACAAGGGGAACCGTTAAATGGTTTAATTCGTCCAAGGGGTTTGGTTTTATCGAACCAACCGAAGGCGGTGATGATGTGTTCGCACATTTTTCAGAAATAGAAATGGAAGGATATAAGACGCTTACCGAAGGGCAAGAAGTCGAATATGATTTAGAGGATGGAGATAAAGGTCCCAAAGCGGCAAAAATCAGGGCAGCTTCCTAATAGCAACTACGCATAACTTTAAATTTACTGAATACAGTCTGACGCCACTGCAAGGAAACCATAGACAATAAAAAACCCGCCTGTTTGACGGGTTTTTTATTGTCCAAAGCTTTTGTAAGGTTTCTATTCAAGCCCAAAAGCACGACTTGGGGACTTGATTAGAGATTCCTTAACGGTGGATGGCTACCTGCCAAAATCATCAATAATGCTATTAAAAGTAACGCTTGGACGCATTGCTGAATCTGCCAGATCGGCTGAAGGGCAATAATAGCCACCTATGTCCACGGGACTGCCTTGCGCGGAATTTAGCTCCTCAAGAATAGTCTGTTCATTGCCTGCTAGGCTCTGAGCCAGGACACTAAATTTACTTGCCAATTCTGCGTCTTGATCCTGCTCCGCTAGCGCCTGTGCCCAATACAAAGCAAGATAAAAATGACTGCCGCGATTGTCGATTTCGCCTACCTTACGCGACGGTGACTTGCCTTCATCCAATAATTTACTGGTTGCATCATCTAGCGCTTGAGCAATGATATGAGCGCAGGGATTCTCGGTTACTTCTGCTAAATGTTCGAACGAAGCTGCAGTCGCTAAAAATTCACCCAAAGAATCCCAACGTAGATGGCCTTGCTTAGAGAATTGATCAACATGCTTTGGTGCCGACCCGCCTGCACCCGTTTCAAACAAGCCACCACCATTCATCAACGGTACAATCGACAACATTTTAGCGCTGGTACCCACTTCAAGAATCGGAAACAAATCGGTCAGATAGTCCCGTAACACATTACCCGACACTGAAATTACATCCTTGCCTTGAGTTATCTGCTCTAAAGAAAAACGAGTTGCTTCTGCAGGAGACATAATCATCAAATTCAGGCTTTGAGTATCATGGTCCTGTAGATATTTATTCACCTTAATAATTAGTTGTGCTTCATGCGGGCGGTTTTTGTCTAACCAAAAGACCGTCGGCGAACCAGTTTTGCGTGCACGCTTAACCGCCAGTTTCACCCAATCTTGAATTGGTAGATCTTTGACCTGACACATACGCCAGATATCACCTTCTTGCACCGCATGCTCAAATAATATTTGCTCCGATTGCTCATCAATCACCCTCATATAACCATCGTATTCCATCTCATAGGTTTTATCGTGCGAACCGTATTCTTCAGCTTTCTGTGCCATTAACCCGACATTTGCAACACTGCCAATCTTGGTTGGATCTAAAGCACCGTTTTCTTTACAAAAATCAATCACTTCTTGATATATATAAGCATAAGTACTTTCTGGAATAACCGCCTTGGTATCCATCAACTCTCCATCCATGTTCCACATTTTGCCAGAACTTCGGATCATCGCGGGCATCGAAGCATCAACGATAACATCACTTGGCACATGAAGATTTGAGATACCTTTATCGGAATCAACCATCGCAATCCGTGGTCGATTTTTATAACAAGCCATTATATCAGCTTCAATATTGGCCCTAAGGTCACCACTGATCTGCTCTATGACACTGTACAGATTACCCAATCCATTATTCGGTTGAACGTTTAGTAATTTAAACAGATCAGCATATTTTTCATACACGTCTTTGTAATAAACCGTCACCGCATGACCGAAAACGATCGGATGTGAAACCTTCATCATGGTCGCTTTCACATGCAATGAGAACAAAACGCCGGTCTGCTTAGCATCTTCAATTTGCTCTTCATAGAAGCTCCGGAGTGCATTTTTACTCATAAACATAGCATCAATCACTTCACCGGCTAAAAGCGCTAACCCGGATTGCTTGATCGATCGATTGCCATATTTATCAGTAAATTCAATTTTCACACTACAGGCATCGTCAATGGTCATCGATCTTTCGCTAGAACGAAAGTCGCCTCCATTCATGGTCGCTACATGCGTCATTGAGTCTGGTGACCACTCTCCCATCGAATGCGGGTGGTTACGCGCATAATTCTTTACTGCAGCAGGCGCTCGTCGATCAGAGTTTCCTTCACGGATTACCGGATTAACGCTACTGCCTTTAACCCGCTCATAACAAGCACGAATAGTGTTTTCTTCGTCGCTTTTAGGATCGTCAGGAAACTCCGGTAATTTATAGCCCTTAGCCTGTAGCTCTTTGATTGCTTTCTTAATTTGAGGTATCGAGGCACTAATATTAGGCGTTTTAATAATATTTGCAGAGGGTTCCATTACCAGTACGGCAAGTTCTGCAAGCGCATCGGTAACGCGTTTATCTTCATCGACGTAATCTGCCAAATTAGCTAATATTCTAGACGCTAAAGAAATATCCTTGCTATCAATTTCTATTCCTGCGCTCGATGCAAAGGACTGAAATATAGGTAGTAATGAACGTGTCGCTAGCGCAGGCGCTTCGTCAGTTAAGGTGTAAAATATTTTTGAATTACTATTGCTCATTGTATCTCGTCCAGTTGTGAATAGCCCTGCCCACATGGGAGCAAGGTTTAGAAACAGTGTTTAGAATGTCGGTAACGTTTTAGTAGTGTCGGTAACGTAATAATAGTGTCGAGAATCTTTCAATAACCGTCGGCAACTATTTGAAATCACTTATGTTTACCTGGAACATTACTTGAACTTTGTAACAGTGCTTAAAGAATTGGCTTCGGTGCTTGGGTATTGCAAGTACTGTATCTGCAACTCTAGTGTCCCGAACAGGTCGCAAAATCATATCATAAACACCTTAACGACACTATTGTAAAACCTTTCGCTAGGCCTCACACTTAGACATTATGCAGACATTAGTAAATAGCTTTATCCAACAACACAAATGTGGCACCCAGACGTAACTGTAGCCGCCATCTGTGAAAAAGATGGCCGATTCTTGATCGTTGAAGAACGCTCTAAATCAACTGGTGAGATAGTCCTCAATCAACCTGCTGGGCACATAGAAGATGGTGAAGGTATTATCGATGCTGCTAAACGCGAGATGTTAGAGGAAACCTGTTGTCACTTTACTCCCAGTGCGTTAACCGGCCTGTATCGATTACGAACAGCGCAGCAAAAAACCTACATTAGATACACTTTTTGTGGCCAAGCAAGCAAAGTTGATAAAACAGTAACGCTAGACAGCGATATCATCGACACACACTGGTTGAGCTTGGTTGAGCTAGAGGCTAAAGACAATCTGCGCAGTGAACTGGTACTAAGATCGATATATGACTTTATTGCCGGCAATCGCTACCCACTGGACATACTAAAAGATCTACCATAAAACTGAACCTGTACTAAATCACCGCCAAGCAAATCACTCGTTTTCCCATGAACACCTCTTCTTTAGTTACCACTATCAATCACGATCCGCGTGAAACGCACGTTGTCGTTGGCATGTCGGGTGGCGTCGACTCATCTGTCAGCGCCTATGTCTTACAGCAACGAGGCTACCAAGTTACCGGTTTATTTATGAAAAACTGGGAAGAAGACGATACGCAAGAATATTGCGCAGCTGCACAGGACCTCAAAGACGCGCAACAGGTCTGCGATCGCCTTGGCATTGAGCTCCAGGAAGTAAATTTCGCACACGAATATTGGGAAAACGTTTTCTCACATTTCTTAGCTGAATACCAAGCCGGGCGAACCCCAAACCCAGATATTTTATGCAATAAGGAGATTAAATTTAAGGAGTTTTTATTGCAAGCACAGGCTATTGGCGCAAATTATATTAGCACCGGCCACTATGTCGCAAAAGGTCAATTAAACGATCAGCAAGTATTGTTGCGGGGCGCCGACAACAATAAGGACCAAAGCTACTTTCTGTATACCTTACAACAAAGCGCCTTACAAAAAAGCCTATTTCCATTGGGAGAAATTGACAAACCATCAGTCAGAGCGATTGCCCAAGAACGCGGTTTTGTTAACCACAATAAGAAAGATAGCACCGGCATATGTTTTATCGGTGAACGCCGGTTTAAGGATTTTTTAAGTACTTATATTAAACCTAACCCTGGCAATATGGTGGCGACCAATGGTCAGATTGTTGGTCAGCATGATGGCTTAATGTATTACACTCTTGGGCAGCGACACGGACTTGATATAGGCGGCCCAGGCGAGGCGTGGTACGTCGCCGCTAAGGATCTAGTACAAAATGAACTACTGGTAGTACAAGGCCATAACCATCCAGCTCTGATGACTCAAACAGTGACCGCAAACACCTTAGATTGGGTTGATGGCAATGGTTTATCGGTGGGTGACGAAGTAACCGCTAAAACTCGATATAGACAGCAAGACCAAGCATGTAAAGTAATAAGCGTTAAAGCAGGCCAAATTGTCGTTGGGTTTGAAAACCCACAGAGGGCGGTGACACCAGGTCAAGCCCTGGTTTTTTACGACGAGCGTGTCTGTCTAGGCGGCGGCACCATCAACAGCTCAATTTAAACGAATGTCAGGCACGGTATTTTGAACCTTCAGCTCTATTGGCAGAACCTGATTCACTTATACGTAATTAACCGCGTGACCAGTTAGTATAGTATAGCACTCACTATTCGCCTGCTCCTGCTCTACAAAACTATTCTGGTGCATTTTTTGCGTGACGACTTAATCATTCATTGCTACCAGGTAGTCACAGTACGGGTATTTACGGCACATTAGAAATTTTTCGCCGATTGCCTTTCCTTTAAGCGCGACCTTGGTGACCCCCTCACCATTACATTGCGGGCAACTACCCTCTCGAAAATGCCCTATATGAAGAATTATCAATAGTGAATTGAGAGTTCTGGGTAGTCACAGACCCTAAGTGATTGTTGCCCGCTTTTGATGATTTACCGGTTACCAGGCGTCGGACATCAAGACGATGGTGATCTTGCTTAACATCAAAGCGGAAAAGTTTTAAGTGCGCCGACTTACATATCGCAGCAATCAACTTTTTTCTAATAGCGTTGTCACCACTACTATCATTAGGATGTAGCTTTTCAATCGCCACAACACCGACAATAGACAAATCATATTTCTTACATAGAATGAAATCAAAGCATTGGGTCTTCAAGCGATCTTGGATCAACTTACCCCAGGCTTTATTGGCCTTTGGCGATGCCTCGACAATATCCCAAATGGTAACTTTGGTGAATTTAGAAAATCTTCGCTAAGCGAATCCGCTAGATATTCAAAAAATTCTTCTCCGCTGAAGATAAGAGACGGCTACTCACCTCGACTGGAAAGTTATATGAATTATGCCTACGCAAAAAATGTAAGTCCACGTCAATATCAATAACGCCGTTACTGTCAGCAGCACCCAAACTACCACATTACAAACCCTAAAGTCATTGTAACTCTACCTACGACTGATTCATCTAAGCCATAACCACCACGCAGACACCTTGTCCAAATGAAATGGAATCCTCTATAATTACAAGCCTAGTTTTTTGACCGCAGATACAAAAGGTCCGTTGTTGTAATCCCTTATGCGTAAGCGACTCGACGAGCAATAATAGCATTAAAAAATACAGCACGGCTGGCTTAAGGATTCCCCCCCTTTAAACACAAATAAAGTACTTTCCTAAGTGCTTTTAATACGTAATCTAAGCTATCCGTCGCAATTTGAACGTGTGACTATACATTTTGTAGCTTCTACTAATTTATTTTCAAACACGAATTACCGCTCTTTTATATGAACGCTAGCAGTGCTTAACTCGCTGCTAGGATAATCATGAAATATAGGCTTTAATCGTTGTTACAAAACACCGGGGAATTAAAGTTATACTCCTCCACAGCCAAGTAACTGTCCGAATTTCAATCCAATTACATTTTACACATCGCCTTGAACCATAACCCTTTGAACCATAATATTCCACATTCTGGCCATGAAAATCCTGCCTGGCTAGAGCGTTTTAATCAAAATAAAGACGTGTGCGAGACCATCCATTTCTCCCCTGCCAACGGCTTACCGGTTGCAAGCTACACCGGCCTATTTGAGTATTTCGATGAAAAATATCATGTCAGCGGCATGGATTTTAGGGGGTCTTGGCCTGATCAAGCACTGCCCGTACGGTCCTTCACCTGGCAGCATCATGCTGACGATTTGATATCAGCCATCGAGACAAAACATACTCAACCGGTTATTGGTATGGGGCACTCTCTGGGCGCAACTGTCACGCTACTTGCTGCAGTAAAAAGGCCGGAACTTTTTTCAAAGATTATCGCAATTGAACCGGCAACCATACCGTCTGCAAACCTGGCCAGACTTTACAAGCACTTACCGCAATGGTTGGTGTTTAAATTAGTTCCGTTCATCAGTAAGACACACGCACGACAACGTATCTGGGATTCTCCGCAGTCGTTCTATGACAAGTATCGTACGCACCCAACTTATCGCCTGTTCACCAATCGAGCACTAAAAGACTATGCACAGTACGGCTTAAAACAGAGACCCGACGGCGATTTTGAACTAGCACACGATCCGGCGTGGGAATCGTTCAACTTTCGTCGAGTAGAGTATCTCTGGGATGTTTTAGAAAAATGCAGACTTCCAACTCTAGTGCTAAGAGCGGAGCATAGCTATATGTATAGCCAACTCCAATTTGACCAACGAAACAGCAAGCTAGCTACAAATATCGAGCCGCAAACAATTGCCGGGGCTCATCATCTAGTAAGTCACGAGCTTCCTGATGTGTTGGCCGATCAAATTTTGAACTGGTTGTAAACCTAACAAGCAACGCCTATTGATCAATGTAAGTGACAAGGCACAGTCGAATTTGTATACTCAAGCGCTTCCCGCGCGCAATATTGACAACCCTCGAATCCGCTCAATCCCAAGCCTACGTCAAAATCAAAGCATAAATACTCTACCAAGACTGGTTAAATATAGTCTATTGGTTTTCATTTTCGTTGCTGGTGTCGGCACAATACAGGCACAGTCGAATCTGCTTTCGGATACAGCTGCACTTGATTGGCAGCTAAAACGAGAAAGGCGCGGAATAAAGGTCTACATCGCGCCGGTTATGGGATCCAAATATAGAGCGATTAAATCTTCTGTACTTATAAACGCCTCTTTAGTCAGCATCATCGGGTTAATCAAAGACTCTGCATCGTGCTCAAAGTGGGCCGACATGTGCAAACACTCCGAGGTTTATCAGACTGTCTCGGATACTGAAAACTATGTCTACACCTATAATGATTTACCATTCCCAATCAAAGATCGAGATATATTAGCGCACGTCCAGTGGACGATTGACCCTAAGAACAAAGTCCTTAGCATGCATAGCTCGGCGACAACTGGATTAAAGGAGATCAATCCAAAGGCGGTCAGACTGACCCAAGCAATCGCCAAGTGGCAATTTACCTTGCAAGCCGATGGCTCAGTATTGGTGGAGAACTACGCGCATGTCGACCCCAACGGGCCAATCCCCGCTTGGATAAGTAATCGCTTAATGATTAGTTCGCCGTACAAGACCCTACTAAACATGAGACGCTTGGCTGAATCTGGTGCCTATGACAATCACCTTATGTCACTTCCCGATTTTTAATCTCAGACTACTTGTTACACCAAGCAATAGTGTCCGTTTTTAAGCTTGAAAATAGTCTGTAGGACAAAGCTTTATTCGCCAAGAAGTAATAGTAGAATAGAGACAGTCACAGAACGTTTAGTGCCATCCGACGGGGTTGAAGAGGACGACCCAGCCAATAACGCCAGCATTTTCTCTCCAATTAACTTGTTAGTCACTCGGGCAGGATGAATGTTGTCAAAAGAGACAAATTCATCAAACCGTGATCCGAACTGGCATTGCTGTGTGTATGGAAATACTACGCTGACCAGCAGATCGAGGATATCATCTGAAGAAATATCGACACAGCCAATGGTCGTATAGTTAAAACTAGCAGGCGCATCTAAAATCGCAGCAAACTCGGAAAACAAATCAAACCCAACTAACTGTATTTCGTCTGGCGCTGAGAATTCAGCCAAGGCTAGACTTAAACGCGTATTGAATATCTGAGTGTATAAGCTGACCCTAGCGACTACCCCGGGATCAATTGATCCACGCATCAGCGTTTCTGGTATGCGCCCGATGTCAGCGACATTAGTAACTAAAAATCGCTGCGCACCAGAAGAACTTAAGCGACGTAATTATCTCGCCTATACGCGCCTCAGCCATCTGCCTTGACGCCTGACTAGGTAAACCACGATTATCATCACTGCAAATACAGCGCCGTTGAATCCGCCTGATTGCCTGCATTCGACACATAGTCGTCAATTTGAGAAATTAAGTCTTCTCTATCGCTACCAACAATATTTCCGCCCCCGACTGCGTAATTATTGCCCCCTGGTTCGGAGGCCATAGCATTAAAACCAATAGATTCTGCTATATAATCGACGCCGACTGGTCCATTGGAAATTCGAGTTTGATAAAAAGGAGGGGGAAGGTCGGGCAGCCCACTATTAATATTTCCAGTGTCCGAAAGACTATCACCGAAGACAATAAAATTAGTGAATGAAGTCTGAGCAAAACTGCTACCGCTAAGCAATACGACAATACTTAGTAAACTGGGTTTAATAAGACTTTTCATTGATTGAAAACCTCTGTACCCGCTAGGCGTATTCTGAATACCTATAATGCGCGATAAATGATCAATTAACCAACTTGCCATTTTCCCAAAACAGTTAGTTTCAATTACATTTTTTCGGAATAATTGGATATTCCCGATTGTGATTCGCCAATTTTAAGCTTGCATAAAACATTTTAAAGTTTGACATGCAATCTGCGAGCAATCGCTCAAATTCAGGCACTTGATCACGATAGGTTCCAAACGCCGCTATTCTTGCATTGTTTACTTCGCGCTCAAACCACGCGTCGTACCAAGCCAACCCTTGCCAGCTATTTAGCTTTAACGTTTGATAATCTTTTTTAAGTTTTATAAATATTTTTTGTTTGGCTTTGCGCATTTCTTGAGCACCTAAACTAGAAGCATAAAGCTCTGCCAAGTGTGCCTTTAGGCGTGCTAACAGAGCACTAAAGTCATCTCGTGCTGCCAATCTATTTTGGTGGTCTGCTAATAAAGTTGGGCGCTCAGCGGCAAGCCATTGCAGGGCGCCCTGCTCTCCTACTACCGTGGCAAAAGCCTCATTAAAACCGCTATCACCTTTGATAAATAGTTGTTGATGTGCGAGTTCGTGAAATAGTGTTTCAGCGAAGGCAGCTACCCCATAGCGCATCATCGATGGCAATAATGGGTCGGCGAACCAACCTAGCGTGGAATAAGCGCCGGCAGCTCCGATGGTTGTTTCTAAACCAAGAGTTTGTTGTGATTGTGCGTATTCCTGCGCCGATTGTTTAGCGAAATATCCTCTATAGCTGGCACAGCCAATAACTGGATAACACCATTGTTTAGCATTGATAGAAAACTCTTCAGCCGCGACAACCGTCCAAACCGGGAAATCTCGATCGAGATCGACATAACTTGAATAGCTTGAATTGTCAGGCAACCCTAAGTGATCAATCGAGTAACGACGCAGGCGCTTAGCTAAGAATAGTTGCGATGCTAGCTCATCATCCAAGCTTTGCTGTGCGCCAACAATCGCCTTGTCGATCGGAACCCGAGCTAACATTAACTTACTGTGCCCGATGACACTCTGGCCATAATAGGCTATCGAAGAACAGCCACCCAGGGCGGCTAAAACTAGCAGTGCGGCAACTATTTTTGTCGAGCTAAATAAGGCATTCATGCTGAGTAAATAATAAATACAAACCCTGACAAAATAAACAGCAATTATCAGGGTCTCTGCAAGTGCTAGGTTCTGTCTTTACGCTTTTTCTTAGCATAATCAGATTTTCCTTTTCCAGTGCTTGCCTTATCGCCTCGCTTGGAATCGTAAGACTTGCGAACTGGCTTATCTTTATTAGGAGTAGGGCTTGTTTCACCACCACGGAAAATAGTTATTTCCAATGGCCGACCAGCAACACGGGCCCTCTTTAGGATTGCCATCACTTCTTTCGGCATATCCGCGGGTAGATCCACCGTAGAGTATTCATCGCGAATTTCAATTTCACCAATGTACTTGCTTTCAAGCTCAGCTTCGTTGGCGATAGCGCCCACGATATTGCCTGGTTTAACCTGGTTGCGTCGACCTACGTCTAGGCGAAAACGTCGCATTTCAACGTCTGGATGGTCTTTAAGTGGCGTTGCTTGAAGATTTGGCGTTGGTTTATCTTCGCGCTTGTAATCACGGGGTTCTCTAGGCTCTCTTTTTCGTCCTCGGTCTCTGCCTCCGCCATCGCCGCCAGAATTTGCCGAACCTTGGTGTATTTTAGTATCACGTAGTTCTTTCTCATCCAGCATTAATGGCGTATCTCCTTGGGCCAAAAAAGCAGTCGCAGCAGCGATCTGCTCAGAGCTAACCTCACGTTCTATCTGTAACTCAGCAACAATTTGGGAGAAAAAACCTAAATCTTCATCAGCAATGGTGGTAGCAATTCTGTCTTTAAATCGCTCCATGCGACTACGGTTAATATCTTGCACGCTCGGCAAGTCCATTGGGTCAATAACCTGTCGCGTAGCCCGCTCAATTGCACCCAGCATACGCTTTTCACGCGGTGTGATAAATATAATCGCCTTGCCTTCACGCCCAGCTCTTCCTGTTCGACCAATACGATGAATATAACCTTCGGTGTCATGCGGTACATCATAATTAATAACATGACTAATGCGCTCGACGTCTAAGCCTCGTGCGGCAACGTCGGTTGCAACCAAGATATCCAACTTGCCCTTGCGCAGTCGATCGATGATTTTTTCTCGATTAGCCTGAACGATATCGCCGTTCAGCGCATCACTTCGAAAGCCGCGTGCGGATAATTTGTCGGCGAGTTCAACGGTCGCATTTTTGGTCCTTACAAAAACGATCACACCCTCGGTATCTTCGTTCTCTAGGATGCGCGTAATAGCATCAAGTTTATGCGTACCTCGCACAATCCAATAGCGCTGACTGATGTTTGCCGCAGTTGCGGTTTTACTGGCAATCTTTATATAAACTGGGTTATTTAGATGTTGGTCTGCAACACGCTGCACTTCACGCGGCATAGTGGCCGAGAATAATGCTATCTGGCGATCTGGCGGTGACTGTTCCAACACCCACTTGACGTCATCAATGAAGCCCATGCGTAACATTTCGTCAGCTTCGTCTAAGACCAGCGCTTTGAGTCCATCTAAGGATAGTGTTTTACGACGAATGTGGTCCATGACTCGGCCAGGAGTACCTACTACAACCTGAGCACCACGATTCAGCTGTTTAAGCTGAATGGTGTACGATTGGCCACCGTAGATCGGTAGCACGTTCAACCCTTTTAGGTGTTTTGCATATTGCTGACATGCTTCGGCTACTTGAATTGCAAGCTCACGGGTTGGCGCAAGAATCAGCAATTGTGGATGCTTCTTAGTCGCATCAATAGCGCTCAATAGCGGTAATGCGAAGGCTGCGGTTTTACCGGTACCTGTTTGTGCTTGACCAAGCAAATCTCGACCTTCTAAAAGCGGCGGAATCGCCTCTGCTTGAATAGGTGAAGGGCGTTCATAACCTTGATCATTGACGGCTTGCAGTAGCAAGTCGGGTAAACCTAAATCACTAAACATTACGCCATCAACCTCTGCGGTATCTTGGCTTTCTGTTTTGCTGTTTTGTTTAGAATCTACGTTGTCGGCTTTGGGATCTTGGGGTTGTTTTTCAGAAGTCATCTTGGCTCTTTTTAATGGGCGCTTGGCAGCTTAGATTAGCCGCTAGTCGCCGATTGCGTTGAATTGAGGCCAAACGCGATCACTCACCGTATGCGTTCTTGCCCGTAACTGGTTTTTGGCACCAGTGATTGTGTGGAGGTTTGTATTGATTTTAAAATTAGCGCAACACATGTAAGTAATACAGCTAATTCGTGTCATCCCCACGAATCGCGCGACTATACAGGCACGCAATGTTAATAGCGAACCAAATTGTCAATTAATCCAGTGCTTTTTATATCTTGCTAGATCTTTAAATGGAATCTAAATCGTCCTTTTTCTAGATTCCAAATAAGCTTCCTAAACAACTTGCTGTGATGCTACTCGATCAACAAAGCCAAACCAACAAAAGATTATCCAAACGCGGGGTTTCTGACAAAAGGCTAACCGAGTTGCGGCCACAGACTGCCTTGATCTGCCTAATTCATGGTCGTCGGCCACGGCGATAGTGTCTCGCCTCAGCTTACTCTCGGCTTTCGATCAACTACCTTCTTTTCTCGGACTTGTTTATGCCGTACATATAAGGCCTTAGACCGGCCATTACCGATCGGGCGCTCTTCAATATCAAATAATTTTATTGCTTTAAGCAATTCACCTAACTTGACATAACCGTAGTTACGCGGGTCAAGATTGGAGGATTGATTGGCAATATGACTGCCTACGGGGCCCAGTTGCGCCCAACCACTTTCGTCGGAAGACGCATCGACCGCTTTGCGTAGTGCAGCAACTAACTTGGTATCCTGTTTTAATTCGTTAGTAGTCTTTTTAACCGCCTCTTCTGTTTCACCTTCGGTTGCGCGCAACACTTCTGTATAAATAAATTTATCGCAGGCGGCTACAAATGGTGACGGTGTTTTACGTTCACCAAAACCGTAAACGACTAGTCCTGATTCGCGTATGCGGGAAGCCAATTTTGTGAAATCACTGTCGCTAGAGACAATACAAAATCCATCGAAAGCATTGGAATAGAGCAAGTCCATGGCGTCGATGATCATCGCGCTATCGGTCGCATTTTTCCCTTTGGTATAGGCAAACTGTTGGATCGGTTGGATTGAATATTCTAACAATACGTCTTTCCAGCCCTTTAGTCCGGGTGCAGTCCAGTCCCCGTAGATGCGTTTAACACTCGCTACGCCATAGTTTGCAATTTCAGCCAATAGCGCATCAACGATACGAGGCTGTGCGTTGTCGGCATCGATTAAGACGGCCAGTTTATTTGTTTTATCCATTCTTTCATTAAACACTAGGCCTACGGGCCGCGCAAGTTGCTTACAGATTGTTAACTTATCCCAATCTTCTTTTTAAGTACTCGACTGCAAAACAATAGACATTAGCTGATCATTAAACTCCACCGTATCACCGGCAAGTATTTTCTTGCGTTTTTGTCGTTCAACTTCGCCGTTAAGCTTGACCAGACCTTGCGACACCACGAATTTTGCTTCGCCGCCACTACCAACCAAGCCCTCAAACTTTAACAATTTAAACAGTTCAACAGGTTCATGCGTTATAACCACGGTTTTCATCTAAAGATTACCTTTGACTATCTGCTTACTCAATCAGCTTCGTTGTATGCAGCTAAATACTGATCAAATGAAATCACGTCATTGCTTTCCATGTCGGCTTGCTCGACGAGAGATTTTGCTGCCAGTTCTCGCATTTTTGCGTCAGGCAATTGGGTATTATCAGCGTGAGTAAAATAGGCCTTGTGTTGATCGGCTAGCCGTTTATTTAAATCCAAAAACTCTTCGCCTGACTCAACCAAAGCCATTATCCTGCCAGACGGCGTCGATGTTGAGTCTGCCACTTTAGCTCGTTGTGCGGTTGCCGCCGCCAAGTATAGCTTTGTCTGATTTGCTTGATCTAACATGGCCGCCGCTTTGCTAATGCAGTCTAACATTTGATTAGCCGCGACATTTAATGGTACTTGCTCTCCGTCCTGCTCCATCATTAGCTCAGGGTCACGCCCACGCATGATCACATTACTTTGATTGGTTTTGATTTCACTACAAGTCGACGTGCTTTGTAATGGACATTGCGAGATCAAACAATGAATCAAAAACGCATCCATAAAACGTATTTGCTCGCTATTGATGCCTTGCGCGATGAATGGATTTATATCCAAAATTCGCACCTCAATATATTCAACGCCTCGATCATCTAAGGCATGGATTGGTTTCTCACCTGAATCAGTTACTCGCTTGGGGCGAATATCACTATAGTATTCATTTTCCAACTGCAAAATATTAGTATTTAGTTGAATGTATTGGCCATCTCTTTGAGTGCCAATTTCTTCGTAGGGTGCATAAGACTGATGAACGGCCTTACCCAAAGTCTTGGTGTACTCATCGAGCGTATTATATGAAACCTTTAAATCTTCTTGTGCTGAATTTTTATAGCCCAGATCACTCATGCGCAAAGATGTCGCAAAAGGCAGGCCTAGGCTATTTCCAGCAAAAGTTTGGAGCTGATGTGGCTGTCCATCTAAAAAGCTAGCATCGATGACCGGTGAAGCACCAAACAAATAATGCAGAATCCATGAATATCGGCGAAAATTACGGATCAATGAGAAATATTGTTCAGATTTAAAATCTTTCAGACTTTGCGTATCACCCAAATGTTTTTGATGCGCCAACCAAAACTCATCAGGAAATGAAAAATTATAGTGGATCCCGGCGATCGACTGCATGATCCGCCCATAGCGAACACCAAGCCCTTGTCGATACACATGCTTCATCTGACCAACGTTAGACGATCCATAGAGAGCAATTGGGATACTTTCGTCGCCCTCTATAGCGCAGGGCATACTGGACGGCCAAACAACTTCATCTCCAAGATTGCGCAGTGCAAAACTATGCAAGTCAGAGAGATAGTCAATAGTTTCCTCAACGCCACGTTGCTTTGGAGTGATGAATTCTAATAAAGACTCTGAGTAATCCGTGGTAATACTTGGGTGAGTCAGGGTAGACCCTAGTATCTCAGGATGCCCAGTTTGCGAAATTGATCCATCGCTGGCAACTCTCAGTCCTTCTTTTTCTATTCCTCGCTGAATATCTGCGAGAGCATCGATCATCGCCGTGCTCGGCGTTACTTGGGGTCTTGAGTCAGGCACTATAGTTTCCTACTTTAAAATTTGATCTATTGCGAATAGTTACACTTGATAAGTAAATTATATCAGCGCAGCTGAAAAATAGCTTAAACACCGTATCATCCTTAGGCCATAAAAAAAGCCCCACTTCAATCGAAGTGGGGCCTCTCTAAGCTAAGCAAACTCAGGCTAAGGTTGCCCGCTTACTGATATTGCCAAGTTAAAGCCACACTCAATACTAGACGTTAGAGTCCGGAAAACTTGCTTTACGCTCAGCAATAAAGGCCAAAAGCGCCTCGTCAATCGCAGGATCCAGAGGCGGTAACTCATACTCAGCCAGCATTTTTTTGTACTTAGTGTTGGCTCGAGTTGCGGCATCTGTGCTGCCATCCTCCACCCATTGCTCATAACTATTGTTATCAGCAATCTCTGAAGTATAGAACGCTGTTTTA